>JAZKXS010000037.1:0-3907 GCA_045611745.1 Faecousia sp.
ACTTCCTGTGGAAGCCCCAGCGCTTGATAACGCCTGCATAGCCCTTACCCTTGCTGGTGCCTGTTACGTCGATCTTGTCGCCGCTTGCAAAAACGTCAGCCTTGATGAGGTCGCCTACGTTGTAAGCGGAGCAATCGCTGAGTCTGAACTCCTTGAGGACCTTCTTCGGAGCAACATTGCCCTTGTTGAAGTGACCCATGAGGGGCTTAGATACGCGCTGCGGCTTCTGATCGCCGAAGCCTACCTGAATTGCTTCATAGCCGTCGTTTTCAACAGTCTTCTTCTGTGTAACAACACAGGGACCGGCTTCCACAACTGTTACGGGAACGACTCTGCCCTTTTCGTCGAAGATCTGTGTCATACCGATCTTCTTGCCGATGATTGCCTTCTGCATTTTGTATCCTCCTTTAGGTTATTGGTCGGATCTCTCCGACATGACCCTCCTGCTTGTTGGTTGAAAATCAGAGCTTGATCTCGATTTCAACACCAGCGGGGAGCTCTAAGCCCATCAACGCCTCAACGGTCTTGTTGCTGGGTCTTAAGATGTCGATAAGTCTCTTATGGGTTCTCATCTCGAACTGCTCACGGCTGTCCTTGTACTTATGAACAGCGCGAAGAATAGTAACAACTTCCTTCTTGGTGGGCAGGGGGATGGGACCGGAAACGGCAGCGCCGTTACGCTTTGCGGTCTCAACGATTTTGGCTGCGCTGGCGTCGATCAGCTGGTGATCGTAAGCCTTCAGCCGGATGCGGATCATTTGGTTTGCCATTTTGTGTTTCCTCCTTGTAAAACGTACTCAGTTTTCTTGGTGCCTGGGTACGGTCGAACTGTTGTTCACGCCTCCGTGCGTATCATTCCGAGCCATGAAAAATGGCCGACGCAAGGCCGACCGTTTCCTGCCACAGCGATATACGCAGCGCAAAACAGGACAGTTCAGCCGCCCGATGACCGGACATACTCCGCAGAAGTTACCGCCTTTTGGCGCAATCTCCTGCATCATCGCAGTGCAATGTGCAGACTTCGCCCACACACGCTCGATCATTTTAACACGCACGGCACCGTTTGTCAACTATTTTTTTCAGAAAATATCACAAATTTTTTGTATAATTTTTGTCCATTTCGTAGATTTATTTTTGATAATAAATTGACTTTCTCCTCCCCTTCTGCTATCTTTAATTGCGGAAAGGAGGGAATTTATGAAGACGAAACAGCTTGCGCTTTGCGGATTGTTTTCTGCGTTGATGGTTATTTGCGCATGGATCTCTCTCCCCTTTGGCGACAGTCCTTTTACCCTGCAGACATTTGGCCTGTTCCTGTGTCTTGGCGCATTGGGCGGAAAATACGGCACCATCTCCGTTATTACCTATCTGTTGCTGGGAATGGTTGGATTTCCTGCCTTTTCCGGTTTTCGGGGCGGCATTGGCGCTTTGTTGGACGTAACCGGAGGCTATCTTGTTGGCTTTGTGGTTGCAGCGCTGCTGTACTGGCTGATCACTTCGGCACTGACCCCCTCTCCCACTGTTCGCCTTTTCTCTATGATACTGGGACTTCTTTCTTGCTATATCTTTGGAACGGTCTGGTTTTGGGCCGTTTATGCACAAACAGATCCCGTCACCCTTCCCCTGGTCTTGATAAAGTGTGTTCTCCCCTACCTACTGCCGGACGCCATGAAACTATTGCTCGCTTGGCAGCTTTCCGGTCGCCTTTCTAAATTTATAAATTAAAACCAGCGGTGTACTCTACACCGC
Organism: Faecousia sp.; assembly: GCA_045611745.1. Lineage (GTDB taxonomy): Bacteria > Bacillota > Clostridia > Oscillospirales > Oscillospiraceae > Faecousia. The sequence goes on from JAZKXS010000037.1 coordinate 1,750, forward strand.
TGGTTCATTTTATCCTTTATATCTCGGTTCGCAAGTAAGGTTTACACCCAACCGTTTAAATGTCTTTTCGTCTACCGGCGACAAGATCACCGACGAGTGCACCTGGCAACCACGCAATTTGGGCAGTTGCTCCATGGCCATCTCGGCTCTGGGATCGCTGGCAGCGCAAATAGATAGCGCAATCAGCACCTCATCCGTATGCAGACGGGGGTTACGGTTACCGAAATGATCCACCTTCAAATGCTGAATGGGGTCAATAACCTCCGGCGCAATCAAATGCAGATCGTCCGGCATACCTGCCAGCTCTTTAAGGGCATTAAGCACCAACGCCGCCGATGCGCCCAAAAGCGGAGACGTTTTGCCCGTGACGATCCGCCCGTCTCGAAGCTCCATGGCCGCAGCCGGTTTTCCGGTCTGCTCTGCCTTTTTAAGGGCAGGTGCTACCACTTTCCGTTCTCCTGCACTGACGCCGGCCTTTTTCATCAGAAGTTCCATTTTCAGAACTTCCGCATCCGTAGCCTTTCCTTGCTTCTGCAGACACATAATATCGTAATACCGACGGAGAATTTCCTGTCGGGAAGCTTCTGCGCACACCTTATCGTCCGTAATGCACAAGCCTGCCATATTCACGCCCATATCCGTAGGGGATTTGTAGGGGCATTCTCCCAAAATCCGCTCGAACATAGCAACCAGCACAGGGAACGCTTCCACGTCACGATTGTAATTGATCGTCAGCTTACCATAGGCCTCCAAATGAAACGGATCGATCATATTCACATCGTGCAAATCTGCCGTCGCCGCTTCATAAGCAAGGTTCACCGGATGGTTCAGTGGCAAATTCCAAATCGGAAATGTTTCAAACTTTGCATAGCCGGCCTTTATCCCACGCTTATGCTCGTGATAAAGCTGACTCAAACAGGTCGCCAGCTTACCGCTGCCCGGACCGGGAGCAGTAATCACAACCAGCTCTCTGCTGGTCTCAATAAATTCATTCTTGCCATATCCCTCATCGCTGACGATATGAGAAATATTCGCAGGATAACCCTCGATCTCATAGTGATGGTATACCCGAATGCCCATGGCCTCCAGCCTTGCCTGAAAAGCCTTTGCGCTGATCTGCCCATTAAAGCGAGTCAACACCACAGAGCTGACATACAAGCCAAGTCCCCGGAAAATATCAATGAGCCGAATCACATCTCGGTCATAGGTAATGCCCAAGTCGCCCCGAACCTTATTTTTCTCAATGTCATCGGTGTTGATGGTAATGACCACCTCCACCTTTTCTTTGATCTGCAGCAGCATACGCAGCTTGCTGTCCGGCTGAAAACCAGGAAGCACCCTGGCCGCGTGGTAATCATCATAAAGTTTGCCGCCAAACTCCAAATAGAGCTTACCGCCAAAGGTATCGATACGATCCCGAATGTGGGCAGACTGTATTTGGATGTATTTATCGTTGTCAAAGCCAATCATAGGGATCCGCCATCCTTCTCAATTTTTCTGATGTTCATTATAACCCTTAATTCCCAAATAATCAAGACCGCTGCGGAAGATTTCTGCAGCGGTCAAAATATTATACGCTTTCAAAGCCTACCATCAGGCCACCCTTTTCTGCATAAAAACTGCAAAGGCCCTTGCAGGTATCGTGAATCACCTGTGCCTTGGGGAATTTATTTTGCACCAGCTCCTGCAATGCTCTTGCCGCAGGCAGGTTGCAGCAGTTGTCAATAAGTACCTTTCCGCCCTTGTAGCCCATCGCCTGCATATGCTCAAAGATCTTGGCAACAGCGCCCTTCTCGCCCCGTACCTTATCCAGCATCTCCAGCGTACCTACGTCGCTGGCCTTGCCAATGGCGCGAATACCCAAAACGCCGGCAAGCTTGGCAACCAAAGGACTAACACGACCGTTGTTGGCCAAATTTTTCATAGATTCCAGGCAGAAGATCAGATGGGTCTTTTCCTGATACTCGGCTATCTTTTGGCAAATATCTTCATAAATAGCAGAGCTCTTGATCATTTCCAAAATACGATTGGCAATCAGCTTCAGCTCCGGACCGGCAGACAGCGAATCGATCACATATACCTTACGATCAGGATATGCAGCTTCATATTCTTCCTTGGCGATGCGAGCTGCGTTGAAGCTGCCGGAAAGGTTGCTGGT
>JAZKXS010000038.1:0-4616 GCA_045611745.1 Faecousia sp.
CTTTAGCGATTTCTACTCCCCCGGCTTCGGCAGCGCCCGGACATTAAGCTCGGAGCTTTGCATCAACACCGGCATTTATTTGCCCACCAGCGTTGGAAGCCTGTTTCAGTATGACAGCAATCATTTCCCCCAATCCATCGCAAATCAAGTAAGTCAAAATGGCTATTCAGCTGAGGTATTTCACTATAACGAGCCTGATTTTTACAGCAGAGGTACTTTCGAGCCGTTATGGGGCTATAACGACTATAACGGTTTCTGTGAATTTACCGACGACGAAAACGCCCTGTTTGACGAATGTACCGTCTTTACCAATCCGGAGCTTTCTAACATTTTCTTCCGGGAGGGCAAAACCTTTAATAACATCATCACCCGGTCTGCCCATTTAAGCTACGCCTATAACGAACCGCTCAGCGCCTATGCCCTCTCCAAGTACCCCGAATATGAAGGCAAATACGGCAGCGAAGAAGAGGATTGCGCCCGGGTCAAGGCAAAAATGGTGGACGACCTGTTTGCAATGCTCATCGACGAGCTTACAAAGCGTGATCTTCTGGAAAACACCATTATTGTAGCGGTGGCTGACCACTATATCTACGGCTACAACAATCAAGAGGAGCTGCTGGCGCTGTCCGGTGTGGATCACGAGCTGCTTTTGGAGAAAACGCCCTGCTTCATCTGGTCTGCGGACAAGCCTGCACAGCAGATCGACAAGACGATGTTCACCGCAGACTTAGTACCCACGATGCTCAATCTCCTGGGCATCCAATCCCCCTACCAATATTTGGGACATGATGTTTTTGACCCCAATTACAGCGGCTGCGCCTACTTCCCCGACGGAAGCTGGATCGCTGACGGTGTGGTTGCTTTCCGCAACAGCACCACCGCAAGCTATGATATCCTGGCAAACAAAAACAACATTCCTATTACAGAAGAATATTTGCGCCAGATGCAGCAAAAAGCCGAAAACTTTATTCAGGCCAACAACGCAATGCTCCCCTGCGACTATTACAATACATTACCATAAGAAAAGTCCGACAGAAAATTCTGTCGGACTTTTTGATTTAGAAGGGATAGGCAGCTTCGTCGCAGACCAGCACCACGTTGGGGTGGAACTGCAGAATGGAAGCAGGAACCTGGGGATCCACAGGGCCCCAGAAGGTCTTTTTAAGGATTTCCTTCTTATCTGCGCCAGTGACGACCATCACGATGTTCTTGGCAGCCATAATGGTACCAATGCCCATGGTAAATGCGGACTTGGGTACATCGTCGATAGAGTCGAAAAAGCGCTTATTGGCATCGATGGTCATTTCTGTCAGCTTGACCTCATGGGTCATTGCAGGGAAATGATCGTCCGGCTCGTTAAAGCCGATGTGGCCATCGTGACCAATGCCCAGAAGCTGCAGGTCAACACCGCCCCACTCTTCGATTTTTGCTTCATAAGCTGCGCACATAGCGTCCACATCTGCAGCCAAGCCGTCGGGAACGATGGTGTTTTCGGGCTTAATGGAGATATGGTCAAAGAGATTATCCTGCATAAACTTGCGGTAGCTCTGCTCGTGGTCGGGTGCAAGGCCCTTATACTCGTCCAAATTTGCGGAACGGACACGGCTAAAATCGATCTTGCCGGCTTTTTCACGGCGGATCAGTTCCCGGTACAGGGGCAGGGGTGTAGAACCGGTAGCAAGGCCGATAACGGCAGCAGGCTTGGCCTGAATCATTGCCTCGAACTGGTCAGCAGCGATCACGCCCATTTCTTCGGGATTTTTTACAACAATTACTCTTGGATGGATCATATAAGGTGCCTCCTAAATAATATATTACTCATAAATTTTAACTCTGAATAAGGCAGATGTCAACAACTTTATAGGCTTTTGCACGCCCCGATTCGGGGAATCCACAAGGAAGAATCCCCTTGTGTTGCCGTCTCCACCTGCTGCCAAAGACCGTGGGGGTCATTCTCTTTCTCCGGCAGGTGCAGTACGACCACAGTGCCGCTGCAAAGCTGTTTTGTCTTTTCCCACGCTTGCACCGTATTGGCATAGGCATAGGGCACAATCAGCACATCCGGCTTTGGAAAGGTGGCCAGCTTCTTAAGCTCCATAGGCGAGGCATCGCCCATAAACCAAATACATTTGCTGCCCTCGATCACAAAGCTATGGTGCTGCCGTCCCGGCTCGGTTTTTCCCAAATGCCGGGTTTCCACCGCACTTACCGTTACCTCCCCTACTTGTATTTTCTTCTCAAGGAAGGATACCGGCCCAATAATGGGCCGTCATTTTTGGGTTTTATAAGGGAGAAGCAACGCATCAGCATAATGATCCGGGTGGCTGTGGGTAAAGATCAGCAGATCCGGTGGGTTGTCCAGAAGGGATCGGACAATGGTCGGTGGTGTAGGCAAATAGCCGTCTAAGGCTTCGCACAGACCGTCCAGCAATATGGATATGCCATCGAGTATCACGAGGACACCGGCATTACAAGTGCGTTGTAGCTCCATAGGATTACACGCCGTCTTTTGCCCGACGGATTGCTTCTGCTTCCGTGCAGCCGGTGGTAGAAACGTGGCCGTCCAGAGGTACGAGCTTGTCGTTGATGGCGTCGATGATCCAGGTTGCCTGGGGGAAGAAGAACTCGTCGAACTCGTAGGGAGGTGTGATCCAGTTCTTAGCACCGATGACAACGGGAGGTGCATCCAGATCGTCGAAGCACAGCTCAGTGATGTTCTTAGCAACATCGTTCATGAAGCAGCCTCTTGCGCAGGCATCGGATACCAGGATAACCTTGCCGGTCTTCTTGACGGACTCGATGATCTTGGTGTAATCCAGAGGTACCAGAGAGTGAATGTTCAAAACATCTGCTTCCATACCGTACTTTTCAGAAAGCTCCTTGGCAGCATCCATAGCACGGTACAAAACAGCGCCGATGGTCAAAATGGTAACATCCTTACCGTCACGAACCTTGTTTACATCGCCAAAGGGAATCTCATAACGCTCAGCAGGAACGCCGCCGGCGTGGAACTGCTCGCCAACGTCGTAAATTCTCTGGCTTTCAAAGAATACAACAGGGTCCGTACCCTTCAGGGCAGATTCCATCAGACCCTTAGCTTCCCAAGGTGTTGCGGGGAAGCAAACCTTCAAGCCGGGAATGTGAGCGCAAAGAGCTGTCCAGTCCTGAGAGTGCTGTGCACCGTACTTAGAACCGACGGAGACACGGAGCACCAGAGGCATCTTCAGAATGCCGGCGGACATGGACTGCCACTTGGACATCTGGTTGAAGATCTCGTCACCGGCGCAGCCGATGAAGTCAGCGTACATCAGCTCAACCAGTGCACGGCCGCCGGAGAGAGCGTAGCCAACAGCAGTACCGACGATTGCGGCTTCTGCCAAGGGAGAGTTGAAGATACGGCAGTGAGGCAGTGCGTCCATCATACCACGGTAAACTGCGAATGCGCCGCCCCAGTCACGGCAGTCTTCGCCGTAGGCGATCAGGGTGGGGTCTTCGTAGAAGCGATCCCAGATAACTTCGGAGATACCGTCACGGAGGTTATACAGCTTCATCTTGGAGACAGGCTTGCCGTCTGCACCGATGGGGCTGCGTTGCTTGGCCTTGATCTTCTTGTAGCCCTCGGCCTCTTCCTTAGGAACGGTGAACTCAGGCTCACGGTCGTCAAAGGCAACAACCTGCTCGTTGGAGTACATCAGGCGCTCCACAACAGCGGGGTCTTTCTTAAAGTCGCAGTAGGGGCTGATCTCAGGATCGGCAGCTGCCTTGCAGATCATAGTCATACGAGCCTTGGTCTCTTCCAAAATAGCGTCGATCTCAGCCTGGGTTGCGATGCCAGCCTCAACAAGGCTTGCAGGATAGGTGGTCAGAGGATCGTATTCCTTCCAGGCATCCATCTCTTCCTTGGTACGGTAAGCGTTCTGGTCGGAAACAGAGTGACCGGAGAAGCGGTAAGTAATGGTCTCCAGCATCACGGGGCCCTTGCCGTTTCTCAGCAGCTCCAGCTTGCGCTCCATAGCGTCGATCACAGCCAGAGGATTGAAGCCGTCAACAGTTTCTGCGTGGAACTGGGTGGGGCTGACACCGGAAGCGATCCGGCTCATACAGCCTTGGCCCATGGTCTCGCCACGGGTCTGGTCGCCCATACCGTAGGAGTTATTGAAGATGTTGTAGAGAATGGGCATACCGTCATTGTGGCTCTCCCACAATGTCTTATACTGATCCATTGCAGAGAAGTTCAGTGCTTCCCAAACAGGGCCGCGAGCCATAGAAGCATCACCGATGTTACATACAACGATGCCCTTCTTGTTGTTGACCTTCTTATACAGCGCAGAACCGGTGGAAATGGTACCGGAGCCGCCGACGATGGCGTTATTGGGGTAGATGCCGAAAGGCAGGAAGAATGCGTGCATAGAGCCGCCCATACCCATATGGAAGCCGGTCTCACGGGCAAAGATTTCAGACAGTGTGCCGTACAGGATAAAGCGGATAGCCAGCTCCTTTACGTCCTTTGTTTCACCCAGACGCTGGGTGGAGCGCAGGCACTTACCTTCCAGGAAGGTCTCCATAACGTTCATCAGCTCTTCGTCGCTCATCTTATTGATGGTGGACAGAGCCTT
>JAZKXS010000039.1:0-6146 GCA_045611745.1 Faecousia sp.
CAGCTCCACATTTATCTGCCCCGTTGGATGGACGCTCTGGAAATGAGCCACCCCGTTAAATCCGCTTTGTATGAAGCGCTTTTGCAGCGAGCAGAGGAAATCTCTTCCCTTGCACAGGCGGAAATGACATTATCATCGCTAAGCGAATTAGAGGGCGTTTTGGACTTTAGGATTCGGGCAATCGATTTGGGCACAGGTACCGTTTCCTGCGCACTGACCTTCCCGGAGTCGCTGTTTTATGAGATTCTCAGCGCAAAGGCCGGGATTCCCATTGAAAATGACGCCCAGCTTCTTGCTTATCTGACTTCCCTTGCCGAAACCAAACGGGAATATGATAAAATTGCTGATGCCCTCTCCTCTGTAAAAGCTACCGGTTATGGCATCGTAATGCCCAGCGCAGAGGAAATGAAGCTGGAGACACCGGAGATCCTCAAAAAGAACGGTGCTTTTGGTGTAAAGCTGAAAGCTGGCGCACCATCCATTCATATGATTCGTGTGGATATTGATACGGAAATTTCCCCTATGGTGGGCGACGAAAAACAATCCCGGGATTTAATTGGCTATTGGGCAGGAGAATCCCCGGAAAAGCTGTGGGAGAGCAACATCTTTGGCAAGAGCGTTTACGCCTTGATCCAGGAGGGTCTTACCGCCAAGCTGGTACGCACCCCCGAAGATGTGCGCACCAAGTTCCGTGGCTGCCTGAGCCGGGTGGTCAACGAAGGCGCAAACGGGGTTATTTGTTTGATTTTATAGTACCAACAAGACCTTTCCCGCTTTGGGAAGGGTCTTGTTTTGCGTTTTTTTCATAAAGCTCTTTACCCTTTGGGAAATATATGGTAAACTATATAAAATGTTTTATTTGGAGGCTTACTGATGCATCTGCTCCGTTTACCGAATATGGATTTCCTTACCAAAAGAAAGTGGTCTATCTCTCCCCTGCTCCTTGCCTTCCTCGTTCCCTTTTTGGGAATGACCGGCGTTATGATCTTCCGAGGGTTTTATCCCTTTGGGCATCTTTCCGTGCTGTATTCGGATATGTATCACCAATACTATCCTTTCTTTGTAGATATGCGGGAGACCATTCTATCCGGCGAGGGTCTGCAATGGACCTGGAGCGTGGGTATGGGTATGGACTATTTGGGTCTTTTTGCCTATTACCTTGCATCGCCTTTGAATTTTCTGTCGCTTCTGCTGCCGGACAGCATGGTGATGGGCTACTTTTCTATGCTGCTGCCCATTAAGCTTGGCTTCGCCGGATTGTTCTTCGCACTGTTTTTAAAGAAGATTTTTGGCCGCAACGATTGGTCTATTGTGCTTTTTGGCGCTTTCTATGCCACCTGCGCTTGGGCGTTGGGCTACCAATGGAACATTATGTGGGTAGACGCATTTGCGCTGCTGCCTTTGATCGTATGGGGTATGATCAGCCTGCTGGAAAAGCGGAAATTTATGCTCTACACGCTGACCTTATTCTTAGCTGTGTTTTCCAATTATTATGCCGGCTTTTTTGTGTGCATTTTTATTTTCCTTGCTTTTATTTGTTACGAGATCTGTAAGTTTAAAAGCATCAAAAAAACCGCCACAGATTTAGCCCTTATGGCTGTTTTCTCCCTGTTGGCGCTGGGTATGACCCTTGTTTTGGAGCTGCCTGCCTATGTTTCCCTGCAAAACACCCAATCCTCTGTAAATACTTTCCCGGAACAATTCAAGCTCAATATGGTAACGGAGCACAACCTAAAAGGCCTTTTTGAAGCTTTGGGAAAAGTAGCCGGCAATATGAATGCAGGTATCACACCCACCTTTAAAGAAGGTCTGCCCAATGTGTACAGCGGTGCGGTTGCAATTTTATTGGGATTTTTCTTTATAACCTCGAAAGAAATTAAGCTTCGAGACAAGATTTGCAACATTTCTCTTCTCATCTTTTTTATGCTCAGCTTTGCCATTCGTCAGCTGGACTATATCTGGCACGGCTTCCATTTTACCAATATGATCCCCTATCGGTTTTCCTTCCTGTTCTCTTTTGTGCTTCTCGTTATGGCATATCGGGCATTTTTACTTTGGAAAACCCTTGCCGCCTGGCAGATCTTAACCGCAGCTGCATTGTCAATCGGCATTGTTTACTGTTTTCCAAAGCACACAGAGCCTGTCTATATGCTGTTTAATGTGGTTCTCTTGGCTTTGTACGTTTTGGTGTTCACTTACCACCAGATCCCAGTCTCCGCCCCAAAGAAAATGAAAAAAGAGCAGGTTAAACGTCTTCAGGCAGGCCGCTATGCTCTGTGCAGCCGAACACTGGCCGGCATTATGATCATCGAGCTGATTTTGAACCTCGCCAACTACGGTATGCAGTTTGCAGGTACGGATATCAACTACTATCCCAAAAATCCCGCAGACACCAACAGCGCCATCGCCTATATGGAGGAGCTGGAAAAAGACACCTTATTCTATCGGGCAGAAACCACCCACAACCAGTCCCTTAACGACGGTGCGCTCAACGGCTATAACGGCATTTCCACCTTCTCAAGTTCTGCCTATGTAAATGTTACGGAATTTATGCAGGCCTTAGGCTATCCCTCAAAGAACACCTATAACCGCTACTGCTTTGAGGAGAGCTCCCCTGTTGCAAACCTGTTTTTGAATCTGAAGTATATGCTGGAACGGGACGGCAGAGTGGAAGAAAACAGCTATTTTGATGAAGTCAACCGCTTCGGAAATGTAGCGCTGCTGGAAAACAACGCCTATCTCCCCTTGGGATTCTTGGCAAATGAAGCCCTGGCAGATGTGGAGTTTGTGGTAAAGGGCGACCGTTTCCTGTTCCAAAATGATTTGCTTGAAGCCGCATCCGGAGTGCCCGGTGTTTGGTCCTCCGTTGAGGGCAGTAATCTGCAAATCACAGCCAACGCAGATATCACTCTGAGTAACGTATCCGGCTCCGGTGTTTGCAACTATAAGGCCACCAGCGATGGCAAGGTCACCTTCTCCTACTATCCTCAGGAAGAAGGCTTCTTCTGTATTGACATCGACCAGACTAAGCGCAATTCCTACACCGTCCGGAAAAACGGCACGTATTTGTATGGCGAAGCTTACTCATTACCGCAAATGATTGCTGTGTCTGATGTGGTACCCGGAGACCGAATCGACATCGTATTCACTTGCAAAGCCGGCGAAAGCGGTAAAATCACCATTGATAACGGCATTCTCAATCAGCAGCTTTTCCGGCAGGCTTACAGCGTTTTGGAAGCATCTACCCTTGATTTGACGGAATTTAGCACGACCTACATTGCAGGTACGATCACCTGTGACCGGGACGGTCTGCTCTATACCTCTATTCCTCAAACCGGCAATTGGTATGCAACGGTGGATGGTGAGCCGGTAGAAACCCAGATCATCGGCGGTGCCATGGCAGGTCTTTACCTTACGGAAGGTACACACACCGTCACCTTCACCTATCGCAATACAGCGCTTACCCTTGGCGCAATTTTGACTACTGTCTCCGCATTGACACTTATTGCACTATGGGTTATTTTCTATAAACCTTATGATCGTTTTCTAAAAAATAGGGCGTGAATCTAATGATTCACGCCCAATGCTTTTATTTAAATAAAATGCGCCAATAATCGTAATCCAGAACGCGAGCAGACACGGTAAAGCGGTTAGCTACTTCGCTGTTGATCCTGTCCACATATCTTTGGGGCAGAACGCTACCGTCATTCGCCAGCGCCTCGCCTGTTACTGAATTATAGCGTCCCAGTTCTGTAATCCAACTGCGGTTATTGAAAATAACAAGTGGATCTTTTTCAGAGAAGATATCCCTGCCCATATAAAGCCTGGAATCAAATTCCAGCCCAAACAAATTAGAAAGGGTGGGCAGCAGGTCCACAGAATAACACAGCTCATCTACTACCTGAGGTGTCATACCGGGTTTATAGATAATACAGCCGTTCTTGTACAGTTCAAAGTTTTCTTCTAAGGGATGACCAAACAGCTCGCTATATTCCTCCACCGTCAGTCCATAAGGATAGTGGTCAGCACTGATAACAAAAACCGTATTTTCCAGGGTGCCGGCTTCCTCCAGGCGTTCCATCAGCAGTGTCAAAGAATTTTCAAATTCCAGCTGACAGGCAATGTAGGCTTTCACCGACGTGCTATAAGGCTCGTTTTTCACCAGATTCCGGTTCTTGTAGCACATATTATTTCCGGAAAATTCATACCGTAAATGGCCGGATATGGTCATATAATAGGTAATAAACGGCTCTTTCTTCGCAAAAAATCCCGTTGATTTATCTACCACTTCCACATCCGATGCCGGCCACTGGTTTTTTACATCCAAGCCGCCACCCCGGCCCTTATAATCAAAGCCCAAGTTGGCAAGATACTGGTTGCGCTTATAATATTTATAGGTATGTCCGTGATAGGCATACGCACCATAGCCTTCCTTGATAAGCTGCTGACTAAGGGTCAAAGGCATATAATTGTCGATGGTATCCTGGAACGAAATGGTGTTTTTCTTCGGTAATGTGCCGGTCAATAGGGCATATTCTCCGTCGCAGGTAGACAAATCCCAATATGGCACATAGTAATTGGACAGATACATACCCTCTGTCATCATTTTGTAAAGGGTTGGTGTCCGTTCAGGGGAGATGATCTGGGTGCTAAAGGCTTCCGCAGTAATAAAGACCAGATTGCAGCCTTCAAACATTCCGGTGTATTCATTTTGAGTCGTTGCTGTCTGATTTTTAAAGTACTGGTGCAATTGGGTGATGTTATTATCTTTGCTGTTATTGATCAGAGCATCAAAGTCAATATCCAGTATGTTATAAACCGGTGGGTCTGTTGGATCGTCACTAGGGTCTTGCGTTGGGTCAGCGGGGTCAGTGGGATCTGTGGGAATGAACACAATATCTCCATCCGGCTGCACACCGGTAAATACATAAGTCATTTCCAGTCGAAAGCTGGTTAGAAAACCCAATTTGTTGACACTAAGGTATTTGTCCGTCACATTATGATATAAGTCATAGGCACTCATATTGCCGGTTCCGTCAAACAAAGGCAGCGCCAACACGGCAGAAATCTGCACGGCGAATGCAAGTATTATTGGCGCAGCGCACCACAACCAATTTGCTTCCTTTTCCCGGAAGAATTTTCTTCCAAAGATCGCCATACCAACGGCAGGCAGCAATATAACAATCAGAAGAGGTAAAGTACTCCAAATGCCTGCAAAAATCGCATCCGTAAACTGAAATGCCTCTCCGCCGTTTAGCATAGATGTAAAGGAGAAAAAAGTATCAAAAATGCGGAAATATACTACCTGCGCGCAGCAAAAAGCCGCATACAGAAAGCTATATCCAACAAAAATGCCATAGCTGACACCACGTTTTCCCACAAGCCACGCAAGGCCATATAGCAGCAGTGCCGGCACAGCGGCTATCAAAACCGGGAAATAGACACCGCAATTCCAAAGGGTCGTACCGCCTTTAGAAGAATAAAAATGGAGCACCAGCTCCGGAATCGCACCTGCTGCCAAAAGAATGAAAAGCAGCGGCAACCCCGGACGCTGACCGCTTCGAGTTACTTTCTCTTTGTTCATAAGTGTCCCCCCCTCTCTTTTCTTCATTTTATCACACAATTCGGCAATATGCAACCAAACTGCCAAACGAAAATTCAAACTATGGCTGTATATTCATATGCAGTTTTTTCCTTTGTTCGCTCTTGACGCAGAGCAATATTTGTGGTAGTATAATTTCCGCCGCCGGTATGGTGGAACAGGTAGACACAAGGGACTTAAAATCCCTCGGAGTAAAATCCGTACCGGTTCGATTCCGGTTACCGGCACCAAAAGAGAGCACCCTGTTGGGTGCTCTCTTTTTATCTTAACTATGGTAGTATAATTTTATTATTTCCTCTATAGCGTGAGGCAGATCTAACGGATCATCACAAAAGTACTTTCCGCCGGCTTTTTCCAAATCTTCCTTGTCACGGAAGCCCCAAGTGACCAAGAGACATGGCAGGCCTGCGTTTTCCGCCACCTGCAGATCCACTTCGCTGTCACCAATATAGACCGCGCCATGGATGTCCAAATCTGCCATTGCTTTTTTTATCATATCCGGCGCAGGCTTTCTTGGCACACCGGGTATTTCTCCCAGCGCATA
>JAZKXS010000040.1:0-6340 GCA_045611745.1 Faecousia sp.
TCCTGCTCACCAGCGGTGAATACGAACTCGTTGCCGCATTCTTTGCAAACTAAAGTCTTGTCTTCGTACATTGGATTTTACCTCTCTTCGGTTAATTGTTGCCCAGTGAAAGCCTGCCTGATCGACCGGAAACGCCGGGTTATTATTTATGGCAATAACTCGCCACAATCGTGATTATAAACAAATTATTCACAAATGTCAACGATATTTTAACATAAATGGAAAAATTTCCTGTTTTTTGGAAATTACACCTCGAACTTAGCTTGGTTGCCACAGGGTATGTGCAGATGTCCGTATGCTGTGGACGTAACACATCTGCCCCGAGGGGTACGGGTGAGGAAACCAAGCTGCATCAGATAGGGCTCGTAAACATCCTCCAGAGTAATGGCTTCCTCGCCGATGGTGGCCGCCAAGGTTTCAAGACCTACCGGGCCGCCGCCGTAATGCTCAATGATTGCGGTGAGCATCCTGCGGTCAATGGCATCCAAGCCCAGCTCGTCTACTTCCAAGCGTTTTAATGCAAGATCGGCAACCTCACGGGTAATAACACCGTCGCCGACCACCTGCGCAAAGTCCCGAACACGCCGCAAGAAGCGGTTGGCGATTCGAGGCGTACCACGGCTTCGGGAAGCGATTTCCATTGCGCCCTTGGGGTCGATGTCCATGCCCAATATGGTAGCGCTTCGTGTTACGATTCGGGCAAGTTCCTCCGGTGTATAAAGCTCCAAACGGAGAGAAACGCCAAAACGGTCACGTAGCGGTGCAGAAAGCTGACCGGCTCTGGTGGTTGCGCCTACCAAGGTGAATTTTGGCAAATCCAATCGAATGGAGTTGGCGCTGGGGCCTTTGCCGACAATGATATCAATGGCAAAATCCTCCATAGCCGGGTAGAGGATCTCCTCTACCGCCCGATTTAGGCGGTGAATTTCATCGATAAAGAGAATATCGCCGGGGTTTAGGTTGGTCAGCAGCGCCGCCAAATCACCGGGTTTTTCAATGGCAGGGCCGGATGTAATGCGGATATTGACACCCATCTCATTGGCAATAACACCGGCAAGGGTGGTTTTGCCCAAACCGGGAGGGCCGTAAAGGAGGGTATGATCCAGCGGCTCATTTCTGCGTCGTGCAGCTTCAATATAAACGGACAGATTGCCCTTTGCCTTTTCCTGACCGGTATAATCGCTAAGTAGTTTGGGACGCAAACCGATCTCGCCGGCATCTACAGGCGCATAGCTGGGGGAAACCAACGGCGCCGACAATTCTTCAGAAAATTCTAAACTCATAATCTATTTCCTTATCATTTCGTCATCATTGCTTTTAATGCAAAACGGATCAAATCTTGAGGATCGGCATTGGGATCAGCACCTTTGAGTGCGGTAGCCACTTCTGCTGGAGAATAACCCAGCTCCTGCAGAGCAGAGGTAGCAAGAGCTAAATTGCTGCTTTGCACGGGGGCAGCGGTAACTGCACCGGAAAAATCAGGGGCGTCAAAGCTGCCGCCGATTTTGTCTTTCAGCTCCAAAATAATGCGCTGAGCGATTTTTTTGCCAATGCCTTGGGCGGCAGTCAGCAGCTTTTCGTCCCCGGTCATAACCGCCAAGGTGAAATTCTGAGGGCCTGCGGAAAGAATGGCTATTGCCGCCTTAGGGCCTACACCGGTAACGGAGGTCAGCAGTTCATAGCAACGCTGCTCCTCTCTGGAGATAAAACCAAAAAGATCAAAAGCGTCCTCCCGGATAGACTCGGTGATGTAAAGCTTTGCCGGCTGATTCAATTTCAGTTGGGCGGCAGTATAGGCGGTAACACGGCAGCCGTAGCCAACGCCACCGCAATCAATAACAGCCAGACCCGGCTCTAATACGGTCACTGTTCCCGAAACATAATAAAGCATAAATTAACTCCTATTTCAATTGAGATAAAAGAGAGGTGCAGCTGCGCGCGTGGCAAAGGGCAATGGCAATGGCATCTGCCGCATCGTCAGGTTTTGGCATGGCATCTAAGTGCAGTAATCGCTTGGTCATATCCATCACCTGATGCTTTGTGGCATTTCCGTAGCCTACCACCGCCTGCTTGACCTGCATAGGCTTATAAGAATAGACCGGGATTCCTGCCTGCTGAATGGCAAGTAAAATCACACCGCGACTTTGGGCAACACCAATACCGGTGGTGACATTTTGACCGAAGAACAGTTCTTCAATGGCCACCGCCTCCGGCTGCGCCACACGCAGAAGCTCCTGCATATCGTTATAGATCATTTCCAATCGTGCGGAGAAATCTGTATGGGCGGGGGTGGTGATCGCACCGCAGCGGAGAAGGGTTTGCTGCCCACGGTTGGCATCTATCAGGCCAAAACCGGTGATGCCGTAGCCTGGGTCAATACCCAGTATTCGCATTTATCCACCTCCTGAAAAAGATTCTGTGTCCATTATAGCACATATGTTTTCTTTTTCCTACCACTTTTTTTGAAAGAGAGGGGATTATTTCTTATTTGTGGGAAATAATACCACCAAAGGCGGTGTTTCAGTATGGAGTTTTACTGCAAGCCCCGGATTCTTGCCGGGCAAGGCGTGCTGAGTGAATTAAAAACATTCAATATCAAGCGTTTGCTGTTGGTTTGTGACCCTTTTTTTGCCCAAAACGGCTGGGCGGAGAAAATTAGGATACTGTCCGGGACTGCACAGTTTGAAATATTTGATGAAATAAGTCCCGATCCAACAGCATCGCTGGCGGCAAAGGGCACGGCAAAAATGAACAGTTTTGCGCCGGATACAGTGATTGCCCTTGGTGGCGGCAGTGCCATGGATTGCGCCAAGGCAATGGTATTTTTTTCAGAAAGAACGGCAAGGCTGATTGCTGTGCCTACCACTTCCGGCTCAGGGTCAGAAGTGACGGATTTTGCGATCCTGACCCATAACGATGTCAAACATCCCTTAATTGATGAAAAAATCTGCCCGGAAGTGGCTGTTTTGGACAGCGATCTACTGGAAACGCTCCCCCAAAAGCTGATTGCAGATACCGGCTTTGATGTGCTCAGCCACGCCGCAGAAGCTTATGTAGCTACCAATGCTTCTCCTTTTACGGACGCTATGGCAGAGGCGGCCTTTGCCACAGTGCTGCAAAAGCTGCCTGCATCTTTTCGTGGAGAAAAGTCCTGCCGTTTGGAAATTCACTGCTGCGCCACCATGGCAGGTATTGCCTTTACACGGGCAGGCTTGGGACTTTGCCACGCCTTATCTCACAGCTTAGGCGGTGAATTTCACGTTCCCCACGGACGGCTCAATGCCATTTTGCTCCCTGCGGTCATAGAACACAACAAGTCTGCCAAAGGCAAATATGCTGCCCTTGCCCGTCGGGCAGGACTATCCGGTGTATCGGATACGGTGGCGGTGCGGAATCTCAAAAACGCTTTGTGTCACTTGCGGCAGGAACTGAATATGCCAGACAGTCTTGTTTCTGCCGGGATTTCTCCCGGGAAGCTTTGGGAAAAACGGGATAAGATCATAAAAGCAACGCAAAATGACCCTTGCTGCAACACAAATCCTCAGCCGGTCACAGAGGAAATTGTTGGTGCCGTTTTGCAGGAGGTTACAGGCCGTGGCTGATGCGCTGCTATCTGTTGGATTGGATGTGGGGACGACCACCACCCAGATGATCGTATCTCGTTTGCTCGTAGAGAATAAAGCCACAGGATTTGCTGTTCCGGAAATGGAGATTGCGAATAGAGAGATTTTATATAGAGGAAAAGTGCATTTTACACCCCTTTTTGGGGATAAAAAAGTGGATAAAGAAGGCCTCCAAGCCCTTGTAGACCAGGAATATGAAAATGCAGGTATCCGCAGAGAGCAGGTGGATACCGGCGCAGTAATTATCACCGGAGAGACTTCTCGAAAAGAAAATGCAAAGACTGCCCTGGAGGCGCTTTCCCAATATGCCGGAGAATTCGTGGTGGCCACCGCAGGCCCGGATCTGGAAAGTATTTTAGCGGCTCGGGGCGCAGGAGCAGTAGAGTATTCCGAGAGAACAGGAAAACTGGTTCTGCATATGGATATCGGCGGCGGAACGAGCAATCTGTGCTTGATTCAAGCAGGGAAAATTCTTGCTACCGGTTGCTTAAATGTGGGTGGCAGGCTGATAAAACGGGATCAAAACGGAAACGTTACCTACCGATCACCCGTCCTTTCCTATACCGATAAAACAGATATTGGAAGTCTTGTGCAGGATATGGTTTCTGCTTTGGAAATGGCGGCAGGTTTGCGCCCAGAGGGGAAACTGCTCCGCCAATTTATGACACAGGAGATTACTGCTCCTTGGGAAATCCCAAAGGAACGACCGGTCATCTCTTTCTCCGGCGGCGTGGCGGATTGTATCCAAAAGGAACTGCCACCCCTCGCTTTTGGAGATATTGGCCCGGAACTTGGACAAGCCATACGAAAAAGTCAGCTGTGCAAGGGAGAATATATCTTAGGAACGGAAACCATACGAGCAACGGTCATTGGCGCCGGCTGTTACAGCACAACCCTTTCCGGCAGCACTGTGTTTTACCGAAATGTGCAATTTCCAATAAAAAATCTTCCGGTGGTGGACTTTGCTCCGGGGAAAACTTCACCGGAAGAAACGTCGGTATTTTTTATTTCAGGAGAAGAAAAATCTTCTTACACACGGATATGTGAGTTGGCAGAGCTTTTGGCAAAGCAGATAAAGGGCGCAGTTTACGTGGCTCTGCAAGCTGATGCGGCAAAGGCGCTGGGACACCGACTATGCCTTCTTTTACCGCCGGAGCGGCCGATCTGTTGTATCGACCGGGTGAAGCTGACAGAGGGCAGCTTTTTGGATATCGGTGCGCCTGTTGGCCCGGCGCTTCCGGTGGTTATAAAAACACTAATATTATCGCATTAGAGGTGCTTTATGAAGCTAAAAACCACCCTTTTGGGAAAAAGCTATACATTTGGAAGCATCAAAGAGGTGCTTGCCAAGGCAAATGAAGAAAAGACGGGAGATATATTAGCTGGACTTGCAGCGGAAAATGCCAGGGAACGGGTGGCGGCAAAGGTGGTACTATCTGCCCTTACGCTGCAGGATTTACGGGAAAACCCTGTTGTTCCTTATGAAGAAGATGAAGTTACCCGTATCATTCAGGATGATCTGAATATCCCCCAATATGAGAAAATCAAAAACTGGACAGTAGCGGAGCTTCGGGAATGGCTGTTGTCTGAAAATACAACCGGTGCGGATATTTCCAAGCTAAGCCGTGGGCTGACCAGCGAGATGGTAGCGGCAGTTTGCAAGCTAATGAGCAATTTAGATCTGATCTACTGCGCAAACAAGATCACTGTTACCGCCCATTGTAATACTACCATCGGCTTGCCGGGGACCCTTTCTTGCCGCTTGCAACCAAACCATACCACCGATGACCCGGATGGCATCACGGCATCTACCTTAGAGGGACTTACCTTTGGCGCAGGGGATGCGGTCATCGGCCTGAACCCGGTCACCGATTCTCCGGAGCAGGTAGGAAAAGTTCTGCGCCGCTTTAAGGAAATCCAGGAGCATTGGGAAATTCCAACGCAGATTTGTGTTCTTGCTCACGTAACGGCGCAGATGAAGGCTGTCCGGGAGGGCGCGCCGGCAGATTTGATTTTCCAATCTATTGCAGGCAGTCAAAAAGGCAACGAAGCATTTGGTTTTTCTGCCGCAACCTTGCAGGAAGCAAAGGATTTACTGCACCAATACGGCACAGCCGAAGGCCCAAATGTGATGTACTTTGAAACAGGACAGGGCTCGGAGCTTTCCAGTAACGCCCACCACGGCGCTGATCAGGTGACGATGGAGGCACGATGCTACGGTTTTGCCAAGCATTTTTCTCCCTTCCTTGTAAACACAGTGGTAGGTTTTATCGGACCGGAGTACCTTTATGATGCCCGACAGGTAACAAGAGCTGGCTTGGAGGATCACTTTATGGGCAAGCTCACCGGCATTTCCATGGGTTGCGATTGCTGCTATACCAACCACATGAAAGCGGACCAGAATGATATCGAAAATCTGGCCGCCCTTCTGACCATGGCGGGATGCAACTACTTCATGGGAATCCCCCACGGAGATGACATCATGCTGAACTACCAGACCACCGGCTTCCGGGAAACGGCAGCGTTGCGGGAACTGACCGGCAAGACGGCAATTCCCGAATTCCAGTGCTGGCTGGAAAAGATGGGCTTTGTAGAAAACGGAAAGCTGACGAAAAAAGCCGGTGACGGTTCCAGTCTGCTGTTTTAAGGGGGTGAACCGATGAATAAAAAAGAATTGACTGCCATGGTGGCAGAGATCTTAGGGCAAATGGAGCCTA
>JAZKXS010000041.1:0-1122 GCA_045611745.1 Faecousia sp.
TCATGTCAGCAGCGCCTTCCAGCTTGAACTCCTTCAGGTACTTCTTAGCCTCAACGCCAGCCTTCTTCAGGTGGCCAGCTTCAGGCTTGGTCAGCTTAGCTTCCTTAACATCTTCGAAGCCCAGCTGGACGGCAACGTAGCCGTCGGTCTCAACGGTCTTCTTCTGAGTGACGACACAGGGGCCTGCTTCCACAACGGTAACAGGGATAACCTTGCCGCTCTCATCGAAGATCTGGGTCATGCCCACTTTCTTGCCGATGATTGCTTTTTTCATCTTGGGTTTTCTCCTTTATAATAGGTTATTGGTCGGCTTACTGCATTGGGAACAGTTACCGACATGACCCGTCCGCCCGATGCCAGACAGTGCGGGCTGCTGTATTTTTTCGTTGTTACGTAAAAAATTACAGCTTTATCTCAATCTCAACACCAGCGGGGAGATCCAGGCTCATCAGAGCCTCGACGGTCTTCTGGTTGGGGTTGAGGATATCGATCAGTCTCTTGTGGGTTCTGCGCTCGAACTGCTCACGGCTGTCCTTGTACTTGTGAACAGCGCGAAGGATGGTAACAACTTCCTTCTTGGTGGGCAGAGGGATGGGGCCGGAAACCTGTGCGCCGTTGCGCTTTGCGGTCTCCACGATCTTTGCCGCGCTGGAGTCGATCAGCTGATGATCATAAGCCTTCAGACGGATGCGGATCATTTCCTGGTTTGCCATGGTTGGTTTTCCTCCTTGAATGTAACGTACTCAGTTTACTTTTTGGCTGGGTACGGTCGAACTGTTTCGTTCACGCCGCCGTGCGTATCACTCCGGGCCATGAAAATGGCCGGCGCAAGGCCGACCTCCCCCTATGGCGCAGCGATATACGCAAGCGCAAACAGGACCAGTTCAGCCGCCCGATGACCGGACATACTCCACGGAAGTTACCGTCTAAGACGCAATCTCCCGCTTCATCGCAGTGCGCGCATAATTTCCCTACACACGCCCGATTATCTTACCACTTGTATGCCAGTTTGTCAAGCATTATTTGAGAAAAAATAACAAAGTTTTTATTTTCATTTCGTGCATTACGCAGAAAAGATTTTTCCCGCTTTGGTATTATATCCTCCCGCCCTACTATATTATA
>JAZKXS010000042.1:0-3350 GCA_045611745.1 Faecousia sp.
CAAAGGACCATATGTAGCGCAAGCACGGTAATCCTGACCTTCCTTGTCCATACCGAAGGCATTCCAGCATGCGGGTCGGTAGATGTCATCCAGAGGAACATTGTGCATACAAACAGGGATTCTCAGTATGGAGCACATAGTAATCAGGTCTGCGCCAATGTGGCCGTAGGAGATTGCACCATGATCGGCCTGAACCTCGTCAAGGGTCTGGGCCCCGTGCTGCAGATCGCTGAAGGCTGGACTGTCAACCTGCCCGACGACGTTTCCGACACCCTGATGGAGCGCACCAACCCCACCTGGCCCTGCACCTGGTTTGCACCTCGCTGCGACGGCAAGGAAGGCTCCCCCTTCAAGACCGCTTATGAGTTTATGATGAACTGGGGCGCTAACCACGGCGCTATCTCCTACGGTCACATCGGCGCTGACCTGATCACCATGTGCTCCATGCTCCGCATCCCCGTATGTATGCACAACGTTCCCGAGGACGATATCTACCGTCCCGCTTGCTGGAACGCATTTGGTATGGACAAGGAAGGCCAGGACTACCGTGCCTGCGCTACCTACGGTCCTATGTACAAATAACAAACCTAAAAGTGGCGGTCTCCTGACCGCCACTTTTCCAAAAACGGAGGTAATTTTATGCTGAAAAACATCCCCTCTATTCTCTCTCCCGAACTGCTGAAAGTTCTGTGCGAAATGGGTCATAGCGACCGTATTTGCATCGGCGACGGCAATTTCCCCGGCGCTGCTATGGCCAAGGCAAAGGGCGCAATCTTTCTTCGTGCCGACGGTCACGGTGTTCCCGAACTGTTGGATGCCATTTTGCAAGTCATTCCTGCAGATACCTATGTAGAAAAGCCCATTACCCTTATGGAAAAAATGGAATGTGACAAAGATCTCAACATTCCTATCTGGGAAACCTACAAAGAAATCGTCGCCAAATACGATGACCGTGGCGCAGATGCCGTAGGTAACATCGACCGCTTCGACTTCTACGATGAAGCTAAGGATTGCTACTGCATTTTGCAGACCGGTGAATCTGCTATTTATGCCAATGTGATTGTCCAAAAGGGCGTCATTAAATAAATTGCGCTATGAATAGCATAATTTCTATTGTTGAGACAGCGCTGCCTGTTTTTTTGGCGCTATTTCTGGGTATGCTCTGCCGCAAGAAAGGCTTTCTTAACCGAGAGGGCATCGATACGCTCAAAAAGGTAGTTGTCAACATTACCCTGCCTGCAGTTTTGTTAAATGCATTTGCCACAGCGCAGTACAGCCTGTCCACTTTAATCTTGCCTGTAATCGTTTTTGCGCTGTGCTGTCTTGCACTGGCATTGGGTTTTCTGGTCTCACGAGTCTTTGGCATCAAAAGCCGTCTTGCACCATTTCTCGCCACCGGCTTTGAAGCAGGCATGCTGGGTTATGCGCTGTTTGCCTTGCTGTTCCCACAAGAGAGCGCCTCAAAATTTGCCATTATTGATCTTGGACAAACATTGTTTGTGTTCACCCTGTTTAAGATCCTGATTTCCGGCAAAACCGACCTGAAAGCCATCGGTCGGGATATGGTCACAACACCAATTTTGTGGGCAGTACTCGCCGGTGTTCTGTTGGGTGCTACCGGGCTTTATAGCTATTTACACCGTCTAAATCTGGGCGGCATATTGGATGCTTCCACCAGCTTCCTTTCCGCACCCACCGGAATGATCATTCTGCTGACCGTAGGATATGATTTGGTGTTGGGAGAACTCAACTGGAAAAAGGTTGGCGGATTGATTTTGATGCGCCTCGGTATTATGGCCGTTTTCCTGTTTTGCCTTGTGGTACTGAATAGATTTGTGCTCAACAACATCATTTTTGAAGGCGCTGCGCTGCTGTTTGTAATTCTGCCGCCGCCTTATGTGATCCCGGTATTTGCAGACGAGCCAGCCGAACGCACACAGATTGCATCTGCTCTTTCCGCTATGACTCTTTTGACAATGCTTTTGTTCGCCCTGTGCTCTGTATTTGTAAATTTAGGATAAAAATTAAGCCCCCTTTGGGCGGTGCACCATAGTGATAAAATGCCTAAAAAGGCGCAGATTTTCCCGATATTGCGTCAAAAATCCTGGCAATCCACCAAGGATTCCTGCGGTTTTTTCCTTATCTCAGAAAAATCTCCATCCTTTTTAGGTGCTATGCAGTTTTGAAATAGCAACTTTTTTGATTAACAAATGACAAAATTCCCGGAATGCTGGCGCATTTCGGGAATTTTTCGTGAAGTTAAGCGGAAAAGGGGCAGTTCAAAACCAATTTATCACTATGGCGTACCGCCCTTACGGGGGCTTGTTTTTTTACATTTTTCGTTAGTTTTCTTTTTAAAAAATCCTCTCAGTCCACTTTCTTATTTTTCTCGCTTCAGAAGATTTTGTATTTTATTTTTAACTAAGTCGTAAGCACGATCGTTCATGCCACCGTTAATGATAATATCTGCATAAGCTTTGGTCGGCTCTACATACTGATTGTGCATAGGCTTAACGGTAGCCAAGTACTGCTGGATAATGCCATCCAAGTCGCGTCCACGCTCCACTATATCCCGGCGAACACGGCGGAGAATCCGTTCATCTGCATCTGTTTCCACATAGATCCGCATATCCATAATCTGGCGAAGCTGAGGCTCTGCAAAAATCAAAATGCCATCAATGAGGATAATCGGCTTAGACTGTATTTCGATCACTTGACTGCTTCTCGTATGTAAAGCAAAATCATAGACCGGACACATAACATTCTTGCCATTTTTGAGATCCATAATCTGCTGAATCATTAGATCAAACTCAAAGGCCTCCGGGGAGTCGTAGTTTTGCCGTTTCCGTTCCTCAAAAGGCATATCGGATCTTGCCAGATAGTAATTATCGCAGCTTACCAGCGCAATATCATCCGGAAACCGCTCCTGCAGCCTTTTGGCAAAGGTGGATTTTCCAGAGCCACTACCACCGGCAATGCCGATCACAAAAACATTTTGCATTTTTCGTTCCTCTCTTTATAGCTTTCATATATCCCCACAATGTAATGCCGTTTTCTATAACTTATCCGTTATCTGCATGTTTCTTCGTTCCCATAATCAGTTTATCACAGTTTTTCAAGCAATTCAATATTCTTACCAAATTCTTCTTTACTTTCCGAAAAGAAACAATTATATTTCCTTCTTTTTCGGCAAAGCTATGACTGCGGAAAAGAAAATGCTTTCTTCGGAAAGTATTTGCTTTCCGAAAGAAAGCAAAAGGAGAGATAAATTATGAAGAGCAACAATCAGATCAATGTTCCTCAGGCTCGTGAGGCAATGGACAAGTTCAAGATGCAGGCAGCTTCCGAGG
>JAZKXS010000043.1:0-4425 GCA_045611745.1 Faecousia sp.
ACCACAGACCCGGAGCACAAGAAGAAGGTTCAGAGAATCTTCGAGAAAATGTACGAGAAGGGCGACATTTACAAAGGCAAATACGTGGGCAAGTACTGCACTCCCTGCGAGTCCTTCTGGACAGAAAGCCAGTTGGTTGACGGCAAGTGTCCTGATTGTGGCCGTGCGTGCGTGGACGCAGAGGAAGAAGCCTATTTCTTCAAGATGAGCAAGTATGCTGACCAATTGATTAAGTATATTGAGGAACATCCCGATTTTATTCAGCCCGAAAGCCGGAAGAACGAGATGATCAACAATTTCTTAAAACCGGGTTTGCAGGATCTGTGCGTTTCCCGCAGCAGCTTCACATGGGGTGTGCCCCTTACCTTTGCCCCCGGTCACGTCAGCTATGTGTGGCTGGATGCTCTGAGTAATTATATTACTTTCTGCGGCTATGACCCTGACGGAAATCACGACGAGCATTACAAAAAGTTCTGGCCGGCAGATCTGCACCTGATCGGCAAGGATATTGTCCGTTTCCACACCATTTATTGGCCTATCTTCCTGATGAGTATGGGCGAGGAGCTGCCCAAGCAGGTATTTGGTCACCCCTGGCTGCTGGTCAAGGGCGATAAGATGAGCAAGTCTTTGGGCAATGTGATTTATGCCGATGATTTGGTGAAGCTGTTTGGTGTGGATGCTGTGCGTTATTTCGTGCTGCACGAAATGCCCTTTGCAGCTGACGGCATTATGACCTACGAACTGATCATCGAACGGATCAATGCAGAGCTTGCAAATGTTTTGGGTAACCTGGTCAACCGCACCATCGCTATGAACAATAAGTACTTTGATGGCGTCGTGCAGGCGCCTACTGACCCCGATGCGCTGGATGAGGAATTGAAGGCTGTTGCCTTGGCAATGCCCGGCAAGGTGGAGCAGAAGATGAACGAGCTGAAGGTGGCCGATGCCATTGACGAGATTTTTGTACTGCTGCGCCGCGCCAATAAGTATATCGACGAGACTGCGCCCTGGGCACTTGCAAAGAGCGAGGAAAACAAGGCCCGGCTGGGTACAGTGCTGTATAACCTGCTGGAGGCCATTCGTTTTGCGGCGGTTGCTTTGGAACCCTACCTGCCGGAAACTTCCGCAAAGATCTTAAATCAGATCAAGTGCGAAAACGGCGGTTTGGAAAGCCTCAAGGAATTCGGCGCTATGGCTGCCGGCACCAAGCTGGAGGCACCGGAAATTCTGTTTGCAAGACTGGATATGGAGAAGAAAATGGAAGAAATCAATGCATTTAATGAAGCGAAGGCAAAAGAAAAGCTGCCTGCGTTGGAAATTGAGCCGTATAGCGAAGAAAATGTGGATTTTGACACCTTCTGCAAGTCGGATATGCGCGCTGTGAAGGTCAAGGATTGCCAGCCGGTGAAGAAATCCGATAAGCTTCTGCAGTTTACCTTGGATGACGGTACAGGCACAGACCGGCAGATCCTCTCCGGCATTGCCAAGTTCTACAAGCCGGAAGAGCTCATCGGTAAGACCTTGGTGGCCATCACCAACCTGCCGCCCCGGAAGATGATGGGTCGGGAGTCCTGCGGTATGCTGATTTCTGCAGTTCATACAGAAAAGGGTGAGGAAAAGCTCAATCTCTTAATGGTGGACGATGCGATCCCGGCAGGCGCAAAGCTTTGCTAAAATCAAAAAAAACGGACGGGATGTACAGTTCTGTCCGTTTTTTTACATGAAATAACCGCCCGAAAAGGTACCTTTTCGGGCGGTTATTGTAGGTTTATTGTACCGTCTGACGGAACTCTCTGGGGGTAAGTCCCGTCTCTTTTTTAAATAGCTTCGAGAAATAATGCACATCCCCAAGACCGCAATGCTGGGCAACTGTCTGGATTTGCAAACGGGTATTTGTTAAAAGATGCTTAGCATAGTTGATCCGTTGGCGGATGATATAAGTGGTGACGGTGATGCCGGTCTCTTTTTTGAACAAAGAGGACAGGTAACTGCTGTTGATGTTCAGCTCATCTGCTAAGTAGCTGAGACTGAGGGGTGCGGAAAGGTCTGCGTCCACGCAGATCATTGCTTTTTGTACGGCGGGGGAGTAGCTCTTGGCGGAGTGGTTTTTTACCAGCCGACAATAGGAACGCGCCATACTGCCGATCATAGAGGGACAAGCGGCAGGGGAGGAAATTTGCTCGATCTTTTCCGCAAAATCGGAAGATACGCTGTCCAAATAAATAGGGTGAACACCGCCTTGTTCTGCGGCTTTTCGCAGCAGCGTGTTGGTGATGATACAGTAATTTTTGAGTGTCCGCAGGTGGTCAGGCAGACGCTTATCAAAAACAGCGGCTGTAATGCGACCTATATGGGTGTCCACTTTTTTTAGATTTCCGGTGCGCACAGCGTCCATTAGTGCATTTTCGCTGGCGTAACGCTTCTCGATCATTTCTACATTCCATTGATTGGTAGCTTCCTCCGAGGACAGAACCTTTTGCCGGAAAGCGGTGAAGTCAGATAGTGCATCCCGGTTAAATGCTGCGTAGGTAAAACCGTCTTGTCCCCAAAGTCGCTCATAGAAAAGGGTTAAAAACAGATGGATAGGACTTTCCGGAGAGATAGTTGGCAGGGAAGAATAGTATTTTTGAATGTATTTTTGCTGCACGGGGGGAATCTCCAGAGATTCCGTCAACTCCAAAAGCTCCTGCTCAGAAATTTCTTTTTCTAAATAAGGACCGATGGCCAGCAGGGAGGCAGGGGCGGTTTCCGGCAGAAGCAGGTAGATGTATTTCAAAAACAGACGGTCAGTTACGGTATAGACAGTGTTCGGCAATATATCCGGCAGATACTCTTTTAACGGCGCAGACAGATTCTCGGCATTTGTAGTACCTGGGGTGTGTATCTGGGGATTGAGATGCTGGGAAACAGGTAATTCGGGGTTTATTATGGTAACAGCGCTGCCGGCACGCTGAAAAAGGTCGGTCAGCAGATGCAGCTCAGTATCGTAATACATAAAAACCTCCTGGAATTATACAAAAATCACAAAGAATTTAATTTATATAACCCTATTATAGTGCATTGTTCTGATGCTGTCCAGCTTTTTTTAGGTAAAAAAACAAAAAATATACAAAAAGAGCAAAATATTATCCCTTACGGAAACGGATAGATTTAGTATAATAAAAATGATGTTTTCGCCCCTTTGCGGGCAAATCAAAACAGGAGGAATAAAAAATGGAAAAAAGAAAGTTTGGTATGCGCGATAAGCTTGCATACGCAGCCGGCGACCTTGGCTGTAATATGAGCTTTGCCCTGAAGGGTACAGTTCAAACCTTCTGGCTGGTGTACATGATGCTGGAGACCGGCCTGCTGTCTATCCTGCTGCTTCTTGTGCAGATCTGGGACGCTGTCAACGATCCCATTATCGGCTCTATGATCGACAGAGATACCAGAAAGTATAAGATGGGCAAGTTTAAGACCTACATTTTTGTTGGTGCCTGCGGTCTGCTCCTTGGCGGCGCTGCAGTTTTCCTGCCCTTCCCCGACGCACCTGTGGTGCTGAAGGCTGTTCTGTTCGTGCTGGGCTACATTGTTTGGGATGCTTTTTACACTGTGGCAAACGTGCCTTACGGCTCTATGCTGTCTCTGGTTACTGAGGACAACGCAGAGCGCGCACAGCTGTCCACCTGGCGTTCCATCGGTTCTATGATCGGCAATATTCTGCCTATGACCATCCTGCCTATGCTGATCTGGCAGAAGGTTACTTATGACGGAACCACCGACTTCCTGGATAAGATTGTTATCCCCGAAGGCTTCACCAAGGAGCAGTTCCTGGTAAATCCTGAAACCGGCCTGCCCTACGAGATTGGCGACAAGATCCTCAGCCCTGAGACTGGCAAGCAGGTTGAGATCCTGCTGGGCGACCGGGTGTTCTGGGCAGCTCTGATTATGGGCGTTCTGGGCTTCCTGGCATTTCTCTTTATGATCAAGAACATCACTATCCGTGTGGATGAGAACACCGTCAAGACCAATGAGGGTGGCGAGAAGTTCAATATCATCAGCTCTTTTGGCAAATTCATGAAGAACCGTCCCGCTGTCGGCTGCACTCTGGCTGCTATGGGTATGTTCCTGGGTATGAACGCAGCTTCTACTGCAAATACCATTATGTTTGCTACCTACTTCAATATGGCTTCTATGTCCGGCTTGGTACAGATGATCGGCTTCCTGCCTATGTTTATCTTCATGCCCTTCGCTACCAAGCTTGTTAAGAAGTACGGTAAGAAGGAAGTTGCCTCCATCGGCTCCATTGCCGGCTTGGTTGGCGGCGCAATCCTGTTGATGTTCCCCCTCTGCCCCAAGGATATTCAACTTATTGTTTATATGGTAGGTCTGGTATTCTTCGGCCTCGGCATGGGCTTCTATAACTGCGTTTCCTGGGCAATGATG
>JAZKXS010000044.1:0-7382 GCA_045611745.1 Faecousia sp.
CTCTAAAAATCCCCGTTCTACGGTAGGTACGGTTACAGAGATTTACGACTATCTCCGTCTTTTGTGGGCACGGGTAGGTGTTCCTCATTGTCCTAAGTGCGGCAAGGAGATCCGTCGACAGACCATCGACCAAATCGTTGAACGCATTGAAGCAATGGGAAATGGGACACGTTTTGTTGTGCTTTCTCCTATTATACGTGGCAAAAAAGGCGAGCATGTGAAGATTTTTGAGGATGCGAGAAAAAGTGGCTTTGCTCGTGTCCGTGTGGACGGAATATTCTATGACCTAAGTGAAGAAATTACTTGCGAAAAGAATAAGAAGCATACCATTGAATTGGTGGTTGACCGCCTGGTTATTAAAGATGGCCAGCACAGAAGACTTGCCGATTCTGTGGAGACGGCCTGTACCCATTCCGGAGGCTTGGTGACCATAAGCCTGCCGGATACGGGAGAGGAGCTTTCTTTTTCCCAAAACTATGCCTGCGAGGATTGCGGCATCAGCTTAACGGAACTTGAGCCGAGAATGTTTTCTTTTAACAATCCTGCCGGTGCTTGTCCGGCTTGTACCGGACTTGGCTTCCAGCTTGTGGCGGATGTGGATTTGGTGATTCCCGATAAATCGAAATCTATTTTTGACGGTGGTATCCAGGCATCCGGCTGGCAAAATGCTCGTACTGACTCGATTTTCAGAATGTACTTTGATGCCTTGGCAAAAAAATATAATTTCTCTCTTACAGCTCCGATTGAGAGTCTGTCTCCCCAGGCTATGGAAGTCATTTTGTATGGAACAAAGGGAGATAAGCTTCGTATGACCTATAACCGTGGAAACGGTTGGGGTGTGCTGGAACAACCCTTTGAGGGAATTTTGAACAATATCAGCCGCCGATATCGGGAGACTCAGTCCGATGCTGTGAAGAAGGAGCTGGAGGAATGTATGTCTTCGGCACCCTGTCCCGTATGTGGCGGAAAGCGCCTTTCTGAAATTGCCAGGGCTGTTACGGTTGGTGGCATTGGTATAATGGATTTTTGCGATATGAGCATCGGCAAGGCCATTACTTTTATGGAGGAGCTGAAGCTTGAGGGTAATATGGCCATCATCGCACAGCAGATCATCCGGGAAATCAAAGGAAGGTTACAGTTTTTGATGGACGTTGGCCTTGGGTATTTGACATTGTCACGGGCATCTGCGACCCTTTCCGGCGGCGAGAGCCAGCGTATTCGGCTGGCGACTCAGATCGGTTCTTCGTTGATGGGTGTTTTGTATATCCTGGATGAGCCTTCCATCGGACTTCATCAAAGAGATAATGATAAACTGCTTTTAACACTCAAGCGTTTACGGGATTTGGGAAATACGCTCATTGTTGTTGAACACGATGAGGATACCATGCGGGCGGCTGACTATATTGTTGATGTAGGCCCCGGCGCAGGCAGCCATGGCGGTGAGATCGTTGCTGCCGGAACGTTGGAAGAAATTATTGCCGAACCTCGCTCCATTACCGGTGAGTATCTATCCGGGGTAAAGAAAATTCCGGTTCCCAGTTTCCGCAGAGCCGGTAATGGTAAATACCTGATGGTAGAAGGTGCAACGGAAAATAATTTGAAGGATGTGGATATTTCTTTTCCCTTAGGTACACTTACTTGTGTTACAGGTGTGTCAGGCTCGGGAAAATCCAGCTTGGTAAGGGAAATTCTGCAAAAGACTTTAGCAGGAAAACTCAATCACGCCCGTACCCGACCCGGTGCTTGCCGTGCCGTTCGGGGAATGGAGCATCTTGACAAGGTGATCGACATCGACCAAAGTCCCATTGGTCGTACACCCCGTTCCAATCCAGCGACCTATACCGGTGTATTTAATGACATCCGTGACCTTTTTGCGGCTACAAAGGACGCCAAAATGCGTGGCTATGGGCCTGGTAGATTTTCCTTTAATGTCAAAGGCGGCAGATGCGAAGCTTGTAACGGCGATGGTCTTGTAAAGATCGAAATGCACTTCCTTGCAGACGTGTATGTTCCTTGTGAGGTGTGTCGTGGTCAGCGCTATAACCGGGAGACATTGGAGGTTTTATACAAGGGCAAAAATATATCGCAAGTGCTGGATATGCGGGCAGAGGAGGCAGCGGTGTTCTTTGAGAATCTGCCGAAGCTGCAAAGAAAGATACAGACGCTTGTGGATGTTGGATTGGGTTACATCCGGTTGGGACAATCCAGTACGACACTTTCCGGCGGTGAAGCCCAGCGTGTAAAACTGGCAACGGAACTTGCCCGTGTTTCCACAGGCAGAACCATTTATATCCTCGATGAACCCACAACGGGTTTGCATGCTGCGGATGTTCATAAGCTTATCGAAGTGCTGCAGCAGCTGGTGGATGCCGGGAACACAGTACTGGTAATTGAACACAACTTAGATGTGATAAAATCGGCGGACTATATTATTGACCTCGGCCCTGAGGGCGGTGATATGGGTGGTCAAGTGGTTGCCTGTGGCACACCGGAAGAAGTGGTGCAGGTT
The DNA here is from genome assembly GCA_045611745.1 of Faecousia sp. Classification (GTDB taxonomy): domain Bacteria; phylum Bacillota; class Clostridia; order Oscillospirales; family Oscillospiraceae; genus Faecousia. Next base: position 2,510 of record JAZKXS010000044.1, read on the forward strand.
CAGAGAAGTTATACCGGTCAGTATTTGAAGGAATACCTGTGAAAAAACCGGCCTGCAATGCAGGCCGGTACGAATCAATTTTTATAAAGCTCGGAAGCAAGAATATCGGAAAGCTCCAGTAGGGCATGATCCTGTTCACCGGCATAATCGATGTGGAGTATATCGGAACGGATAGCGCCTTGCTGAGTGGGTTTTGTAGATATTGTCAATGTGACGGAAAGACCCTGATTTTCTACCTGGCGCACGAGGACTGTGCCGCCGTGTGCAGAAGCAGCAGCGCAGATATACATCATACCAAGTCCCATTCCCATTCGGCTGTCTTCAATAGCCGGTTCTCTGAGATAGCGGGTAAAGATGTTGCCGGACTGATCTGCAGGCAGGCCTTGGCTTTGGTCGGTGATCGTGAACATAAGCATATCACCGCACTTTTTCAGTTCTGCAGAGATTGTACTGCCGGAGGGAGAAAACTTTACGGCATTTGACAGAATATTAAAAATGGCACGCTCCAGTCGCTCTGCGGAAATAAGGGCGATAATATCCTCATTTGGGAGGGTGTATTTCAGGTTGTATCCCGACACCTCTAACAGATGTTTGGCCTTTTCCATAATCTCCCTGAAATATGCTGTGATATTATGGGTATTCATCAGGAAAACGGTAGGATTTTTGTAGCGGGGAGCATCTGCCATATTACCCACAAGGCGCTGAATGGACAGAAGATTTTGTTTCATCTTCGCCAATGCATCGGTATCAGATTTGTTTTCCTTCAGCAAGCGATCTGTTAAAAATAGCATCTCCGAAAGAGGATTCCGAAGCTGCAGGGCAGCCAAGGAAAGGACACGTAGTTGCGCATCAGTTACCACATTCTCGATGACGAAAATATCCATATCGCCTGCTTTTATAACAGAAGCATCCCAAATAGAATCGGCAATGCAAAGACGCAAGTGAAGCCGCCCATCGGTAAATGCTTGGTAAGCATCACTGCCGGTGTGCAATAATGTGGACACCTGCGTTCCAATCTCGATTTGTCTTTGCAGTGCGGCATCGTTGGCCAGAACAATAGTGCCGTCAGACACAGCAAAAGCGGGCAAATCCAATATTTTCAGTAATTCCTCGGCTTGAATTTGATGTTGCATACTTTCTCTCCTTTTAGGATTAGGTTGTGCATTCTTTGTAAATTATTTCACGCATTATTCGTCAAAAATCGCACTTTTCCTTATTGTAACGAAAATATTTGAAAATAGCAAGAAAAAACTGTTCTGAGGTGAAAAATATGTCAATTCATAGCGGTCACAGAGAAAGATTAAGATCGCGTTTTCTGAAAGAGGGGCTTGATAACTTTGAGGAGGTTAACGCCCTTGAGCTGCTCCTTTTCTATTGCATACCCCGAAAGGACACCAATGAGCTTGCCCATGCACTGCTTGACCATTTTGGCTCATTTCATCAGGTTTTGGATGCGACAAAAGATGAGCTGATGATGGTTCCGGGAATTGGAGAAGGTGCAGCGACGTTTCTGCCTTTAATTGCTGCAGCCTGCCGGTATTACCGTGTGAATCAGGCCAATAATGTGACGGCCTTGAATACCATTGAAAAATGCGGTGATTACCTGGTTAACTATTTTCATGGCAGGAAGAACGAAACGGTGATACTATTATGTCTTGATGCCAAATGCAAGAAAATCGTCTGCCGTGAAATTGGAGAGGGAAGCGTAAATTCTGCCAGTATTTCGGCCAGACGTGTAGCCGAAATCGCTCTGAGCGTAGGCGCAACATCTGTCATTATTGCCCATAACCATCCCAGTGGTCTTGCAGTTCCGTCTGCAGAAGACGTGCAAACTACAAAGCAGATTGCCAAAAGCTTATATGCCGTAGGCGTTGTACTTACCGATCATATCATCGTTGCTGACGATGACTTTGTTTCCATGGCACAATCCAAATTGTATCATTACGAAGAAGCAGTAATAGGGATGTAAATTTTGACCTGCAAACGAAGCTTTATGCTTGCGTTTGAAAATGGAAAGATTTACAGGTTGCATATACAGCCCCACTTCCTATAAAATACAGATAGGACTTGCAAGTCTGAACTTATATAGGAGGTGAATGTTATTCGAAAAAGATTTGTTGTTATTCTGCTTGCTTTTTTGCTGGTTTTTCCTTACCTGAAACCGATGAATGTAAGTGCTGCCAACAGTGATTCTAAGGCCGGTGTGGTGGCGGTATCGTCAGGGTATTTAAATGTCCGCAAGAGCGCATCTACTGCATCGTCCGTTGTTTCCACATTAAAGAAGGGCAGCTATATCACCCTGATCAGCCAAAATGGGAGCTGGTGGTATGTTGAATACGCAAAGGGCAGATACGGTTACTGTCACAGCAGCTATATTAAGGGTACAGACAGCAGCGTGGCTACGGTTAATACACAAAGCAGCCCTCTTAATGTCCGCAATGGTGCAGGAACCGGGTACACGAAATTAGGTGCGGTTCCAAAAGGAGAGACTGTAATCATCCTTTCTACAAGTGGTGATTGGTGCCGGATTCTTTATAACGGCACGCAGACAGGGTATGTCAGCAAAAAGTATCTGGCGTTGACAAACGGCTATAGGGCGGTATCCTTAACGGTTCCGTATTATTTACAGACCGATAGCAGATGGTCCTGGGTGACCCTTGGTTCTTCAGGACGGACCATGGGGAAAATCGGCTGCACTACAACGGCAGTTGCTATGGTTGAGTCTTACCGTCAGGGAAAGACGATTTACCCGGACGCAATGTCAAAAAAACTAAGCTATACATCTTCGGGGAGTCTTTATTGGCCTGAAAATTACGTTGGCGTGACAAGCGGCCTGGATTTGCAGGTAATCTACGATTATCTGCTTGCCGGAAAGCCTGTTATTGTCGGTTTTACTACAAAAAGCGGTGGCCAGCATTGGGCAGTCGTTTACGGTTACAGTGGCGGAAACAGCTTGAAGGCCGGTGGCTTTTTAATTAAGGACCCGGGAGCACAGAGCAGAACTACGCTGGCGGATTTGATGGAAGATTATCCCCACTTTGCAAAGTACGTATATTATCGCTAAAACAAGGGGTTGCACATTGTGCAACCCCTCATTTATTGAAAGAAAATGCGAACGGTCAATGCGGCAGTGATGAAGCCTACAAGGTCTGCAATCAATGCGGCAATGACGGTATAACGTGTTTTTTTAATACCAACTGCACCGAAATAGACGCTTATGGTGTAAAATGTGGTCTCTGTTGACCCAAGCATCACAGCTACCGTGCGGCCGATTTGGGAATCCACACCGTGCCGTGCCATCAAATCTGCGCCCACTGCCAGCGCTGCGCTGCCGCTGATGGGACGAACCAAAACCAAAAGCGCGGTTTCTGACGGAATACCAAGGATCGAAAATAGGGGCGAAAGCAGTTTTCCTAAGAGCGTCAATGCGCCGGAGGATCGGAGCATTGTTACGGCGGTGAGTAGGATAATGAGTGTGGGGATGAGCGTCATTAAAAGCTTTAATCCTTGGGCTGCGCCGGTTAGTAACAGATCATATGTATTTTCTTTTTTTCGCAGAGACCAAAGGGATGTAAAAAGCAAAATCAGAGGAACGATATAATCCGTCATTTGTGCCAAACCTTTCCCAACAGAAAAGCGGCCGTCAGGCCAAGTCCTGCGGAGCATAAACTGGTTAGCCAAACTGCAGGCAGAATATCAAAGGGCGTAGCGCAGCCGTAAGAGCTTCGCAATGCGGCAACGGTAGAGGGAATAAGCTGAATGGATGCAGTGTTGAGGACGATGAGGCGGCATAGCTCATTGGATGCAACACTGTTTGTGTTTTTGGCAAGGCGTTCTGCTGCGGCAATGCCCATAGGCGTTGCTGCGTTACCCAGTCCCAAAAAGTTTGCGCAGACATTGGCGCTTAGACTGCCGGCAAGGGAAGAATCGTTTTTGGCAGATGGGAAAATGCGAAATAATAGGGGAGAGAGCAGCCGGGCAAGACCATGGCTGATGCCGGTTTTTTCCATCAAATACCCAACTCCTGTCCAAAGACATAAAGCACCTGCGATGGAAATGGCAAGGGTTATACCGCTTTGAGCGCCCTGAAACACTGCTGCTGCCAAAGCAGAGCTGTTTCCCGTCAGCGCTGCAGAAAGAATGGATAGTATAAGGCTGCCTGCAAAAATATAACTCATAATCATACCGATACCTCCCTGGGACATTGTACGCAGGCAGGTAATTGCCAAGCACATAAAATCTTTATGAAAAGATGAGAAACTATTTGACAAAATATTGGTTACTTGGTATTATAATAAAAATAATTCGATTAAGAGAAAGTGCAGGAGATAAATATGTACAATAACGGAATTGTCCGCAAGGTGGACGAGCTGGGGAGAATTGTGCTGCCGATAGAGATCCGTCGTATTATGGGGATTGCAGAACGGGATTCACTGCTGATTAGCATGAATGAAAATGAGATCGTAATTCGCAAGCACGAGCCGATCTGCCTGTTTTGCGGCAACAATCGGGGACTTAAGGAGTTTCGGGGCAAAACCATTTGCGCCGACTGTATTCGTGAGATGAATAAATGATAAAACCGGCCTTTGAAATTTCAAAGGCCGGTTTTTAAAAGCTTTAGCGAGATGTCATAAACCTCATTTTTGGGGAGGGAGAGTTCGGCGGCGGTTTGTTTAATGGCATCTTTTTTGGAGAGACCGCTGTCGATGAGGGATTGCAGTCGGGAAAGGATAGTATCTTCTGTGATAACTTCGGCTTCCTTTTCCGGCGCGCCGGCGACCACAAGGACAAATTCGCCTTTCGGTGTTTGCTCGGTGTATTTTGCGATGGCGTCAGCTAACGTGGTACGCACGACCTCCTCGTGGAGCTTTGT
>JAZKXS010000045.1:0-4812 GCA_045611745.1 Faecousia sp.
ATAAGGGTGAAAACCGGGATCAGGCCGTGTGCCAGCGGAATGTCCAGTTCCTGCATGGGCACGGTCGCTACGGCGGACACCAGGATGGTGACCACCAGCTCGGCGGGCTGCATCTCCCCCACCTGCCGTTTACCCATCAGCCGCACCGCCAGGATGATGCAGAGATACAGGATAAGCGTGCGAAAGAACGGGATGAGCATAGGCGCGTCTCCTTTGGAACAGTTTTCCTTATCCTGTTGCTTTTTCCGGGAATTATACAAAAAGCACTTTACTTTTCCACGCAAGTTGCGTATAATATGTAATACTTTTGGGCCTGTAGCGCAGTTGGGAGCGCATCACATTCGCATTGTGGGGGTCGGGAGTTCGAATCTCCTCAAGTCCACCAAAAGGAAATCCACCCAGAAGGGTGGTTTTCTTTTTGGTATTGGTATTCACACAGAGGAGATTCGAATGGTCAAAATGCAACAGTCCGGTGGACTGTTGCCGGCGACGGCTCGACGGAGCCGATCCTTGATTAAACGAATCTCCTCAAGTCCACCAACACAAAATACCACCCCTTCGGGGTGGTATTTTTGTTGGTATGGTATTCACGCAGATGTGTTCTCCTTATTTGCCTTCATATTTTGAAGGCGCAAACCCGGTATGCTTCTTAAAATCTCTGGAAAAATCGTAAAGGCTGGGATAACCAAGGGATCTGGCCACATCCGACAGAGAACCGTAGTCACTTTTGAGCATTTCCTTGGCTTTTTCTATGCGCAGATTATGGGCAAATGTAATGGGTGAAACGCCCATAATGCTTGTGAATAATTTTCTGAAATATACCGTTGATACGCCTGCAATTTCGGCAAGTTGGTCGTTGGTAAGGGGCTCATTATAATGATTGGAAATATACTCCACAGCATCTGCGATCTTTTGATGCTTCTGTGTAGGAAGATACCGTTCGGGCGCCGTTTGCGTGATAGCCAACAAAATGGAATAGGTGTCGTGAATACTCTCCAGTTCAACCATCGGTCCGTTGAGATTTCGTTTGTATTCCAATGTTTTAAACATTTTTAATATTTTCTCTCCGTTTCGAACAGGAAAAGAAACAGGACTTGCGTAGGTAGCTTCGCTTTCAAAATCAATAATGCAAAAATGTCCCTTTTGCGTACATTGCCATTCATAGTCGCAGCCCTTTGGAAGAATGACGATATGGTTGCTGTCTGACAAAATATGATTGTCGCCGGAAGCATAAATGGTTTCCCCTTCGTATTTGCAGACAACTGCCCAGTGGGGACGGTCAGTTCTCTTGAGCTTCTTATTTTGAGGAGAATACATGGTGGACACCGAGAGCACCTTTGTGATGACCAAATTTGATAAAAAATCTATATTCATTTTTACACAAACCTCCATCTTTATGCGGAATATCATATCATAAAACAGAAAAACAAGCAATAAGTTTGTATCAAATTTGATAAATTGTAGCAGATTTGATATTTCCGCAGGAAAAGATATGTGCTATACTTTTTTTATGGAGGTGAGTGTATGAAACAAAAAGTCTCACAATTAAACGCTCCTGCCCTCGCCGGAGTGATCAATCAATCCACTATGGCAGGTGTTATCTCCGAGATCAAAAATTACATTTTTGACGGAGCATCCATGTTCGATCTGCACATGGAATGGATTACCCACTTAGATGATACCCAACTTGCAACCATTATGAACTGCACCAATCTTCCCATCCTTGCATTAAACTATTGCAGCACCCCTGCCGATGCAGATTTGGAAGCCTTAGAGCAGGCACGTGTTGAAAGTCTTTTGCGGGCAGTGAAAGCAGGCGCAGCCGGCATCGATATGCAGGGCTATACCTTCCACCATCCCTCAAAAAGCGGATTCTATGGCGAAGATAAGTACTCCTTCACCAAAGGAAACCCCAAGGAAGTGATCACCGACGAAAAGATCATTGCCCGTCAGTGCGATCTGATCGAACAGATCCACGCCATGGATCGTGAGGTTCTCCTCTCCTGCCACCCCGGTATTCCTATGACCAGCGATCAGGTGGTGGAGCTTGCCCTTTTCCTGGAGCAGAGAAATCCTGATATTATCAAGATCGTGACCGTAGCAGAAAACGAGGACGATCTCCACGAAAGCATCCGTGCTATGATGGCGCTGAAAAAAGAAGTCAAAACGCCGGTTACTTATCACGCCAACGGTGCAGCCGGAACACTTTCTCGCATTGTCAATCCGATTCTCGGCGGTCATATCGCTTTTTGCGTAGACCGATATGATAACCAGAGCTTTGTAGAGCAGCCCCAACTGAAAGCTGTCCGTGAAATTATTGACAATATACAAAGAAACATATGAGGTGAAATAAATTGAAACTGTTTGAAGGACGCACCGCTATGGTCACAGGTGCCGGCAAAAATATGGGTAAAGAGATTGCGCTTTCTTTTGCAAAAAACGGAGCCAATGTAGTCGTTTGCGATTATAACGAAGAAGCAGCTGCACAGACCGTCGAGGAGATCCGTGCCTTGGGCGTAGAGGCGCTGCTGGCTGTTTGCGACGTGCGGGATAGAGAAAAGATTTTCGCATATGTCGGCGAAGCAGTAGAACGCTTTGGAAAAATCGATTTTCTGGTCAATAATGCAGGCGGAAGTGCTGCCCTGCTGAAAAAATTGACTCGTTTTGTAGACGCGGAACAGTCCACTCTGGATTTTGTGATCGACACAAATCTCAAAGGCGCAATGCACTGCGCACAAGCCGTTCTGCCTTCTATGATCGCACAAAAATATGGTAAGATCATCAACATCTCCTCCATTGCCGCCGTATGCGGCTTGTACGATCGGGTAGATTATGCAGCAGCAAAAGCAGGTATGATCGGTATGGTAAAGGCCCTTGCAATGGAAGTGGGAGAATATAACATCTGCGTCAACGCCATCTCTCCCGGTGCGATTGCACGAAGTGGCGTAAGAGATTTGCATATGACCTATATTGGTGAAGATGGAATATGCGGTACACCCCGTGACATTGCAGATACCGTCCTCTTCCTCGCCTACCAGGATTACATCACCGGTGAGAACATCATTGTAGACGGCGGCAGAACCCTGGGCCCCAGCCACCGCTAATAAAAACATATTCTACCAATGTATCCGGACGAGATCTGACATACAAAAGGAGACTATAAAAATGAAAAAGGTTCTAATATTGGGCGCTACGGGAGCAATGGGAAGATATCTTGTTCCCGAACTTGTGAATCTAAATTATGCAGTTACCGGTGTAGGCTTAGACGAAACCGCCCCGTGGAAAGTAAATGCCAAGTATATACAGGGAAACGCATTTGACAAGGCATTTCTTGAAGATCTGCTGAAAGAAAAGTTTGACGGTATCGTAAACTTTATGGATTACGGAAGATACGATTTTGCTGATTATTATAAGCTCTTTTTAGAGAACACGAAGCACTATCTTTTCCTCTCCTCATGCCGCATTTACGACGATAAAGAGCAGCCGATCAAGGAGACCTCTCCCCGTCTTTGGGACAGTTCAGAGGACGAAGTATTGAAAGCCTCTCACGATTACTGTATTTACAAGGCACAGAACGAGGATCTTTTGGTAGATTCCGACTACGACAACTGGACGGTGGTGCGCCCGGCAACGACCTTTTCAACTATGCGGCTTCAGCTCGTTACGTTGGAATTTAGTGACTGTGTAGGACGTGCCTTAACGGGCAAAAAGGTTGTTCTTCCCATTCAGGCAAAGGATAAGCCCGCAACCCTCAGCTGGGGCGGTGATGTAGGAAAAATGATTGCCCATATTTTGTTCAAGGAAGAAGCAAAACGGGAATTTTACAACGTATGTTCTTCCGAATACAGGACTTGGGAAGAGATCGCTGAATATTACCGCAAGCTTGTAGGTCTTGAGGCAGTGTGGGTAGACAAAGAGGACTATCTTAAAATCCTCAGCCCCGAAGAAAGCATTAATGTGCGTTGGCAGCTGGAATACGCAAGATTGTTCCGCCGCATTACCGATAATTCCAAGGTGCTTGCACTGACGGGACTAAAGCAAGAGGATATGAAACCGATGTATGACGGATTAAAACTGGAAATTGGCAATATTCCGGAAAATTACGTTCCAAAAACCACACCCGTCGGCATCAGAATGGATGAATACATAAAGAGTCATAATTTGTAAGGAGTCTTAAATGAAAGCGATTCTTGTTGATGAAAATAAAAATCTCGTATGGTCTGACGTTGCCGATCCGGTAATCAAAGACGACGAGGTGCTTGTTAAAATTCACGCAGCAGCGCTCAACCGTGCGGATCTGCTGCAGCGTCAAGGCAAATATCCCTCCCCTGCAGGCTGTCCCGAATGGATGGGTCTGGAGATCGCAGGTGTGATCGTTCAGGTAGGCAGCGCTGTCACAAATTGGAAGCTTGGAGACCGTGTTTGCGCACTCTTGGGCGGCGGTGGCTATGCCGAATATGTGGCAGTAAAATACGATATGCTTATGCCCATCCCCAAGGGACTTTCTATGGCAGAGGCAGCGGCTTTGCCCGAAGCGTACGCAACATCTTATTTGAATTTGTTTATCGAAGGTCATCTGCAGTCTGGGCAGACCGCCTTTATCCCTGCAGGAGCGAGCGGACTTGCCTCCGTTGCCATTCCTATGGCAAAAGCCTTTGGCGCTCGTGTAATCACCTCGGTATTATCCGATGAGATCGCAGAAAAAATAAAGCCCCTTGGCGCTGATGTTATCATTAATTCTACCACACAGAGTGTTGAAGCTATACTGAAAGCGGAAGAAGAAAACGGTACGCCTGTAAGCGTCTCTATGGA
>JAZKXS010000046.1:0-1907 GCA_045611745.1 Faecousia sp.
CGGTGGTCAAAGACAGCGCCTTTCCATTGCTCGGGCATTGGTGAGAAAACCTGCTGTTCTCATTTTAGATGACAGCGCATCTGCATTGGACTATGCAACAGATGCCGCTCTGCGCAGCGCCATTTCTTCTCTGAATCCAAGGCCTACCACCTTTATCGTATCCCAACGTGCTGCCTCCGTGCGTAATGCGGATCTGATTCTCGTGCTTGAGGACGGTAAGTTGGTCGGAAAGGGAACAAGCGATGAACTGCTCAAGAATTGCTCGGTTTATCGTGAAATCTACCGCACCCAATTTCCACAGGAGGTGACGGAAAATGCATAATAATCAAAAGCAAAGCACCATAATCCGCCGTATCCTCCTGTATATCCGTAAATATTGGGTGTTCGTCTGCCTATCATTGCTGCTGGCCGTGGTTTCCGTAGCGGCATCGCTGGCCATTCCTGTGTTTGTAGGCAGTGCCATCGACTATATGCTGGAAGCTGGCAAGGTGGATTTTGAAAAAGTCGGTTTTTACTTAACGGCAGTGCTGATTTGCACATTGGTTTCCGGTTGCGCCCACTGGTTGATGAGCCAAATGAACAACTCGATTACTTACCGTGTGTCCCGGGATATCCGCAACGACGCCTTTGGTCATATCCAAAAGCTCCCACTTTCTTATTTGGATAGGTTTTCTAAAGGTGATATTGTCAGTCGGGTCGTTGTTGATGTAGATACATTCTCTGACGGCCTGCTGATGGGCTTTAGCCAGTTCTTTTCCGGTGTTATGACCATTCTCGGCACGCTATTATTTATGCTGGTAACAAGCTGGAAGATCGCTCTTGTGGTGGTGCTTGTTACACCGCTGTCGTTACTGGTTGCCAAATATATAGCAAAAAGCACATATGATATGTTTAAGGCGCAAACTGCCTCCCGAGGCAAGCAGACGGCTATCATTGACGAGACGGTGGGTGGCATTAAGGTAGTACAGGCTTTTGGCCATGAGAGTGCTTCTCTTAAGCAGTTTGACGAAGCAAATGACGAGCTTGCGAAATATTCTCTACGTGCGATCTTTTTTTCGTCCCTGACCAATCCGTCCACTCGATTTATATATGCCCTTGTATATGCCGGTGTTGGATTTGTGGGCGCACTGATGGCCATTGGTGGCGGCATTACGGTTGGTAATCTAACCAGTTTTCTAAATTATGCCAACCAGTATACAAAGCCCTTTAATGAAATTTCCGGCGTTGTGACGGAATTGCAAAATTCCATTGCCTGCGCCGGCCGTGTGTTTGAGCTGTTGGATGCTCCGGAGATGACACCTGACCCAAAAAAATCTGCCATTTGTGAAAATGTGCAGGGTAGGGTAGAAATAAAGGATATGTCTTTCGCCTATACTGCGGAAAAACCCCTGCTGCAAAATATTAACTTAAATGTTGCTCCCGGTCAGAAGATCGCCATTGTCGGCCCAACCGGATGCGGTAAGACCACTTTGATTAATTTGCTGATGCGCTTTTATGACCCGGATGTGGGAACGATAACCTTAGACGGTGTCAATACAAAAGAGATGTCTCGCAGTGACCTGCGTGGCTGTATTGGTATGGTTCTGCAGGATACATGGCTGAAAAACGCCACGATCCGGGAAAACATTGCAATGGGTCGCCCGGATGCTACTGATGAGGAAATTATAGAAGCGGCAAAACAGGCTCGTGTCCACAGCTTTATAAAGCGTCTGCCTAAGGGCTATGATACTGTGATCGGCGAAATGGGCGGAGATATTTCCCAAGGACAGAAACAGCTTTTGTGTATCGCAAGAGTAATGCTTTGCCTGCCACCTATGCTTATTTTGGATGAGGCAACTTCTTCTATCGACACACGGACGGAAATGCAGGTACAAAAGGCGTTTGATGCCCTGATGAAAGGTCGAACC
>JAZKXS010000047.1:0-1097 GCA_045611745.1 Faecousia sp.
AGGAGTCTGGGCCGTATCTCAGTCCCAATGTGGCCGTTCATCCTCTCAGACCGGCTACTGATCGTCGCCATGGTGGGCCGTTACCCCGCCATCTAGCTAATCAGACGCGAGACCATCTTTCAGCACATAAAGCTTTGGTACTTCGAGGATGCCCTCAAAGTACATTATGCGGTATTAGCAGTCGTTTCCAACTGTTGTCCCCCACTGAAAGGCAGGTTTCTCACGCGTTACTCACCCGTTCGCCACTAAGTTAATCCCCGAAGGAATTAACCCCGTTCGACTTGCATGTGTTAGGCACGCCGCCAGCGTTCGTCCTGAGCCAGGATCAAACTCTCAAAAAATGTTATCTAAACAGCTTTCGCTGCTCAAATCTTTTTCAAGTAATTTGCTCTAGCAAATTTTACTCAAGAATTTTCGTTGGCTTAAATTCGATTTTACTCGAAACTTAAACAATTCATTAATTGTCCAAGGTGTTACTTGTTCGTCTTTGCGTTATTCAATTTACAAGGTACAGTTTTAAGCTTTCCGCTCTCGCGGTGAGCTTGCTTATGTTACCACATTCAAAACCATTTGTCAAGAACTTTTTTCAAGTTTTTTCAAATTTCTTTTTGTTTTGTGGTGTTCACTGGTCTTTCGCCCGAGCGCTTGGATATATTATCACTCCACACCCTATTTGTCAAGCACTATTTTCGACTTTTTTCAAAAAATTTTGGAGGTCCTTTCGGACCTCCAAAATATGGAAATCATTCTATTACGGAATGTCATCGATCAGGCCGTAACCGCCGTCGTTTCTCTTATAAACCACGGCAAATGTACCGCCGTTATCCTCATCACGGAAGGCGAAGAAGTTGTGCTCCAAAAGGTTCATCTGCATCACTGCCTCTTCACGGGTCATGGGTTTGAAGTAGAAGCCCTTCATACGGACGATACTCAGCTCATCCTCAGCGGGTTCTGCAGTAAAGGAAGTCTCATCTGCAGTGCGTACAAATGCATCCTTACGCAGACGCTTGGCCAAGCGGGTCTTGTTTCTGCGGATCTGATTTTCGATTGAGCCGATAGCGGCATCCACAGAAGCGAACATATCGGATGTGCTTTCC
>JAZKXS010000048.1:0-1461 GCA_045611745.1 Faecousia sp.
GAGCGGCAAGGTCATTCCTGTTACCGTCGTGGAAGCAGGTCCCTGCGTCGTCACTCAGAAGAAGACCGTAGAAACTGACGGCTACACTTCTGTTCAGCTGGGCTTCGGCGATATCGCTGAGAAGAAGCTGAGCAAGCCCGAAGCAGGCCACCTGAAGAAGGCTGGCGTTGCTCCCAAGAAGTACCTGAAGGAGTTCAAGCTGGAAGACGCTGCTAACATGAACGTTGGCGACGAAGTTAAGGCTGATACCTTCGCTGCTGGCGACAAGATCGACGTCACCGGCATTTCCAAGGGCCATGGCTACCAGGGCGTTATCAAGCGTCACGGTGCAGGCCGCACTCCCATGACCCACGGTGGTGGCCCTGTCCATCGTCACGCTGGTTCTATGGGCGCTACTTCCGGCCAGTCCCGTATCTTCCCCGGTAAGATCGGCGCAGGCCAGATGGGCAATGTTCAGGTCACCATCGAGAACCTGGATGTTGTCAAGGTTGATGCAGAGCTGAACATGATCGTTATCCGCGGCGCCATCCCCGGCCCCAAGGGCGGTCTGGTTTACATCCGCAACACTGTTAAGAACAACCGTGTTAAGAATGTTGAGACTGGCATCAGCAAGAATCCCCAGAAGGCTTCCGGTCGTAACCCCCAGAAGGCTTCCGCTAGAAACGCTTAAGGAAGGAGATCTTAAATCATGCTTAAGACTAATGTTTACAATATGTCCGGCGAGCTGGTTGGCGAGATCGAACTGTCCGAAGCTGTGTTCGGCATTGCTCCCAACAGCGCAGTGGTTCACGACGTTGTCAAGAATCACCTGGCTAACAAGCGTCAGGGCACTCAGTCCGCTCTGACCCGCGCTGAGGTTTCCGGCGGTGGCCGTAAGCCCTGGCGTCAGAAGGGTACCGGCCGCGCCCGTCAGGGCTCCATCCGTGCTCCCCAGTGGACCCACGGCGGTATCGTCTTCGCTCCCAAGCCCCGCGATTACTCCTACACTCTGAACAAGAAGACTCGCCGTCTGGCTCTGAAGTCTGTTCTGAGCGCTAAGGTCGCTGAGGCAAACCTGATCGTAATCGACTCCATCAAGATGGAGGCTCCCAAGACTTCCGAGTTCGCTAAGTTCCTGAAGGCCGTCGGCGCTGAGGGCAAGGCTCTGGTTGTCACTGCTGCTGCTGACGCAAACGTCGTCAAGTCCGGCCGCAACATCCCCGGCTGCGAGGTCACCTTCGCCAACCTGCTGAACGTTTACGACATCGTCAACGCTAACAAGCTGGTTGTCGATCAGGCTGCTCTGGCCAAGATCGAGGAGGTATTCGCATAATGAACGCTTACGATATCATCAGAAGACCTGACATCACCGAGCAGTCCATGGCTGGCGTTGCTGACAAGAAGTACGTCTTCATGGTTGACGTTAACGCCAACAAGACCGAGATCAAGGCTGCTGTTGAGCAGATCTTTGGTGTCCAGGTT
>JAZKXS010000049.1:0-9664 GCA_045611745.1 Faecousia sp.
TCAACTCTCAACTCTCAACTCTCAATTTCCTTGCATGCAAAGACACCCTAAATATCGTCCCTTTTCTCATAGGGGACGGGTTTCCCGTCCCGCTTTGTTTACAAATGTTTATAAATAAAAGCAGCCGGTGCCGCCCATATAATCCTGAAACCGGGCGTGGCTGCCAACAATCAGAAAGTTATTTACCTGCACGTCCGTTGCCAGCACGCCTGCGGCATTTGCCCGTAAAATGACCTCTCCCCCACGACCCACGTGCATACCGGTATGGTCTAACTTGTTTTCCATTTCCTCGCCGGCCTTTTTGATATGCAGTCCCGTTTCGTCAAACACATAGCCGGTGGCGGTGACGATTTTTCCGCCGCCGTTTTCATTTATTTTCTCCACCTGCAAAGAAAGGCTGTCTGCCGTTTGGGCAACGCGGGTCAGTTCTTCCTTAAACTGCTCCTCGTTCCCCTTTTGACGGCTGACCTCGGCAGAAATGCCCTCCACCGTCAGCGATAGCGCTGCGTAATCATCTGCGTTTCGGTTCACCGCCTTTAGTCCTTCCACATCGGTGCGCAGCTCCAGCACCTTGCCGGCGATGCTTTCCATGGTCTGATTGTTCATCGCCGTGACGCTTTCCCGGCTATAAGAACCGGCGCAGGACAAGGTCTCCCGTTGTCCATTGGATACGGCGGTCATGATAAGCATTTGGAAGGTGTTTCCGTTGCTGTCGGCAATGGTTACACGCTGCCCCGGGTGAAAATATCCGGCCGGCACGACCACAGAGCCGGGAGTATAGGTCATTTCGGACAAAAGGCTATGCAAATGCTCCGCCACAGGCAGGCTTTCCTCTCCGCCGCCTAAATAGGGATTTGACTTTATGCAGTAGACGTTTTTGCCGTCGCTGTCGGGATAGATCAGACCCACATCTGTATCTGTACCGGAGATGCGCACCTTGTCCACCGGCAAAACCCAGTAGTCGTTAAGCTTCAGGCTGCCGGCAAAAAAGCCAACGGCATTTTCCCCATTTTGGGGTGCGATTTCCTTTTCTGCCGGGGTGTACCAGGCAAATTCCAATGTGCCGTCCGCCTTTGCGTGGCAAAACCGACCCATAATTTGCGCCGCCCAGCCAAGAAGCCGACGGCCTGTAACCCCCACTGACGGAAACTTTTGCACCGGAAAAATGCCGTTGGGAAGATCCGTAAAATTGGCCTCTACACCGCACTTTTGGCAGACCATCCCCACAAATTCCTCCAAGGGATAAGGCCAGCCGTCCAGGGATTCCAGCCACTTTTCCAAATCCACATCCAGCCGCGCTACCCGGTCATAGGCAGTAACGGAAAATCTGGTAGCGCCCTTGCGCACAGGGTTCTCCACAGTAAAAATGCCAAGCTGGGTATCTCCCAAAAACAGGGTAAATTCTTCCCCTGCCTGTAGGGGGCAAATGCCCCCTGTGTCCATAATCTCCAGCTCTGCAAAGGCGCTGCAGACACTTCCCACGGTCAGCTCATTTCCGGCATTGACCGTTCGTGTGAGCTTCGCACTTAAAATAGCAGCGCCTTGGGCGCCGGATGTAAGCACTCTGCCGTCGGGCAGTAAAATGCTGTGTGTTTTCATCATCTGCCCTCCTAACACTGGATAATATCAAACTTGAAATTCCGGTATAGTCCGGTTTTTGCCGATTGCCAGGTAATGCTGTACTGGGAAAGGTAGGCCTCGGTGGTCTTGCTTTGGGCGGGGTTTTCCGGGTCTGGGTAGGTAAAAAGAAAGCTCCCGCCCTCAGGCAAAATAGAGAGCATATAGCTATACTCCTGCTGGCTCAGGGCATCGTAGGCAAAGCTCCAGGTTGCCACCCTTTTTCGCTTGACGATGCGGTGCATAAAGCCACTTTCGTCACGACCCGACTCCCCGGAGTCCAAATCGCTAAAACGCATTTCCACCCCGGCATCGGGCATAAGCAGGGGCTTGCCGTCAATGGCATAAAGCCAAGTTATCTCATTCACAGCGCACCTCCTCTGGCGATCGCCATTTTGCTGCGGTAGCGGTCATTGGCATTGGCGATGACCTCATCACCGATGGAAATGCCCAGCACCGCCTCCAAAATCTCTCTTTGCACCGCCACCGACGCTTCAAAGCCTGCGGTGATGGCAACCATCTGATCGTTTAGCACCAGCGACACCGCCTCCTGAATGGTAGACAGAGGCGCTTCCACATTGGTGCCGTGCTTCTGGTCACCCACCACCGCCAAAAAGGGCTTGTTTGCCGGCAGCACTGCGCCTTGGGCAAGATACGGGATCTTTGGCGCAGTAATGGTGGGAAAGGAAAAGCCGAAACGCTTTCCGCCCAAAAGGGGCACCCAATCCGGAATGGAAAAGGAAAAGACATTTAATATCTTTCCCACCGCATTGATGGCCGCTGCGCCTGCCGCAATGGCGGCATTGAGCAGTCCGATGAGAAGATTGACCGTACTCTTTGTAAAAGAGGTAATGGGGTCTAAAATCTTGCCGGAAAACCAATTTGCCGCCCCATTCCACAGGGAGCTGACGGCGTTCCATACCCGGCTGGAGGCAGCGCCTATGCCGGAAAAAGCGCCTGTAATACTGGTCAGCGCAGTAAAAAGATCGCTAAGGCAGCTGCTGGCGGCGGAAATGCCGGCGCTGATGGCTCCCAGCCACAGCACCATAGACAGGTCACTTTTCAGCAAGGTCTGCACCGCCGTTATGCCGGCAGTCAGGTTGCTAAGTCCCTGCAAAATTCCTTGGCTGTCCCAGGAGGCGATCTTTTGCAGCACCCCGATGGCCACGGTCTCGAAATTGGAAATCGCTCCGTTTATAAATGTCATCACCCCGGCAAATTTTTCCTGCAGGGTTTGTAGCGCCCCCTGCTGGGTGGTGACGGTGGTGGTGACGGTCTCCTCTTTTTGCTCCAGGCGATTCAGCTTATCAAAGGCCGTCACCGTCCGCTTCGCCTGCTTTTCCACGGTCTTTACCGTTGTCTTAACCTTACCAAAAAGACCGTTTAAGGCATTTGCGCAGGACAAAAGTACACTTGCCCAGGCCTTTGTCTCTTTCCGCAGCTCCTGGGTGGCCTCTGTGGTATCAAAAATAATATCCTTCATGGAATCCAACTAATTCACCTGCTCTTTCTGCCCGTCCAAAAGGGCAAGGAGCTTTTCTCTTTGGCGCAGCTCCTCTGGGGTATAACGCCGGGCGATGTCCACCTTTTCCCGGTTCTCCCGGTAAAAGCTTTCCTCCCAGGGCTCTAATTTCTGTCCCCGACGGAGCTTATCCCGGAGCGAAACCAAAAAGGCAAGGGGTCCTTCTCCCACAGCATGAAACCAGGATAGGAATGTCCACCAATGCAAAAATTCCTTTTCCCGAATTTCGCAGCCTGCCACACGGTTGATCTCCCCGATGATGATAGGCCCGTCCTGCTGCCAGCAAAGAAGCTGGGGGGCAGGTTTTTCCGTACCCTTATTGCCCCCGGTAACAAATTCCGTAAAATAGGCCATTGCCTCCTGCTGATGCTCCACAGGAATTTCCGCCCCGTAAAAAAGCCCCAGGGCGATCCGCCATTTGACAAAGTCCGGCAGCTCCGGGTCGCCAAAGTAGGAGAAAATCTCTAAAATATCCCGAAAATCACAATGCAGGGCATAGCATTTTCCGCCTATGGTGGCGCTTTTGGGCAATAAATAGCAATTTAGCATTGTGTCCCTCTGCGTGCCTGCGCCTGCTCCATCGCCTCCCGGGCATAATGCTGGGCGCATTTCTCCGCCCCGGCGCACAAAATCGGTGTCAGGGCATCGATAAAGTTTTCCAGCACCGTCTTTCCGCTGCCCGTTATGGCCAGCAGGTTCACCCCGGAAAGCAGCGTTTCAAAATCATTGCCGGGAAATACGGCATTTAGCTCTTTTTTCATTTCCCGGTCTGCCAGCGCCATCAATGTGATCACATCCTGCCCCTCGTGGCCGGAAAGCATTTGTTCAATTTCCGGCAGGCGCGCCCCCATATTTTGAAGCCTTGAATAAAGATTGGGGTCTGCCGGGTTAAAGGTCAGCACCCCATTGCCGTTAATCCGGAAGCGCTGCATACCGCTGTCAAACTGTATTTTCTCCATTTCTTTCCTCCTTGCCCTTAGAAAAACTTAGCTTTCTGTAAAGATTTTGGTTCTTACATCAAATACACCAACGGTCTTTTCTCCCGTATAGTGAATGGTAAAGGGGATCTGATAGCCGGTAGTGTCACCGCCGTAGCCATTTACCTCAATGTAGATTTTTTCCTTCACCGCAGGATATGCGCCCTGGGTAAGCTGACCCCAAAGCTTTACCTCCACCACATCTGCCTGCAAATCATCCAGCACCAGATCCTCGTCAATGATGCCCTGCAAGCGGGCAAAGAGGGCGGTATCCGGGTCTGCATAGTAGGTATCTACGGAAGCGGTCTTTTCATAGCCGGAGATCACCACCCGACTTTGACCCATAATATTGTTCTTGCGCTCCACCTGGGCAGACAGCTCTGCCTTAAATTCCTCCAAATCCTTGCCCAGCCGTTCGTAGCTTGCATCCTCACCGGGCAAGGCCGTATTGATGTAATGGGCAAGGTACTTTCGTTCAATTTTCGCCATTTTCATTCACCTCATATATTTTCGTAAATTCTGCAGTCAGCAGTACGCTATACAAATTCCCGGCATCACGCCGCTTGGATAGCCTGCCTTTTTCGGCATAGAGCCGTTCTTTTTGGGGTACATCGCCAAAAGAAGGGGCTTTCCCCAATGCCCATTGCCGGGCGACCCAGTTCTGGAAATCCAGAAGCCACTTGGCGTCCCCTTCTTCCTCTGCGCCGCAGCGGTAAAGGGCCACCGTAAAGCGCATATCCCCCTCCCGGTTGCCAAGAATATCCTCCCGGAAAGCAACCTCCGTCACCCCTTCGGGAAACAGGCCGCCGCTACCGGAAAGGCCATTGGTATGGTCTATAAAAAGGAGTTTTCCAGCTTCCCAACCGGGATAGGAAAGGACAAAGCTTTTCATTTTCTCCAGCATATCAGCGTCCCCTTCCTTCCCAGTGGCAAAGCTTCCCGGCCATGTAACAGGGCGTCACTTCATAAATAGTCATTTTCTCCCCATTCTCTCCACGGCAGACCTTGTCACCGGGGCAGATAGGAAAGTGGCTTGGCACAATGAGGAGAAAAGTGTTTTCTCCCCAAGTGCCGGTGCTGTCCATTTTCTGCATCTTTTTCTCTTGCAGGCAGCACCCTTGCAGCGCCGTGGCAGTATTGTTCCTAAAAATCGTTACCGTATCCCGGCACAGGTGGTACATCACTGCGCCACCCCCCGGTAGATACGCAAATAGGAGGACGCAATTTCGTAAAGCCTTCTTTTCAGGGAAGCTGTGTCTGCGTAGGTAACGGAGACATTTCCCACCTTACTTTGCCGCACCATATTGCGCTGATCGTCCCAGTAGATCTCCTCCGCCATACGGTAAAGGGCGAGTTCCTCCGCAACTGCGCACCTTTTGGCCTTATAGCTGCCCAGGATATTGTCCAGCATTACCCTTGCCCGGGCAACAGCACCGCAAAAAGCGCTCTCCGGGATCACTCTGATGCTGTAATGCTTTATGTAATATTCATAGTCCGTCACGGCAGCGCCTCCTATCTTATACGCCGGCGATTGCGATGCCGCCCAGAACTGCGGCCTTGAGGGTATTCTTCAGCGCAACGCCTGCCACCAGCTCCACTTCACCGGTCTTAACAGCGCCGGGTGCGTTAAGGTCAGGCAGATAGGACTGAATTACACCGTCGCCGGTGGGAGAAATGCCGTGGAAGCCGTCAAGACCCATGCAAACTGCGTAAATGCTGGTCTTGCCGCCCTCGGTGGCGATAACATCAGAAACCTTTGCGCCGTCAAAATACTGACCCATATCCACCATGGGAATACCGGCATAGGTCTCTACCGTGTGACCGAAGTCGTCCAGCTTTCTCTCATAGTAGCCTGCGCGACGGGCGATGGCGCGCAGCTTAATGAGCATACTGCGGTTCATCAGCAGCATGGTGGGTGTGCCGTCGAGGGCAGAAATGAAGGCGTCCATTTCGTCCAAAAATGCGTTGTAGTTCTCGTCCAGCTTCTCAGAGGTGGTCAGGTCCACGTTGCTACTGAGCGCATTGGCAGTGCCATCCAGGAGCTTGCGCAGACCGTCAAAAGTGCCGCCCACGAAGCCATCTTCTTCCTCGGCAGCGCCGTTGATGACCAGGTTGTGGAAATAATTGGCGGTCGCCTTAATCTTCTGCTCTGCCTGGAATGCCAGCTCGTCGGCAGCGCCGGCGGTGTTTTGCAGAACTCTGTCCATCTGGAAAGAGCCGCCCATAATGATGGCGCCGGTGGTCTTTTTCTCCTTCTTTGCTTCACCGGGTACATACTCGTCGCCCACATTACGGACAGCCGCCGTTGCAGGGGACTTGAGCTGCAAATAGCCGTAAGTCAGAGTGCTGCCACCGGTGCCGGGGGAAATGACATTGTCAAAAACCATATTGTCCAGCAGTAAGCTGCTGCGACGGAACATATCAACGACCTGCTGATCTACCTTGTCGGCCATACCGACCTTTGCTTCTAAAAGTGTAATTGCCATAAATTTTTACTTCCTTTCTCCAAAAAAACGTTCTTTCAGCGCCCCTGCCAATGTGGTTGGGGCATCTTCCTGTGGGGCGATTGCCCCGGCGCCCCGTGCGTAAGGGGGCGGAAACGAGGTTGCTTCAAAAAGATAGGGGTGGTTCTCCTTCAGGCTTTCCACAGCTGCGGCAACAGCCTCGGCTGCATCCTCCTGCTGCATCAGGGCGTCGGTATCCAAAAGGGCCAAAATGGCCTTTTCGCTGCGCCCCTTGTGGGCTTTCACGGATGCGGACAAAATGTGCTGAAACTGAAGCTGTTTGAGTTCCTGTTGGTGCTGCAGCCGGACATTTTCGAACTGTTCCTCAAGCGCCTGTTTTTCCTTTTGCAGGCTTTCATATTGGGCATACGCGCCCTTTGCGTGTTCGATGTCCCGGCCGTTTTCCGCCATAATGGCGTCAATGACCTCCTTGGGGAGCTTCTCCCCACCTACCGCAATGCTTTGCAAAAATTCCCGTTTCATAGTGTTCTCCTTCCTTTCTACGCTTTTTTACGATGGTCGCTTCATCTGCGTTTATAATTCATAATGCATTCAGCATTAAGCATTATGCATTATGCATTCAGCATTCAGCATTAAGCATTCATATACTTCTTCCGGATCGCTTCCCTGTCCGCCTCCGTTTCACAAGGCAAATTAAACCGCCAGGAAAGCGCCACCTCCGGAGCAAGAAGTCCGTCCTTCACCATCTGACGGTAATCCTCCCAGGTCTTGTCCTCGTCAAAAAGCACGCCGTTGCCCCAATCAATGGATATTTTCACACTTGGCATCGGCAGGCCATACAGACTTGCCAGCTCCCGGCAAAGCAGCGCCGTTTCCCGAACTGCCCTCTCCCAAACCTGCTGCAGGGAAATCACCGTCAAATTGAAATCTCCGGCGCTGGAGGTAATTTCCGTTGCGGTGCGCTTGTCCTCCTGGGCATCGCTGAGCATACCCCGGCGCAGACCGATCATACTCTCCACGTTGCGCAGATACTCCTGCTTCCGGGCAAGATATTCTTCCGTCCGAAGCTGGGGAGAATAAACGGTAATGCCCACATTCTCCGGGCTCTCGTCAAGTCCCACAAAGAGATGATCCACAAGGCCATTTTCTCCGTCTAACAGGTCGCTGGAAGCAAACACACGGCTCTGGCCACGGTCAAATTCGCCACAAAGCTGCTGTTCATTTTTGTCGATGTTTTCGATGAGCTTCACCGCCGCCGCAAAAATTGCAACCCCGTCCGGTGAGCCGTCCACGCAGTTGAGCATTGGCATTTTCATCTGCACCAAACCCAGCCCAATGGGCGCCTCAAAAACATACTTTGCCGGCAAAGAGGCGTACAGAGGATGCTCCTTCAGAGGAACCTGCCAGCCCAAATTTTCCCGGCTGGAGGAACGGTAGAGCTTATTTTCGATGGTCAGGCGACCATTTTCCGTGTACCGTCGCTCCAGAAGGGTATAGTAAAACTTCCCCCGAATGCTCTGCTCCACCGTGCCGATGTCGCAAGGCTTCCCCTGATTGTCCCTACCAAAAATCAGTACATTTTGCCGTGGGATCAAAGTAAAATCAAAGCCCACCGGCGTGGGACAAGGCTTAATAAAGCACTCGCCGCCGGTGAGCAAAAGCTGCATGGCTTCCTTTCGTTGCAAATCCAGAGGTGCAAGGCTGGGGTCAGCCGAGAGCTTATATTCCCCGAACATCGCCCCGATCATTTTGTTGACTGTTGTATAGCCAATGCGCTGGCAGGTGTCACCCGACCCTGTGCCGTAGTAGGTTTTTTGCCAGGCTTCTATGGCCTGCCGCATGGCCTTTGTGGTCTTGTCAGACGCCCCAAACGCCGCCTCATACCGATAAATACTCATTTTTTCCTCCCATAAATATAATTGATAATGGATAGTTGATAGTTGATAATTTTCGTTGTTAATTGTCAATTGCCAACTTTCAACGTCCTATGCAGTACCGTGCTGCAAAAATACCGAATATCGTCCATTGCGTGGTCATTTTCTTTCTTCGGCGTATCCCGTCCACCCTCCTCCCAGCAGTACAGGGAAAACTCCCGAATAGTATCCTTGCAATCCGATGTAAACTGCAAAACCCCGGCCTGCAAGTATTGTGACACCAAGGAAATCCCCGGCAGCACCTCATTTCTCGCCTTCCGCACGGAAAACCGCCCGTGCCTGCGAATGACCGCAATAAAGGACGCCGCCGACGGGTCAACGATCACCTGCTCCACTGCCCTTTCCCCAGCGAGCCGTTCTATCGCCCGGTAATACTCCTCGTCGGTAAGTGCCTTCCCCTTTTCCCGTCCGTTGTAGTAGTACTCCCGAACACGCACCGCCTTCCCCTGCCCCACGCACCAAAGCCCGGCTGAAAAGGGGTTCATCGTTCCGTAATCCACAGATATGTAGTACCGCCCCTGCGGGATCTCCCGGGTAATGTGCTTCTCCGGGCGGAAATCATACACAAGCCCCTCCGCCAAGCACCATTTTCCCTTTACATACCGGTCGTAAAACACCCCCCGGTAAAGCCGTTCATACCGCCCCCGGATCTCCGGGTCAAGGCCGGGATTGTCGTCCATGGTAAAATGCAGGTGCAGCGCCCGTTTTTCCCTTGCCCGACATATCCATTCCTTGTAAAACCAATGCTCCGGGCCGGCAGGATTGCAGTTAAACCACATTTTGCTGCCAATCACAGAGCATCTTGCGCAAACCTGCTCCACGAAAGAACGAGGCATCAGCGCCACCTCATCTAAAAGCGCACCGGCAAGGGTAATGCCCTGCACCGACATATACGACCCCTCATCCTGACCGCCAAAAAGATAGTAAACATTCTCTTTCTCACCGCAGCGCACAACCAGCTTGTTCTCGCCCCGATGCTCGGTAATAAAAAATCCACCTCCCAGCCACGCTGCAAGATGGATGATGATATTTCTGCGGAGCGACGATACGCTTTTGCCGCACAGGGCGAAAACCTCACGATCAAAGCTTGCCATACTCCAAAGGAAAAAGCCGCCCACGGTGGATACGGTCTTGCCCGACCGCACCGCC
>JAZKXS010000050.1:0-3299 GCA_045611745.1 Faecousia sp.
AGGCATCTTGCAGTGATGTTCTTGATGCCAACTGCTTCCAGAACGGACCGGACAGCGCCACCGGCAATAACACCGGTACCTTCAGGGGCGGGCTTCATCAGGACCTTACCTGCACCGTAGATGCCGGTAACCTCGTGAGGAATGGTGCCACCTGCTAGGGAAACCTTGACCATATTCTTCTTGGCATCAGCGATGCCCTTGATAATAGCCTCGGAAACTTCGGCAGCCTTTCCCAAGCCGTAGCCAACAGTGCCCTTGCCGTCGCCAACGACGACCAGAGCGGAGAATTTCATAACGCGGCCGCCCTTAACGGTCTTGGAGACGCGGTTCAGGTAAACGACCTTCTCAATGAGCTCGGGAGCTTCATTTCTAGGAGTCTTTTCGTAAGCCATTTTTCTTCCTCCTTGACCTTAGAACTGCAGGCCGCCCTCGCGGGCACCTTCAGCCAGAGCAGCAACGCGGCCGTGATATACATAGCCGCCGCGGTCGAATACGACCTCATTGATGCCCTTTTCCTTAGCGCGCTCAGCCAGCAGCAGGCCAACCTTCTTGGCAGCTTCGGCATTGCCGGTTGCACCCTCAAAAGCCTTCTCCAGAGTGTTGGCGGAGACCAGAGTTACACCGTTTACATCGTCAATGAGTTGGGCATAGATGTTCGCATTGCTGCGGAATACGTTCAGACGGGGACGCTCGGGAGTGCCGGAGACCTTGCCGCGAACACGGATATGCCGTCTCATGCGCATAGCTTTCTTATCGATCTTACTAACCATTTCGGCACACCTCCATTACTTCTTGCCACCGGTCTTACCAACCTTGCGGCGGATAACTTCGGTGGTGTACTTGATACCCTTGCCCTTGTAAGGCTCGGGGGGACGCTTGCCACGGACTTCTGCGGCAAACTGGCCAACGACCTGCTTGTCAATGCCGTTGACAATGATCTTATTGGGAGTGGGAACTTCTACGGTGATGCCAGGGATCTCGTCCATGATGACCTCATGGGAGTAGCCCAGACGCATTACCAGCTGAGTGCCCTTCTTTTCGCAACGGAAACCAACACCGTTGACTTCCAGCTCCTTGGAGTAGCCCTTCTCAACACCCTCAACCATGTTGTTCAGCAGGGTACGGGTCAGGCCGTGCAGGCTCTTGTGCAGGTGCTCCTCATCGGGGCGGTCGACGGTCAGTACGTTGCCATCCAGCTTCAGAATCATATCGGGGTGGAAAGCACGGGTGAGCTCACCCTTGGGGCCCTTTACGGTAACTACGTTGCCATCAGCAATGGTAACGGTTACGTTTGCCGGGACATTAACCGGCTTCTTACCAATTCTAGACATTTCGCTTTCCTCCTTACCACACGAAGGCCAGAACTTCGCCGCCGATATGCAGCTGACGAGCCTTCTTGTCGGTCATAACACCCTGGGAAGTGGAAACGATGGCAATACCCAGGCCCTTCAGGACGCGGGGCATCTCATCAGCGCCGGCATAGACGCGCAGACCGGGCTTGGACACACGGCGGAGGCCGGTGATAACCTGCTGCTTCTTAGCCAGGTACTTCAGGGTGATGTGGATAACGCCCTGGTTGCCGTTGTCTACCAGCTCGAAGGACTTAATGTAGCCTTCGTCCAGCAGGATCTGAGCAATTGCCTTCTTCAGATTAGAAGCGGGCACATCCACAGTGTCGTGCTTTGCAGAGTTTGCGTTCCGGATACGGGTCAGCATATCTGCTACGGGATCGGTGATTTGCATGTTAATTTCCTCCTTTTAGAAGTTACGGACTTCATCCGTTGAGATATGGGGGTATCCGGGGAATGCGCCGTGTTTTGCACAGCCATCTTCCCGGGACTTCCCACATCATTTTTACATTAAAAATTCAGCCGAGGTACGATTAGTTGTACCAGACCATTATTTTTAGTTCCTACGGGAACCTCTTCCCTCTTACCGAGAGAACTCTGGGAAACCCGCCGAAGAGGATTGTCTGAAATTCGGTGCGGAATGTTGACGCGGATGGAGGCTTGCGATCCGCAGGAATACTTTGTGTATTTCAAGGGTCGCAAACGCACAGCCGGGACAACAGAACCAGCGAAGGCAGACAAGCATCTTCAAGGGTTGACCACAAAATTACCAGCTAGCTTTTCTTACGCCGGGGATCTGGCCCTTGTAAGCCAGCTCACGGAAGCAGATACGGCATACGCCGTAGTCACGCAGGTAAGCGTGGGGTCTGCCGCAGATCTTGCAGCGGTTGTAGCGGCGGCTGGAGAACTTGGAACCAGCCTGCTGCTTCAAAATCATAGCTTTCTTAGCCATTACAAATCCTCCTCAATTAAGCGTGGAAGGGAGCGCCGAGCTGATCCAGCAGCTCTTTGGCTTCCTCGTCGGTGGTAGCAGTGGTGCAGATGCAAATGTCCATACCACGAATCTTGTCTACCTTGTCGTACTCAATTTCGGGGAAGATCAGCTGTTCCTTCAGACCGAAGGCATAGTTGCCACGGCCGTCGAAGGAGTTGGGGTTGATGCCACGGAAGTCACGGACACGGGGCAGCGCAACGCTGAACAGACGGTCCAGGAACTCGTACATCTTGTCGCCGCGAAGAGTAACCTTAACGCCGACAGTTTCACCTTCACGGAGCTTGAAGTTTGCAACGCTCTTACGAGCTTTGCAGGTAACAGGCTTCTGGCCGGTGATGGTTGCAATATCCTTGCAGATAGCCCCGATCTCCTTAGCGTTGTTCTTGCTTTCGCCGCAAGCAACGTTAACGATGACCTTATCCAGCTTGGGGATCTGCATAACGCTCTTATAGCCGAACTTTTTGTTCAGAGCAGGAGCGATCTCGGAAACATATTTTTCTCTCAGTCTGCTTGCCATAGATTAACTCCTCCTCTCTTAAATCTCGGCGCCGCACTTGCGGCAGATGCGGGTCTTCTTGTCGCCGTCGACCTTGTGGCCAACACGTACGCCCTTACCGCACTTCTCACAGTACAGAGCAACCTTGCAGGAGCGAATGGGGGTCTCGCGCTTTACGATGCCGCCCTGCTCACCCTGCTTGCGGGGCTTGGTGTGGCAGGTAGCCACGTTTACGCCCTCGACAACAACCTTGTTTTCGCTGGGCATAGCCACAAGAACTTTGCCCTTCTTGCCCTTGTCCTTACCAGACAGAACAATTACAGTATCATTCTTCTTAATGTTCATACCTTCGTCCCCCTTAGATGACCTCGGGTGCCAGAGACAGGATCTTCATGAAGTCCTTGTCACGCAGCTCACGAGCCACCGGTCCAAAAATACGGGTACCGCGGGGATTGCGGTC
>JAZKXS010000051.1:0-19841 GCA_045611745.1 Faecousia sp.
TGGTGGGGGAGGACGGATTCGAACCATCGAAGCGATACGCAGCAGATTTACAGTCTGTCCCCTTTGGCCACTCGGGAACTCCCCCATATGCAATTGCCTGTTTGAACCGATCTGAATGGAGCCGGCAGACGGACTCGAACCCCCGACCTGCTGATTACAAATCAGCTGCTCTACCGACTGAGCTATGCCGGCAGCTCAAACAGAACACGCTTATTATAGCCACCGCATACTCGTTTGTCAAGAGTTATTTACTGAAAATCGATTGTTTTTTTAAGAAAAACGGGAAGCATTTATGAAAATGAAAAAAGCGGCTTTTTCTTACAGGAAATTGTTTCCGTAAACCCTCCTGAAAATCTCCTTGTAATGTTTTGTCGAATATGGTATACTTGCGCTGAGGTGATATTATGAAAGAGTTTTTTGCTTACTTTTTCGGTCAAGGCGAGGAGATCGAATTTCAGAATTTTACCCTTGCCCACTTTTTGCCGATCTTATTTGCTGCGGCGCTGATATACCTTATTTACCGTTTTCGGAAAAATATAGCCGATTGCAAATTTGAAAGTAAATTCCGCTACATTTTGGCATTTATGCTGATTATTTCAGAGATGTCCTATTATTGGCGTCTGGTTGGTCTGCCGGAGCTTGGCCCGAACCCGCTGGATCACCTGCCGATCACAGTTTGCGGCTGGGCAGTTGTTATGTGCAGCTATATGTTAATCGGGAAGAGCCAGACCTTGTTTGATATATGTTATTTCTGGTTGCTTTCCGGTTCTATCTTTGCACTGATCACCCCCACGGTCATTTCCTACACCGGTCCGACCCGCTTCCGCTATTATCAGTTCTGGGCGGAACATTTGCTTGGCTATATCGCTGTTTTCTATATGATCTTCGTACATAAAATGCGGCCGAACATTCGCTCCTTTGTAAAGGCTTATGTGGCCATGGCGGTGCTGGCTGTGATTGCGTTCAACGCCAACCGGATGCTTGGTCCCGGCGCCAACTATCTGTTTATGGCTGCCCCGGAGTCCACGCCCTCTGTGCTGGATATTCTGCCGCCCAACTTTGCCCTTCGGATCGTAATTATGGCAGGCGTCATTTCACTAATGTTCTTCCTATCCTACCTTCCTTGGTTCCTTCGCGACCGAAAGGCTAAAAAAGCACAGCTTGTGAAAGGAGAAACCCTATGAAAAAGATTATCTGCGCTCTGTTAATTGTTTGTTTTGCTTTTTCCTTGGTTGCCTGTGGCGGCGGTAATCAGCAGCCTGATTTGCCTGCCGGATACGTCCGTTATAGCTATAATAAGCTTTCCTTTGCCTATCCTGAGGGCTGGACGCAAACAAGCAATGCGCCTTTGATTATTCAGGACGCAAACACCGGAAATAATTTCACCGTTGTGGTTGAGCCGAAGGCGGCTTTCTACGATACAATGACGGCCGAATCCTACTATAACACATATGCACCCCAGTTTGCAGCTATGGGTATGACCATATCCAATGTGACACTCAAGCGGGAAACCACCAATGGACTTTCCGTAATTCGGGTGTCTTTGACCAATCAGATGCAAGACATCACTATGCAGCAGACCCAATTCATTATCGCTGTTGGGGAGGAACATTACACCGTATCCGTCACCCAGGTAACACAAGTGCCCGGATTGGTTGAAAACGTTTTTAAGACACTGTATGTGCCGAAATAATGTATAATAAAATAGCAGGATGTTATAAAAGCCGTCCTGCTATTTATTTTTCTAAAAAAGAATGGTTTAAAAGTAAAAAAGCTATTGTTTTATAGTAAAAATATGTTATAATGTATGCGTATTATTATGGAATTGCTGCGTGCAGCGCAGCAACCGTAAATTAGACAGGAGAGTGTTAACTTATGAGCGTAGATATGACCAAATGGACCGAACTTGCCAAAGCCAACGTACATAACCGTCCTGCAGGACAGGGCAGACTTGCCGGCAAAATCACCATCGTAACCGGCGCAGCCCAGGGTTTCGGTAAGGGCATTGCCGAAGAACTGTACGCAGAGGGCGCAACGATCATTGTTGCCGATATGAACCTGCCTCTTGCCCAGCAAGTAGCAGAAGAAATGGGTGAGCGCGCCTGCGCCATCGCTGTGAACGTTTCCGATGAAGAAAGCGTCGCAAAAATGGTAGCCGAGACCGTTGAAAAGTTCGGTGGTCTGGATATTATGGTCGCCAATGCCGGTGTTGTCCGTTCCGGCCCCATTGCCCAGTTTGAGAAGAAGGACTTTGAGTTTGTTACCGCTATCAACTATACCGGCCTGTTCCTCACCTGCAAGTATGCAGCCATCATTATGCAGGCCCAGCACGAGGCTGACCCCACTGCAACTTACGACATCATCGCTATGTCCTCTAAGTCCGGCCTGGAAGGCTCTAACAAGAACTTTGCCTATGCCGGCTCTAAGTTTGGCGCCATCGGTATGGTGCAGTCCTTTGCCCTGGAGCTGTGTGCCTACAATATTAAGGTCAACGCCATCTGCCCCGGTAACTACCTGGACGGCCCGCTGTGGTCCGATCCTGAGCGCGGTCTGTTTGTCCAGTACTTAAACGCTGGCAAGGTTCCCGGCGCAAAGACCGTAGAGGATGTTCGTCGCTTCTATGAGTCCAAAGTTCCTATGAACCGTGGCTGTCTGCCCATTGACGTTGCTCGTGCTGTTATGTACTGCGTGGAGCAGGATTACGAAACCGGCCAGGCAATTCCCGTTACCGGCGGTCAGGTAATGCTGAACTAAGAGGTAAACTATGATCGATCAATCTGTATTAGAGCTTTTAAATGCTCCCACCAAGGCGGAGCGACTGGCAAACCTTGCCAAGATCCTGCCCCAAACCCAGTTCCCCCCTATGGTGGATGTTTATATCAATAACCACATTCATACCACCTATTCCTTCTCTCCCTATTCTCCCACAGCTGCGGTTTATGCCGCCCGTATGGAGGGACTTTGCACTGCCGGTATCATCGACCACGATTCCATTTCCGGCGCAGAGGAATTTTTGGAGGCTGCGAAGCTGGTAGGTATGCCTGTTACCATCGGTATGGAAGCCCGTATTTCTATGGACGGCACTCGTCTGGAGGGTCGCCGCACCAATAACCCCGATCAAGAAGGCGTGAGCTATATGACCATTCAGTCCGTACCTCACGATAAGATCGATAGACTCACCCAGTTCTTCCGCCCCTATCGGCAGGCACGCCACGAGCGTAACCGGAAAATGCTCCAAAAGATCAACGAGCTTCTTTCTCTGGATATGGACTATGACCGGGATGTTTTGCCCCTGTCTATGGCCGCAGAAGAAGGCGGTGTTACCGAGCGCCACTTGATGTACGCTCTGGCAATGCGGCTTATGCAGGATACCGGCAGGGGAGAGCCGATGGTGGAGAAGCTGACCTCTATGGGTTTGACGCTTTCCGAGAAGCAGAAGGCGCAGATGCTGGATATGGAGTATCCCTTCTATGCCTATGACCTTTTGGGTATCCTCAAGGGCGCATTCGTGCCCCAGATCTTCATTCCTGCAACGGACGAATGTCCTAAGCTTCCCGATGTGGTGGCGCTTTGCCGTGAGGTAGATGCTTACCTTTGCTACGCTTACCTTGGCGACGTTGGCGATTCTGTTACCGGCGATAAGAAGGCACAGAAATTCGAGGACGATTACCTGGAAGACGTGTTCTTGTGCCTTGAGGAAGAAGGCGTAAAGGCTGTGACCTATATGCCCACCCGCAATACCGCCCAGCAGCTTGACCGGCTTCGCGCATTGTGCCGGCAGTACGGTATGTTTGAGATCTCCGGTGAAGATATCAACACCCCCCGTCAGAGCTTTGTGATCCGGGCAATGGAAGACCCCAAGTTTGCAAACCTCATTGAAGCTACATGGAAGCTCATTGAGCACGAAAAACAGTAAATTATTTTCTTATAGGAGGAATTTATTATGAATACCAAAGCAGTAAGAATCCACGGCAAAATGGATCTGCGTCTGGACGATGTTACATTGCCTGAGATTGGCCCTGATGGCGTTCGCGTTCGCGTTGTATCCGATAGTCTGTGCATGTCCAGCTATAAAGCTGCCGTCGAGGGCGGCGACCACAAGCGTGTTCCCGACCGCTGCGACCTGACTCCCACCATCGTTGGTCACGAGTTCTGCGGTGACATCATCGAGGTCGGTGAAAACTGGAAGAACAAATATAAGCCCGGCGACAAGTTCGTTATTCAGCCTGCCCACTTCCATAAGGGCTCTCAGATGGCTCCCGGCTACTCCTACGAGTTCTGCGGCGGCGATGCGCAGTACGGCAACATTCCCATCGAAACCCTGCTGGAGAACTGCCTGCTGCCCTACAATTCCGATACCTACTACTATGGCTCTCTGGCGGAGCCCCTGAGCTGCGTTATCGGCACTTTCCACGCAATGTACCACACCAAGGCCGGCTCCTATGTCCACGAAATGGGCATTAAAGAGGGCGGTAAGATGGCACTGCTGGCTTCCGTTGGCCCCATGGGTCTGGCTGCCATTGACTACGCTATTCACTGCGACCGTCGTCCCAGCCTCTTGGTCGTTACCGACATTGACGAGGCTCGTCTGACCCGTGCTGCTTCTATCTACACCGTGGAAGAAGCTGCAAAGTACGGCATCGAGCTGCACTATGTCAACACCCGTATGGAGAACGCTACCGAGTACCTGCGCTCCCTCACCGGCGGCACTGGCTATGACGATGTGGTTTGCTTCGCACCTGTTAAGCCTGTTATCGAGCAGGCCGACGACATTCTGGGCTTTGACGGCTGCCTGAACTTCTTTGCCGGTCCTACCGACTCTCAGTTCAAGGCTCCCTTCAACTGGTACAATGTCCACTATCTGTACACCCACGTGGTTGGCACTTCCGGTGGCAACACCAACGATATGCAGGAAGCCATCGCTATGATGAATGCCGGCAAGCTCAATCCCTCTGCGCTGGTTACCCACATTGGCGGTCTGAATGCCGTTATCGACACCACCTTGAATCTGCCTAAGATCCCCGGTGGCAAGAAGCTGATCTATAACCACATCGACCTGCCTCTGACCGCTATCTCCGAGTTTGAGGAGAAGGGCAAGACCGATCCTCTGTTCGCTGAGCTGGATCGTCTGTGCAAGGCAAACAACGACCTGTGGTGCCCCGAGGCAGAAAAGTACCTCCTGGCCAACGCAAAGCCCCTGTAATTTATAGTTTAAAACTCCGGTCATCCAAAGGTGACCGGAGTTTTTATTTTTATTCTGTTCTCAGGGCAATCACAGGATCTTTCCGTGCAGCGCTGCGAGAGGGGATCACACCGGCAAATAGCGTCAGCAGGATGCTAATGCCGATCAGTAAAACAGCCACAGGCAGGGGAAGCTGCGCCCGGAGATTGGGAATTCCGGTGGCCGCGTGAATGATCAAATTGATGGGAATACACAGTCCGTAAGTCACCAATACACCCAAAAGCCCGGAGGCAAAACCGATGATCACCGTCTCTGCGGTAAACATACTCGATACATTCCGCTTCGATGCGCCAATGGCACGGAGAATACCAATTTCCTTTGTCCGTTCCTGTACAGAAATCAGGGTAATAACACCAATCATAATGGAGGAAACCACCAAAGATACCGCCACAAAGGAAATGAGCACATAGGTGATGGCGTTAATGATGGTGGTGATGGATGCCATCATAATGCCGATATAGTCCGTGTAGCGGATCTCCGAAAGCTCGTCGACCTTTTCGTTGTAGCTGGCGATGAAGGCCTCGATCACATCCTTGTTTTCAAAGGAGGATGCATAAAGCATAATGGAAGAAGGGTTCGTTAGATCCACATAGCCTAACTTCTGCAAATTGCCGTCTAAACTGTTTTCGGAGAAAACCAATACGTGTTCGTAGTAAATAGCGCAATCTACAGCCGTGAATCCGTCCAAAAGCTGGGAAAGGAGCATCGCTTTTTGTTCTTGAGACACAGAACTTAGCTTGTTTTGTGCCTGTGCGGCGTACATGGCCTTATACTGCTCCGTCAGTACCATAGTGTACATTTCTTCAATTTCTTCGTCCATCATTGCGCTTAAATAGCTTGCGAGCTCGCTTTCCTTCATGCCGGTCTGGCTGGCAAGCACTTTGAGCATCATTGCTTCCATTTTGTCCCGACCACCAGCGGCAGCAAGCTGCATCTGCACAAAGGCATCTACATCGGTATCCTTAGGAATGGACATAATGGTAACATAAGCATTTGCTTTGCCCTTTTCGTCCAGCAGGTCGATATAGCTGCGGAACGCAATTTCTTTTTCCTCATCGGTCATATTGCTGATATTCTCAGGGAAGGGAAGACCTGTGAAAATATCCACATCGGGGGAGGCAAGCTGGGCAGCGATCACTTCGTCAGACTGAATTTCCGCTACTACTTTATTGGTGAGCTGATAGGTGTAACCGATCGAGCCTTTCAAGATGTTGGCAGAGGCGTCGGGATTGGGACGAATGATACCCGTTACTTTCAGGGAAATGCCGTTATCGTAAAGATACTTAAGACCGGCAGAGGTGTCCCGCAGGTCAAAATACAGACCCGAGTGCTCGTCCTTTGCATAGCAGGAGGTGTTAAGGATGATCTTAAACTCCCGATTGCAGATCTCCTCGTATGACCAGCTTTTTTGATCGTATTCCAGCTCTGTCTGATTTTTTGCTGCTTCCATTAAGTCCTGAATCTCCTGCTGGGATTTAAGACCAAGAGCATATAGCGCCATATCGTCCAGCTCGTTGTTTTCATCCAGCACCAGCACCACTTCGTTATAGGCAGCAGGCCAGGAGCCGTAAGCCAGATCATATTGCTTTTTCACCACATCGTTGATAAGCGCACCGTCCTTGCCCGGCAGAATTTCCTGCCAGGTGACAGCGCCCATACCCATACCCATGCCGCCCATAGACATCATATTGCTACTTCCGCCCATAGAGACCATAGAGCCAAGATCCATACCAAAAACCTTTAGCAGCATATCCTGCATAAGGGTCTTAGAATCGGAGTGGATAATTTCTCCTTCTACATTTTTTGTGTAGACCAATAGATCCAGGTTATAGCCGTACCCAATGCCGGTCAGAGCATCTGCGATGCTGTCACCCCTTGCAACGGCAGCTTCAATATGCTTTTTGAAGGCGGCAAGGTCGTTTTGACTGGTTTCTACTTGGGCAAGGGCGTTCACAAGATGATAAACCATCGCCTTTTGATAAACCGCATCGTTTTCGTGTTCCCCAAAGGATTGGGCGTTGCCAATAAAGGTCTCCATCAGGGAAGAGAGATCCATTGTCTGGGCTTCCAGCGTCAATGGATAGGCAGTCAGCGCTTCCTCCTGCACAGCATTGATGTAGGCCGTTGCGCCTTGGGAAACGGCATAAATCAGGGCAATGCCGATAATGCCGATAGAACCTGCAAAGGAGGTCAACAGGGTGCGCCCTTTCTTGGTAAACAGGTTTTTCAGGGAAAGTCCAAAGGAGGTAATTAAGGACATAGAGGGCTTTTTATCCCGCTTTTTCCCGGAAACAAGTTTCGTTTCCTGTTCCGTTTCCTGCTGGATTTCCTCCGAGGTAAGAGGCATGGTGTCGCTTAAGACCTTGCCGTCCACCATTCGAATGATCCGGGTGGAGTAAGTTTCTGCCAGCTCCGGATTGTGGGTCACCATAACCACCAAACGATCCTTGGCGATCTCTTTTAAAATCTCCATAACCTGTACGCTGGTCTCTGTATCCAAAGCGCCTGTAGGCTCGTCAGCAAGGACAATGTCGGGGTTGTTGACAATGGCCCGGGCAATGGCTACACGTTGCATCTGTCCGCCGGACATTTCACTGGGCTTTTTCTTAAATTGGTCACCCAAACCCACACGAATAAGCGCCTCTTTCGCCCTTTGACGACGCTCCTTTTTGGACACACCGGACAGCGTCAGCGCCAGCTCTACATTCTGCAGCACGGACTGGTGGGGAATGAGGTTGTAGCTTTGGAACACAAAGCCTACGGAGTGATTGCGGTAGCTGTCCCAATCCCGATCACGAAATTCCTTGGTGGAACGCCCATTGATCCGCAAATCGCCTGCGCTGTACCGGTCAAGACCACCAATGATATTCAGCAGCGTGGTTTTACCACAGCCGGACGGGCCAAGAATAGACACAAATTCCGCCTTGCGAAATGCCATATCCACGCCACGCAGCGCATCTACACGCAGCTCGCCTGCGGCATAAACTTTGGTAACTCCCTTTAACTGTAACATATGAAAAACTCCCGATCATCAAATAGATTTGTATTATCGTACATAAATTGTATGAACGCAATATAAACAAATTAAAAATTAGCATAAAAAGTATACCACTTTTTTCATAAGGCAAACCAAACAAAGGCCTTCTCCTGGAGAAGGCCTGGGTTATTTAATTATAAACATATTGGTATAAAAATTCTTGTATTTTTTCTGCAGGTATGGCGGCTGTAAATTCTGCGGATACAGAGCCTGCGAAATTAACACCCACCACGTTCAAATCCGCATTTAATAATGGCCCTCCGCTGGACCCTGTATTTGCATAAGCGCTGTGCCGGAGCACGTCAAAGGTTACGTTACTGTTAGAGGGGGAGGTCTCGGATAATGTTACTTTTCCGTAGCCGTCAATACGACCAAAGGTAATGGTATTTGCCTGACCTTCCGGTGCGCCAAGGGAAATGACATCTGCGCCCACAGCCGGATTTTCCGAAAGGATATCCAGTTTCTTTACATTACTGGAATCCGCTTCAAAGTACAGACAGGCAAGATCGTACTCGGCAGCAAGGGCGCTTATGCCCGTGTCCGGGTTTTTGTACAGATATCCCTTGTAGGTGTTGCCCTGATAATCTTCGATGGTAAATGCCTGCTTGCCAAAGGATGCATCTTTTGTTGCCACGTGGCAATTTGTCAAAATATAATAGCGGCCGTCTTGAATATGAAAGCAGAAACCCGAGCCTTGAGCAGTGGAGGAGTCCGTTTCCTTTCCTAAAAAGGTATTGTAGTTTTTGTTGTAGACTTTCACCACGCCTTTTATGGTATCGGTGGAGATTTGGTTCGTCAGCGCTGCTGCATCGATCTTATCAAAACGCTCCAAAAAGCTTAAAACAGCATCGCAGCCGGAAAATGCAGAAAGCAGCAATATAACCACAAGCCCCAACGCCAAAAGCTTTTTCATAAAGATACCTCTCTTTTGCCTGTAAATAGCAATTTCTAACGCCAAAATTTTACCATATATCGGTTTTCAATGCAATAGTGAAACATCGTTCCCAGCATTCGTTCCTGGTGGCTTTATTTATATATTGAAGCCTATTTAATACCCACGAGCCACCGTGGAGGCATATAGCATGAGAATAAGAAAAAGTCCAATTGCTGCTCCGAAAATAATGTTGCCGATGGTTTGCAATTTTTTGGAACGTATTTTGAGACTGACAATGTTTAAAACAATGGCAGAAATGGCAGTCGACATAGCTAAGTACACAAGAAAAGGAGATTCACCATCGCAAATGTTTTCATACATACTGTGTCGAAATACAACTTTAAGCGGTTCGCCGTCTTTGCTCGGCAAATATCCAATACCTATAAATATTTTAATAAACCATAATGGGAAAGTGACAGCCGATAGTGTAATCTTTGCAATATTCAAAATAGAGCGTTTCATAAAAGCAGCCTCCCGTTGGTCAAATTCAGATCTATGCGTGTATTTATTATAGCTGATCCTTGGGCGGATTTCAACACGCCCGACGCAAAAAAGAACCCGTTCCAATTGGATCGGGTTCTGAAATTCCAAGGGTAGATTATCTCTTGGAGTTTTGAAAGTAGCGTTTGATATCGTGAGTATCGCTCTATAAAGTGTTGCACCAAAATCACTGGGGCATTCAACGCCTATTCAGCTCGTTAAATTGGAAATTGTCACGTTTGATTGCTCCTGCGAAAATCAGAATAATAACATTCCCAATATTCCTGAAATCACCACAAGTAGAATAGATGAAAACGCATTCTTTTTGAAGCGTTTCCACGCAATAGGAATAGCGATCACTGCTGCAAGCACGACAAGTGTTCTCCAGTCTAAGGAGATATTGATATTCCTAATGGTATCAATTCCCACGAAAACCGTTAACCCCATAGTGATAGCCACCGATACAATTAAACCACCAAGAGCTGGACGCATACTTGCGATAAAGGTTTTGACAAGTGGATATTTCAGCAGATTTTTGATAAATGTCGCTACTATGAGAATGACTATAAACGATGGCAAAACAACGCCGATGGTTGCAAGAAGTGCACCAAGGAAACCACCTTGTTCATACCCAATATATGTTGCCATATTCACAGCGATCGGTCCGGGAATTACGGTTTCTACACCAACGAAGTTAAGAAGTTCTTCTTCTGTCATCCAACCGTATTTGAGAACAGAATCTCCAATCAGCGAAAGCATTGCATATCCACCGCCAAAGGCGAATGCCCCAACCTTCAAAAAGGTGAGAAATAATTGCAAATAAATCATTTTTTATTCTCTCCTTTCGCTTTTCTCTTTTTTATAAAGAACACGGAAAGTCCGAGAACACCTGCGGCAAATATGAACCATACGGACGAGATGTTTACATCGAAGAGCGTACAGAGTATCATACCAATGCAGGTAATGGTAAATACGGTAATATTGAGAGGTGTTTTTTTCATTTTCTTCAGCATTTTAAGACCTGCGGATGCAATCAGATATACAACACAGATCTGAATGCCCTTGAATGCTGCCGCCACAAGTGCAATTTCCATAAACTGCTCGTAAAAGAGAGATACAAAATACATAATGACGAACGACGGAAGGCAAACACCTACCGTGGCAGCCACTGCTCCCCCAAATCCCTGTAACTTGTATCCTATGTAGGTTGCTACATTGATCGCAATAGGACCGGGGGTGCTTTCAGCTATTGCCACAACATCTAAAAACTCGTCGTGTTCGATCCATTTTCGTCTTGATATAAATTCATTTTCAAGCAATGCAATAATGGCATATCCGCCACCAAAGGCAAAACAGCCGATTTTGAGCATTGACAAGAATAGTAGTAAAATAACATTCATTGAATTACCCTCTTGGCTATGCTTAATAAATTTAAGTTTGTCGATTAGTTAGATTATATCATAAAAACGACAAAAAGCAAATAGGACGGCGGAAGAAAATGAAATCACCTACGGTGATGAAATCCAAGCGGAGCTTGGATGAAATCTTCACTACGTTCAGATGAAATCCGAGATTAATCCCGGGTTGAATGAAATCTGCCTCCCGACGAAGTCGGATTTCATCGCGTAGCGATTTCATCCGCCCCTGTGGATATATTCTGCCGAAGGCAGATTTCATTGTTCTCAAAGAGATAAAAACAAAAACCCACCTCGAAAGGTGGGTTTTGAACTGTGCCAAAGGCACAATGTTTTTATCTCTTGGAGAACTGAGGTGCGCGACGTGCAGCCTTCAAGCCGTACTTCTTTCTTTCCTTCATTCTGGGGTCGCGGGTCAGGAAACCAGCAGCCTTCAGAGAGGAGCGCAGCTCGGGGTTCAGGGTCAGCAGAGCACGGGAAATGCCGTGACGGATAGCACCTGCCTGGCCGGAAACACCGCCGCCAGCAACGGTAACAACAACGTCAACCTTGCCAACCAGACCGGAGGTGACCAGGGGCTGACGAACGATCAGCTTCAGGGTCTCCAGACCGAAGTAATCGTCGATATCGCGGCCATTGATGATGATGGAACCGGTGCCGTTGTCGTATACACGAACACGGGCAACGGAGGACTTACGGCGGCCGGTGCCGTAGTTATACTTCTTCTTGCTCTCGTACATAATCGATTACCTCCAAATCAGTCCAGAGTCCATGCAGCGGGCTTCTGTGCTGCGTGGGGGTGCTCAGCGCCCTTGTACAGGTGCAGGCGGGACAGGCAGTTGCGGCCCAGAGTGTTCTTGGGCAGCATACCCTTAACAGCCAGCTCCATAGCGTAGTCGGAACGATTGTCCATCATAACGCGAGCTTTGGTTTCCTTCAGACCACCGATCCAACCGGTTACACGGTAGTAGGTCTTCTGGTCCAGCTTGTTGCCGGTGAAAACAGCTTTGTCGGTGTTGATGATGATGACGCAGTCACCGCAATCAACGTTGGGGGTAAAATCAACTTTGTGCTTGCCGCGGAGCAGGTTTGCAGCGATCACAGCGGTACGGCCCAGGGGCTTGCCGGCTGCGTCGATGACGTACCACTTACGCTCGACGGTCTCCTTCTTTGCCAGAGTAGTGGACATTATGCTTTCCTCCAATAGGTTAAAATATTTTGACAAATCTATGTCCTTGCGGTAAAATAACCGCAAACGCTTGATTTTTATACCACATAGAAAAGGGAATGTCAACCATATTTTTAAGAAATTTTATGAAACAGGCTATAAACTCTTAAAATCTCCTATTTTCTCTTAAATGCTCTCAAATGCTCACTTTCTATTTTTCTAAAAATGGAGGAAAATATAAATGCAGAAGTTGGTTGGATTGGTGCGGCGCTGCACCGAGGATTATAAAATGATACAGCCAGGTGATCGCATTGGCATCGGCGTGTCCGGTGGCAAGGATTCCTTGGCGCTGCTTATGCTGATGGCGGAGCTTCGCCGGCACTGCGGCATCGATTTTTACTTGGAAGCGGTAACAGTAGATTTGGGCTTTTCTATGGACTTTACCCCGATCCAAAGCTTGTGCGACAGTCTCGGCATCCCCCTGACCGTGGTAAAGACAGAAATTGCCCCCATTATCTTTGAATACCGGCAGGAAAAGAACCCTTGCTCCATGTGCGCAAAAATGCGCCGTGGTGCGCTGAATCAAGCCCTTCTGGACAGAGGACTCAATAAATTAGCTTTGGGTCACCATTTCGATGATGCTGTGGAAACCTTTGTAATGAACCTGATTTACGAGGGGAGAATCGGCTGCTTCCAGCCTGTAACAGACCTTGACCGCACCGGTATTATACAAATCCGTCCTATGCTCTACATTCACGAAAAGACAGTGGAAGCCTTTGCCCAGCGAATGGAGCTGCCCATCGTGCAAAACCGCTGCCCTGTGGATAAGCGCACCAAACGGGAGGAGATTAAGAACTTGGTTTATGAACTGTCTGCCAAGTATCCGGACTTAAAGGAACGGATTTTTGGCGCAATGCAGCGCCTGCCCCTTGCCGAATGGGAGCCCCAAGGCAGATATAACCGCCCAAAGGATGTATAAAATGTAAAACTTTGGAAATGCTACCCATGCAAAGGAGGCGTTTGTATGGTAAAAGGCATATCCAAGCAGGTCATTGTGGTGGACGCACCGGAACCAAAGCTTTTTGAACAAGCCATATTTATATTAAAGGAGGACGTGCCGGAAATTACGGACGATGCGCTTTTAAAAGAGGCAAAGCGTTTGATCGCAAACCCGGTGTTATCCTCTAAGAAACGAACAGAACCTTTGTGGGCGCTGTGCGGCGGTCTTGCGGTAGGCATTTTGTGGCTGATTACAGCACTTGCATAGCAGCCGTTTGTATGGTATAATCCCCGAAAAAGGGGGGGGCGAAAGAATGCACATTGGCAAAATAGAAATTGAAAAACCGTTGCTGCTTGGGCCTATGGCCGGCGTGACCGATTGGGCATTTCGCACCACCTGCGCAGCCCTTGGAGCGGATATTACCGTAACGGAAATGGTTTCCTCCCGGGCGCTTGTTTATAAGGATAAGAAAAGCGCAGCCCTGCTGCAGAAAAACCCAGGCAGCATTTGCGGCGCTCAGATATTTGGCAATGACCCGGAAATTATGGCGCAAGCTGCTGTGCTGGCGCTGGAAATTTCCGGCTGTGACTTTTTGGATATTAATATGGGCTGCCCAATGCCGAAAATCGCAAACAGCGGTGACGGCTGCGGACTTATGCGTACGCCGGAGCTGGCAGGGGAGATCGTCCGTGCAGTTGCAAAGGCGGTAGATGTGCCTGTCACCGTCAAATGTCGCCTTGGCTGGGACAAGGGCAGCATCAATGTGCTGGACTTTACCGCCCGTATGGAGGATTGCGGCGCATCTATGCTCACGGTACACGGCCGCACCCGTAGTATGCTCTATACCGGCAAAGCCGATTGGGATATGATCGCCAAAGTAAAAGCCGCCCGGCAGATTCCTGTAATTGCCAACGGAGATATTGTGGACGCAGAGAGCGCCCTGCGGTGTCTCAAATGGACAAATGCCGACGGTCTTATGATTGGCAGAGCCACCTTTGGCGACCCGTGGATTTTTACGGAAGTCAAGGAAGCAATGAAAGGCAATTTGTCCTACACACGTCCTGCTCTTTCAGAAAGGGTGGCTGTGGCGGTAGAGCAGTTCCGCCTTGCCCAAAAGGAAAAAGGGGAGCATATCGCCTGTCTGGAAGCAAGAAAGCACTTTGCCTGGTACTTACGGGGCGTGTCCCACAGCAGCTTCTATAAAAATCAGATCTCATCGATTTCCACAATGGAAGATGTTGAGAGAATTGCCAAAGATATCTGTCGGGATTTGACCTGAAGATGCATATTTTGTCCGCTGTTTCACATCCTACTGTAAAGAGGTGGGAATATGAAACGGCGGATATTTTTCGTTATTTTGGTTGCTGTGCTGCTAATTTTTCCTGTAAATGCGCAACCTATCAAATGGGTGGATTTTGGCGTACCCTATGAATCGCTGAAATATGCGATGGATGTGGATATTGCTACCAAGGAACAGGAAAAGCACATTTCCTGGATAGATACCTTGGCCCTCGCTGCCTGCCGCACAGGTGGTAAATGCGGCCTTTCTTCCGTAAAAAAGGCGGCAGGGGAGTTAAAAGGGGATAAGTCTCCTGAGGAACTCCTGGGAGACCTGTATAAATATTATAGCTATTATCACGAAGCCTACTTGGCAGTTTTGGGCGGCCTTTTGGGAAATTACGCCATCGAAGTAGACGGGCAGTGGAAAAGCACCTATGGGCTGAAAGCTTTTTCGCCTATTGCCGCAGGCTACGGTTACAGCCATTGTGACGATTTTGGCGTGCAGCGCTCCTTTGGTTTTTCCAGAAAACACTTAGGCAATGACTTGATGGGCGGCCTTGGTACACCCATTGTTGCGGTAGAGGGCGGCGTTGTGGAGGCTATGGGCTGGAATCGGTATGGTGGTTGGCGCATCGGAATCCGTAGCTTTGACGGCAAGCGTTACTATTATTATGCCCATTTGCAAAAGGATAAGCCCTTTGCACCCGGCTTGCAGGAAGGGGATATGGTGCAGGCCGGAGATTTGATCGGGTATATGGGCTGTACCGGCTAT
Organism: Faecousia sp.; assembly: GCA_045611745.1. Classification (GTDB taxonomy): domain Bacteria; phylum Bacillota; class Clostridia; order Oscillospirales; family Oscillospiraceae; genus Faecousia. The sequence goes on from JAZKXS010000051.1 coordinate 15,330, forward strand.
TCCGATAAAGAAAATGTCAATAATATCAAAACCGTCCACCTACATTTTGGTATGCAGCTTATTTTTGACGAAAGCCAAAAGGAGTGCTTGTCAGAAATTTGGATCGATGTCTATGATATTGTGCGTCTCCTGTCTGCCCATAGAAGCACAATTAGCGGAACTGACAGAAAATACCCCTATAAAGACTTGGATATTGGGGAGTTTTCACCTTGACAAGAAAACTGTTTTGTGTTATTATTTAGCAGATAAGTTTACAGTCTAAAAGGAGGCAAAGACAATGCAGTACGGTATGACTAAGAAACAGTATATTGGTCATTGTGCTGATGGTGTTTTTTCTTCTCCTGATGTAGCGGCATTGTTTTCTGAAAATTCTTCATATGTTGTTTTTCCCGGCTTTTGTGATGTGCATGTGCATTTCCGTGAGCCGGGATTTTCTTATAAAGAGACCATAGAAAGCGGAAGCCGTGCATCGGCTCGTGGCGGCTATACGGCAGTATGCACTATGCCAAACCTGAACCCCGTGCCGGACAGTCGGGAGAATTTGCAAAAGCAATTGCAGATCATTGAAAAAGACGCCTGCATCCATGTCTATCCCTACGGCGCAATTACCGTAGGTGAAAAAGGGCAGAACCTTGCAGATTTGGAGGGTATGGCGGACAATGTGATCGCCTTTTCCGATGACGGCAAAGGCGTCCAATCCGATGAAATGATGCGCCAGGCCATGTACCGGGCAAAGGCGCTGGGGAAAATGATCGTTGCCCACTGTGAGGAGGAAAGCTTGCTCCGTGGCGGCTATATCCACGATGGTCAGTACGCCCACGCACACGGGCACAGAGGCATTTGCAGCGAAAGCGAATACGCCCAAATCGCGAGAGATCTGCGCCTTGTGGAGGAAACGGGTGTTGCCTACCACATTTGCCACGTTTCTGCCAAAGAAAGCGTGGAGCTGATCCGTCAGGCTAAGGCAAGAGGTGTGAATGTCACAGCGGAAACCGGTCCTCATTACCTGGTAATGGATGATAGCGATTTGCAAGAGGAAGGCAGATTTAAGATGAATCCTCCCCTCCGTGGCAAAGAGGACAGACAGGCGTTGATTGCCGGTATTTTGGACGGCACCATCGATATGATCGCCACAGACCACGCCCCCCATTCTGCCGAGGAAAAGGAAAGAGGGCTGGAGGGCAGTGCTTTCGGCATCGTGGGCATCGAAACGGCCTTTCCGGTGCTGTATACCCACCTTGTAAAACCCGGAATCCTGCCTCTTGAAAAACTGATTGACCTTTTGGCCAATAACCCCCGAAAGCGGTTTGGAATTCCTCTGGGGGAGGACTACACCGTGTGGGATTTGGAAAAAACCTTTACAGTAGACCCGGAGGACTTCTTGTCCAAAGGCAAAGCAACCCCATTTGCCGGCTGGGAATTAACCGGCCAGTGTGTAATGACGGTTTGTGATGGAAAAGTTGTATATAGAAGATAAACGGAGGAAAGAAAATGGCAAAGCGTAAAGATTTAAAGAAGATTCTTATTATTGGTTCCGGCCCTATCGTTATCGGTCAGGCGGCGGAATTTGACTACGCAGGCACCCAGGCTTGCCTTGCCTTAAAAGAGGAAGGTTACCAGGTGGTTCTGTGTAACTCCAACCCTGCCACCATTATGACCGACACCACCATTGCCGATAAGGTATATATGGAGCCCCTTACCCTTGAGTATGTGGCAAAGATCCTCCGCTACGAGCGTCCCGATGCGATCCTCCCCGGCATTGGCGGACAGACCGGCTTGAACCTTGCCATTCAGCTTGAAAAGAAGGGCGTACTGAAGGAATGTAACGTGGAACTGCTGGGTACCAGCAGCGAATCCATCGAGCGGGCAGAGGATAGAGAGCTTTTCAAGGAACTGTGCCAGTCCATCGGTGAGCCCACCATTCCCTCTGAAATTACCTACGACCTGCAGCAGGCAAAGGAAGCTGCCAAGCGCATCGGTTATCCCGTTGTGCTTCGTCCTGCCTTTACCTTGGGCGGTACCGGTGGCGGCTTTGCCTACAACGAGGAAGAGCTGGTAGAAATCGGCATTAACGCCTTTAAGCTTTCTCCTGTTCACCAGGTATTGATCGAAAAGTCCGTCAAGGGCTATAAAGAAATTGAATTTGAGGTTATGCGTGACTCCAACGATAACGCCATCACCATCTGCGGTATGGAAAACATTGACCCCGTAGGCGTCCATACCGGTGACTCTATCGTTGTTGCGCCCATTATGACCCTGTCTGAAGAAGACCGGAAAATGCTTAATGACAGCGCCATTAAGATTATCCGGGAACTGAAGATCGAAGGCGGCTGTAATGTGCAATTTGCTCTCAACCCCACCACCAGCGAGTACTACCTCATTGAGGTAAACCCCCGTGTTTCCCGGTCTTCTGCGCTGGCATCCAAGGCTTCCGGCTACCCCATAGCAAGAGTAACCGCCAAGATCGCCGTGGGTATGTCTCTTGAAGAGATCAAAATTGCAAACACCAATGCATCCTTTGAGCCCCAGCTTGACTATGTCATCGCCAAGCTGCCCCGATTCCCCTTTGATAAGTTTACCGGTGCATCTAACCTTTTGGGCACACAGATGAAGGCCACAGGTGAAATTATGGGCATCGGCTCTAACTTGGAAGAAGCGCTCCTTAAGGGTATCCGCTCCCTGGAGATTGGCGTTAACCACATTTACCACGCCAAGTTTGACAATATGACAAACGAGGAGCTAAAGGACTATATCCGTCAGTTCCGCAGCGATAATATCTTTGCCATTGCAGAACTGCTGGCCCGTGGTGTAACCGTAGAGGAAATTCACGAAATCACCCAGATCACAGCCTATTTCCTGGAATCTATCAAAAAGATCGTGGAAATGGAGGAGACGCTGAAGGCAAATGTCCGGGATTTGGAAACCCTCCGTGCTGCCAAGAAAATGGGCTTTAGCGATAAATATGTGGCAAGAATGTGGAAGGTGCAGGAACTGGATGTGTACAATTTCCGCAAGGAACACAACCTGTTCCCGGTATTTAAGATGGTGGATACCTGCCATACCAATGCCTACATTCCTTATTTCTATTCTTCCTACTCCGATGAAAACGCCTCTGTGCTGACCAATAAGAAGAAAATCGTGGTGCTGGGCGCAGGCCCGATCCGCATCGGTCAGGGCGTGGAATTTGACTACTCCACTGTCCACGCAGTTATGACCATTAAAAACTCCGGCTATGAAGCCATTATTATTAACAATAACCCCGAAATCGTATCTACCGACTATACCACAGCGGATAAGCTCTATTTTGAGCCCCTGACACCGGAAGATGTGATGAACATTATCGAGTTTGAAAAGCCGGAGGGCGTGATTGCGTCTTTGGGTGGTCAGACCGCGATTAATTTGGCACAGCCCCTGACAGACCGGGGTGTAAAGATCATCGGTACCGATTGTGCTGCCATCGACCGGGCAGAGGACCGGAATGCCTTTGAAAACCTGCTGAATCATTTGGATATCCCCAGAGCAAAGGGTCAGGCAGTTACCAAGATCGAGGACGGCATCCGTGCTGCTGCAGAAATTGGTTATCCTGTTTTGGTTCGTCCCAGCTTTGTGTTGGGCGGTCGGGCAATGCAGATCGTTGCTAACGAAGATCAGCTCCGTCATTACCTCAAAACGGCTGTTGAGATCGACGAGGACAAGCCGGTTTTGGTAGATAAGTATATTGAGGGCAGGGAAGTGGAAATTGATGCTATCTGCGACGGTATCAATGTATTCGTACCTGGTATTATGGAGTTGGTTGAGCGAACAGGTGTCCACTCCGGTGACTCTATCTCTGTCTATCCGCCCTTTAGTATCTCCAATAAGGTAAAGGGCATTATCCTCCAGTATGCCAAGAAGCTTGGCTTGGGCATTGGCATTGTGGGTCTTTATAACATCCAGTTTATTGTGGATAAGGACGATAATGTATTTGTCATCGAAGTAAATCCCCGGTCCTCCCGGACAGTGCCGTTCCTTTCCAAGGCTACCGGCTACTCCCTTGCAGATATTGCTACAGAGGTCATTTTGGGTAAGACCTTAAAAGAGCAGGGAATCTTCGATATCTACCCCGAGGAAAAGAAGCGCTGGTATGTAAAAGTGCCGGTATTCTCCTTCAATAAGATCCGGGGAATGGATACCTATTTGTCCCCTGAAATGAAGTCTACCGGTGAAGCCATTGGTTACGATGATAAGCTTAACCGTGCGCTTTATAAGGCGCTGCAGGCATCCGGTATGCACCTGCAGAATTACGGCACAGTCTTTGCTACCATTGCCGATCGGGATAAGGAAGAAGCATTGCCGCTGATCCGCCGGTTCTATAACCTGGGCTTTAACATTCAGGCAACAGAGGGCACTGCCCGTTTCCTGAAGGCAAACGGCATCCGCACCCATATTTTGGGCAAGATCAGTGAGGGCAGTGATGAGATCCCGGATGCGCTGCGTCAGGGACACCTTGCTTATGTGATCAACACCAAGGAG
>JAZKXS010000052.1:0-4394 GCA_045611745.1 Faecousia sp.
GCAAGGTCACAATCCTGGGCATATGTATCCTTAACAGGAAGCTCCAAAATTGCCGCAATCCGGTTGCCGCAAGCTGCAGCCTTTGTCATAGTAAGGATCAAGTTTGCCATTTTGATCAGTTCCACAAGGATCTGGGACATATAGTTATAAAGTGCGATTACCATACCCTGTGTCAACACGCCTGTTTCCACACGCACAGCGCCAACCTGCATCAGCACAATGATGGCAAGGTTAATCAGCACAAAAGTCACAGGATTCATAAAGTTGGAGATCGTACCGGCATGGAGCTGCTCTTTTGCCAGAGCATCTGTCTTCTGATTAAACTGCTCCGTCTCTTTTGGTTCCATGCGAAACGCCCGTAAAACACGGACACCGGTAAGATTCTCACGGGTTGCCCCGGTGACACTATCCAGTTTTTGCTGAACACGGCGGTAGGCAGGCATAGCAACAAGCATAATGCCAAATACCACCACGCACAAAACAGGAATCACCCCTGCAAACACCAGTGCTGATTCAAAATCAATGGTAAATGCCATCACCATTGCGCCAAAGACTACGAAAGGTGACCGCAGTAGCAAGCGCAATGTCAGGTTTACGCCATTTTGTACCTGATTAACATCTGAGGTCATTCGTGTTACTAAGGTAGCAGTACCGACATGATCGATCTGCGTATAGTCCAAGCGGAGAATATGCGCCATTACTGCGTGACGAAGCCGGGCAGCGAAACCAACGGCTGCTTTGGCAGCAAAATACTGGGCAACAACTGCACTGAAAAGGCCAATAACGCCCAATAAAACCATAATAAGGCACATCTTAACAATATAGCCCTTGTCACCTACGGCGATGCCAGTATCCACAATGCCAGCGACTACCAAGGGGATCATCAGCTCAAAGCTGGCTTCCAGCAGCTTAAACAGCGGACCAAGAACGCACTCCTTGCCGTAGCCCTTCATATATTTCAAGAGTTTTTTCAATTCGCTTGCACCTCTTTTCGTCAACATCGAGAATTATACCACAGTTTTTTCTGCTATGCAATCCCAATGGAATTTTCCGGTTGACATTATAGAAATTTCTCGGTATAATACTGTGGCTTGCTAGTGTAGCACAGTCGGTAGTGCATCTCACTCGTAATGAGAAGGTCGCCTGTTCGAGTCAGGTCACTAGCTCCAAAAGAAAACCTATCCCAACCGGGATGGGTTTTCTTTTTTTATAAAAGGCCCGACCCAACTGAGGCTGGATCTTTTTTCATATGTTTCTTCCTCTGTACTCCTGTCTCAGTATCAGCGCAATTTCTTCTGGGGATTCCTGACACCCATCAGCAAGCCAAAGCTTTATGATTGCATTCAATCCATTCCTGAAAAATTCGATATGGTACTTAATATTGCTATCGATGTGCTCCTTTTCAGCTTGCTTAGGATCGTATATCGTCACAAGGTGCTTATCTTCGTAGCAAAGCTTAAAATATGTTTTATAGAATATTTGATTTTCCTTAATGTGGCGGAACATCTTTACTGCACCGCTATGCTCATTAATACAATCGTAGTCAGCAAAAAGGTCCGAAAACTCATTTTCAAGCTTTTCCCGCAACTTATCCGCAAGATCAAAAATATCTATATAATTTGCATAAAAGGTACTGCGGTTCAATTGCGTAATCTTTATAATGTCCGTAACGGTTATGTCCTTGATTTCTCGGGTCTGCAGCAGCTCTACAAACGCCTTTTCAATTTTATCCTGTGATTCCTTGCGACGCTTATTGTTCCTTACATTCATAATAATTCTCCATTATTCCAACATATATTGTTATTTTGTTGATTGTTATATTTCCTGTTGAATAGTATACTTTACCTGTAATAAAAATACAAGTGTTGGATTAATGAAAGGAGATTAAATATGAAAAAGAGTAATTTTGTTGCACTTATTTTGGGAACCGCAAGCGGTGTGCTTTTTGCGCTTGGTATGTGTATGGCGCTTCTGCCGGAATGGAACGCCTTTACAGAGGGCGTAATCTTTGGCAGCATTGGCATCGTTCTTTCAATTATCACCGCGCTCGTTTGGTGCAAGATGGAAAACAAAAAGTTACCAAAGATGCGTGGTAAAAATGTGTTTCGTATCATCTACGCTGTAATTGCCGTTTTGGTGCTTGGTGTGGGAATGTGTATGTGCCTTGTATGGCAACAGATCATATGGGGAACACTCATCGGTCTGCTTGGAATCATTATGCTGATTGCCCTCATTCCGATGATCAAGGGCATCAAATGAAAGGATTAGATATTGCGAGAAATCCTTATACAAGCCTTGTATTTAACTTTGCTTATGCGCTGGGTAATTGTATTATAGGCTTTCTTACCCATTCGTGGTGGTTTATTACAGCGGGTGCGTATTACAGTGTTTTGACCATAACCCGATATTCTGTGTTGCAGATCAGACGAAAAGCACAGGGAAATTATGACATCGAGCTTTTTGCCCGGCGCTTTACGGGCATTTTGCTGCTGGTACTTTCTTTCTGTATCGTAGGTTTGAATATTATGTCTGCGGTTAAGGACAGGGGCTCTGTCTTTCACGAAATTCTGATGATCACCATTGCCACGTACACATTCACAAAAATCACCATCGCAATTATCGGTATGGTTAAAGCAAGGCATTCCTCTTCACCGACATTAAAAGCACTGCGTAATATATCACTTGCAGATGCCTGTGTTTCTATTTACGCAATGCAGCGATCCATGCTTGTGTCCTTCCCTGGTATGGAGGCAGCAGGAATCTTATTACTAAACATTTTCACAGGAACAGCAGTATGGATCATTGTGCTGCTTCTTGGTATCAATCTGATTGGAGGAAAATACACAGAAATGGCAAAATCAAAAATCATTAACGCAAACAAAAAAATTGCGGAGGCTGTAACCGATGGCTACAAGAAAATTGAAAAAGGCGTTGTAGACAGTTATAAAAAAATTGAGCAGGGCGTTGTTGGCGGTTACACCAAAATGGAAAATAAATTTGTAGATGCTTACCTCACAAAAGACGGAGAAACTGTGGAGGAAGCCAAGAAAAGGCTTAAAAACGAACAGAAATAAGCAATCGGCGATAAGGAAAATCTCTTCCTTATCGCCGAATTTATTAGCCAATGTCTCCCTTGTTTTTAACAAGAATGATCTGCAACGCCGCTTCTGCGGCTTGGGAGCGGACAGTATCCCGATCGCCTTCAAAAAGGCAGGAAATCACCTCTGAACATTTATCGTCAGCATAGCCAATGTAGACCGTACCTACCGGGTTTCCGTAGTCATCGCCCCCTGGGCCGGCAAGGCCTGTGACGGACACAGCAACGTCCGCATCCAGTACCCGTCTTGCCCCTTCTGCCATTGTCTTGGCAACCGGTGCAGATACCGCCCCTTCCCTATCAAGCAACACTTCATCCACACCAAGGATTTTGTGCTTGACTTCGTTGGTATAGGAGATGATGCCGCCCTTATAGACAGCAGAACTTCCGGGAACAGCCGTAAGTAACTCCCCGATCATGCCGCCGGTGCAGCTTTCCGCTGTTGCAAGGGTTTTCCCGGTAAGGGCTTTCAAAACCTCAGAGGTAAGGTGTGTCATCATATTTCACCGTAATCTTTTCCACATTGGCAAGGGCTTCTTCCATCAGCGCCGCCCGATCAAGTCCTTTTTCTGCCTCAATAACCTGAGAAAGAGTAGGCTTTGTTCTGGGGTGCTTGGGGGTAAAGACGGTGCAGCAGTCCTCATAAGGCAAAATCGAGGTATCCAGCGTACCAATCTTTCGAGCGATTGTGACGATGTCCTCTTTGTCCATACCAACAAGGGGCATAAAGATGGGGATATCCACCACAGCGCCTGTCACAGCCATTGCCTGCATGGTCTGACTTGCCACCTGACCCAAATTTTCACCGGTAATCAGCGCGCCACAGCCATCTTGCTTTGCAATTCGCTGGGAAATTTCCATCATAAAGCGACGCATAATGAGGGTAAAGTATTCCTCAGGACAGTTATCCCGGATCGCTTCCTGAATTTTGGTGAAGGAGACCACATTGACGGTCATTCGGCCGCAATAGCGTGTGACCAATCGGGCAAGCTCCATCACTTTATTTTTGGCAAGCTGGGAGGTATAGGGATAGGAAAAGAAATGAACGCACTCCACCTCCACGCCACGCTTTGCCATCATATACGCCGCCACAGGAGAGTCGATACCGCCGGAAAGCAAGCACATCGCTCTGCCGCCTACACCGGTAGGCAGACCGCCGGCGCCAGGCTCAGCAGGTCCGTGAACATAAGCCGCAAGGTCACGGACTTCTACATAAACTGTATATTCCGGTTTCCGCACGTCCACTGTACAAGTGGGGTGTGCATCTGCGAGGCGGCCGCCAATCTCCCGGGAAATT
>JAZKXS010000053.1:0-1872 GCA_045611745.1 Faecousia sp.
AGAACCGGTAATTATAATTTGCTTTTTGTTTTCCAGCAACCAGTCTAAAATGCCATACAGCTTCTGCTCGTTTGTTTCCTTTCCGGATAAATCGTCGATTTCCTCAAAAACGTACAAATCGCATTGTGGCATAGAGTAAGATGCACCACGCAGAATTTGCTTGTAAGTTTCATTCATGAAGTCTGTTGCATTTGTACGAATCACTTGGCCTGTCGGATGCGCTTGTATATATTTTTCTTCCAGCGTATCCAAGAATAGCTTTATGCTTGTTGGTTGACCGTAGAGGTATAGCATGTCATAAAGCGGATTTTCTCTGCTTGTAAAAGCGTGCATTACTTTATTGCAAAATACATTGTCCATAATAATCTTGCCTCCTTTACTGCTATTATAACATATAATATGTACTAAAACATCCCATTATAAAAAACGGACGCAGCTATGAAATTGTATCATAGCTGCGCCCAATTATGGTACGGGCGACAGGACTTGAACCTGCACGGAAATCCATTGGAACCTAAATCCAACGTGTCTGCCAATTCCACCACGCCCGCGTACTTTCGCATTATAAATTAGAAATTATAAATTATCAAGCATTTCTTTGTAGTTTTTGAAACAAAAATCACAGGAAAGGGTTTCAGGCGCAACGGCACACACATAATGAACTGTTCCAATCCCGGCATTTCGGGCGCTGCCCAGGTCGCAGTCCCGGTCGCCAACCATTACGGTTTGCTCCGGAGACATATTGTATTTATCCATAAGGTACAAAAGCGCATCAGGCGCAGGCTTATAGGCAAAGTGTGCGGACTCTGCGCCAACGATCTCCCGAAAATAGGGGTCGAGGCCGTATTTTTTCAAGTACTGGGATGTGGTATCATCCTTGCGATGGGTATAGATGTAGTTATATCTGCCGGTTTCGCAGATCCGGGACAGAACCTCCTGCACATCAGCCATTGGCTTTGCCGGCAACAAGGGGTTGACCGCTTGGTGGTGCTTCATATAGGTGCGAATCAAATCGTCCTTGCTGATACCAAACTTATTTGCGTAGTGGGTATGGGCGTGATCGATGTTACGCAGCATAAGGCCCATTGCTTCCACAGGATCGCAGTCATAACCGTAGTCCTGCAGCGCCCGGCGCAAATTGCCGATAATGATGGGATAAGAGTCGAAAAGCGTGCCGTCAAAATCCCAGATAAAATGTTCAATTTGCGCCAAATTGTTCTCTGTTTGCATAATCGTATCCTGCTGTTTATTTCCGAAATTTACCTTATAATTATAACATGGGGCAAAACAGATTGTCAATAAAAGGAAATTCCCTTGCAAAGCTTTGCGTTGCGTGGTAATATAAAACTATATTTGAACAAAGGAGAACTTGCCTATGATTTCAAGAGAAATTTGTGCCCGTGTTCTGCAGGCGGCTGTGGCTACCGGCGCTGACTATGCAGAAATTTTTGCGGAGCATACCACAAACCATGTGGTCAGTATGATTGCAAGCCGGGTCGAGTCCATTAATGATACGGTTGTTGCCGGCGCGGCTGTTCGTGTTTATAAGGGATTGCGCAGCGTTATGGCATCTACGGTGGATACTTCTGAGTCCGGCTTGATCGCTTGCGCCCAGAAGGCTGCGGAAGCGCTGGGACAGGGAACGGCGCAAATCGATATCGTTTTGCGTGAACGCTTGTTTGGCGACATTCACCCTGTGAAAATCGTACCTTCTTCCGTGGAAAATGCCCGGAAGGTGGAGATTTTAAAGGAAGGCTATTTTGCAGCTAAGGAATACCACGAGGGCATTACCCAGGTCAGCGGCAATTTGCTGGATGTAGACCATAACATTTTGATTGCCAACACAGAGGGCATTTATACCCAGGATCGCCA
>JAZKXS010000054.1:0-1323 GCA_045611745.1 Faecousia sp.
GAAGGTGGAGATTTTAAAGGAAGGCTATTTTGCAGCTAAGGAATACCACGAGGGCATTACCCAGGTCAGCGGCAATTTGCTGGATGTAGACCATAACATTTTGATTGCCAACACAGAGGGCATTTATACCCAGGATCGCCAGGTGCGTACCCGTATTGCCGTATCTGCTGTGGCGGATTTGGGCAGCGGCACCCAAACCGGCTCCTGCGCCCCCGGCCGTCGTATGGGTCTTGAAATGTTTGATTCCGAAATTAATGCCAAGGAAGTGGGCCTTCACGCAGCAAAGCAGGCCATTACTATGGCTGGCGCAGGCTACTGCCCTGCAGGCGTAATGCCTGTTGCCATCGGCAACGGCTTCGGCGGCGTTATCTTCCACGAAGCTTGCGGTCACGGCCTGGAGGCTTCCTCTGTGGCCTACGGACAGAGTGTATTTGCAGGAAAACTGGGTGAGCAAATTGCCAACACCAAGGTTACTGCCATTGACGACGGCACCATTCCTAACGCCTGGGGCTCTATCAACATTGACGACGAGGGTACCCCTGCGCAGAAGAATGTGCTGATTGAAAACGGTATCCTCAAGTCCTATATGATCGATAAGTTTAACGGCCGCCGTATGGGTATGGCTTCTACCGGCAACTCCCGCCGCCAAAGCTTCGCCTACACACCCACCAGCCGTATGACCAATACTTACATCGCTGAGGGCGAGGATAATAACGACGACATCATCGCTTCTATGGAATACGGTCTGTATGCCAAGGAAATGGGCGGCGGTTCTGTCAATCCCCTTAACGGCGAATTTAACTTTGCAGTTAACGAGGGCTATATGGTTCGTGACGGTAAAATCTGTGAACCTGTCCGTGGCGCATCTCTGGTCGGCAAGGGCAGCCAGGTTATTATGGATATTGATATGGTAGGTAAGAACCTGGATATGGGCCAGGGTATGTGCGGATCTTCCAGCGGCTCTGTTCCCACAAACGTTGGTCAGCCTATGATTCGTGTATCCAGCATCACCGTTGGCGGCAGATAAGGAGGTTATGTTATGGATTTCAATGGATTTAAGCAAGCCGTAATCGCCAAGTGTGCGGAATTGGGCATTGCAGAATATGAGCTTTATTATCAAGTTGGCGGCAGCACCGAGGTCGGTGTATTTATGCACGAGGTCAATGAATTTACTTCCTCTTTGGACGGCGGCGTATGCTTCCGTTGCATTGTGGACGGCAAAATGGGATATGCTTCCACCCAGGCGCTGAATGCACAGGAAGCGGCTGCTGTTGTTAACCGCGCTGTGGACAACGCAAAGACATTGGAGGCCGAGGACGAGGT
>JAZKXS010000055.1:0-9750 GCA_045611745.1 Faecousia sp.
GGACTATCCGGTGTATCGGATACGGTGGCGGTGCGGAACCTTAAAAATGCCCTGTACCGCTTGCGGCAGGAACTGGAAATGCCGGGTAGCCTGACAAGCGCCGGAATTTCGCCGGCGCAAATTTGGGAGAAACGGGAGAAAATCATAAATGCAACGCTGAATGACCCCTGCTGTAATACAAATCCGGAGCCGGTTACCAGAGAAGTGGTAGAGGCGGTTTTGGAGGAGGTCACAGGCCGTGGCTGATGCGCTGTTATCTGTTGGATTGGATGTGGGTACGACTACAACGCAGATGATTGTATCCCGTTTGACGGTAGAAAACAAAGCCACAGGCTTCGCTGTTCCGGAAATGGAGATTGCCGATAGAGAGATTTTATATAGAGGGAAGGTGCATTTTACCCCCCTTATCGAAGGAAAAAAAGTGGATAAAGAGGGATTAAAAAACCTGATAGATCGGGAATATGTAAATGCAGGTATCCGCAGGGAACAGGTGGATACGGGGGCAGTTATCATCACAGGAGAGACCTCCCGAAAAGAAAACGCTAAGACTGCTTTGGAGGCGCTGTCTGAATATGCCGGAGAATTTGTGGTGGCCACGGCAGGCCCGGATTTGGAAAGCATTTTGGCCGCCCGTGGCGCAGGAGCAGTAGATTATTCCGAGAGAACAGGAAAACTGGTTCTGCATATGGATATCGGCGGCGGCACAAGCAATTTATGCCTGATAAAAGCAGGAAAAATCCTTGCCACCGGTTGCTTAAATGTCGGTGGCAGGCTGATAAAACGGGATAGCCTCTATAATATCACTTACCGCTCACCGGTCCTTTCCTATACCGATGAAACGGATATTGCCAGGATTGTTGGGGATATGGTTTCTGCTTTGGAAATGGCGGCAGGTTTGCGTCCGGAGGGGGAACTGCTCCACCAATTTATGACAGAGGAGATTACTGCTCCTTGGAAAATTCCTCAGGAACGACCGGTCATCTCTTTCTCCGGTGGCGTGGCGGATTGCATACAAAGGGAATTGCCGCCCCTTGCCTTTGGTGATATTGGACCGGAACTTGGACAAGCGATACGAAAAAGTGAGCTGTGCAAGGGAGAATATATCTTAGGAACGGAAACCATACGGGCGACCGTCATCGGTGCCGGTTGTTACAGCACGACACTTTCCGGCAGCACGGTGTTTTACCGGAACGTACAGTTTCCGATAAAAAATCTCCCGGTGGTGGAATTTGGGCCGGGAAAAACTGCGCAGGAAGAAACATCGGTATTTTTTATTTCGGGGGAAGAAAAATTTTCTTATACCCGGATATGTGAATTGGCAAAGCTTTTGGCAGAGCAGACAAAGGGCGCAATTTATATTGCTTTGCAGGCAGATGCGGCAAAGGCATTGGGACACCGATTGTGCCTTCTTTTACCGCCGGAGCGACCCATCTGCTGTATCGACCGGGTAAAGCTGACAGAGGGCAGCTTTTTGGATATCGGCGCACCGGTTGGCCCAGCGCTTCCGGTGGTTATTAAAACACTAATATTATCGCATTAGAGGTGCTTTATGAAGCTAAAAACCACACTCTTGGGAAAAAGCTATACATTTGGCAGTATCAAAGAGGTGCTTGCCAAGGCAAATGAAGAAAAGACGGGAGATATCTTAGCTGGACTTGCAGCAGAAAACGCCAGAGAACGGGTGGCGGCAAAGGTAGTGCTGTCCGCCCTCACCCTGCAGGATTTGCGAGAGAATCCCGTTGTTGCTTATGAAGAAGATGAAGTTACCCGTATCATTCAGGACGATCTGAACATCCCCCAATATGAGAAAATCAAAAACTGGACAGTGGCAGAGCTTCGGGAATGGCTGCTTTCAGAAAAGACCACCGGTGCGGATATTTCCAAGCTAAGCCGGGGACTGACCAGCGAGATGGTGGCGGCAGTTTGCAAATTGATGAGCAATTTGGACCTGATTTACTGCGCAAACAAGATCACCGTTACCGCCCATTGCAATACGACCATCGGCTTGCCGGGGACCCTTTCTTGCCGTCTGCAACCAAACCATACCACCGATGACCCGGACGGCATTACGGCATCTACCTTAGAGGGACTTACCTTTGGCGCAGGGGATGCGGTCATCGGCTTAAATCCTGTTACCGATTCTCCGGAGCAGGTAGGAAAAGTCCTGCGTCGTTTTAAAGAGATTCAGGAGCATTGGGAAATTCCAACCCAGATTTGCGTTCTTGCACACGTAACGGCGCAGATGAAGGCTGTCCGAGAGGGTGCGCCGGCAGATTTGATTTTCCAATCTATTGCAGGCAGTCAAAAGGGCAACGAAGCCTTTGGCTTTTCTGCTGCAACCTTGCAGGAAGCAAAGGATCTACTCCACCAATACGGCACGGCCGAAGGCCCAAATGTGATGTATTTTGAAACAGGGCAGGGCTCAGAACTTAGCAGCAACGCCCACCACGGCACCGATCAGGTGACGATGGAGGCGCGATGCTACGGCTTTGCCAAGCATTTTTCTCCGTTCCTTGTAAATACGGTGGTTGGATTCATCGGCCCGGAGTACCTTTATGATGCCAAGCAAGTAACAAGAGCCGGCTTGGAGGACCACTTTATGGGCAAGCTTACCGGTATCTCTATGGGCTGTGATTGCTGCTATACCAACCATATGAAAGCAGACCAAAATGATATTGAAAACCTCGCCACCTTACTAACGGTTGCCGGCTGTAACTACTTTATGGGAATTCCCCACGGTGACGATATTATGCTCAATTACCAAACCACCGGCTTCCGGGAGACAGCGACGCTCCGTGAGCTGACAGGGAAAACTGCCATACCGCCCTTTCAGAAATGGCTGGAGAAAATGGGATTTGTGGAAAACGGCAAGCTGACTGCCAAAGCAGGCGACGGCTCTTGCTTGCTTTTTTGAGGTGACACGATGAATAAAGACGAATTGCGCGCGCTCATTTCGGATCTGCTGAAAGATGCAGAGCCTATGGTAAAAGCAAGCGATTATAAGCCTACTGCGCCTATGCCGACGTCAGAAGAAACCCCTTATCACGATGGAGATTTCGTGCCGGATGTGTCAGAGCTTGATTTGCGAAAA
The DNA here is from genome assembly GCA_045611745.1 of Faecousia sp. Taxonomy (GTDB): domain Bacteria; phylum Bacillota; class Clostridia; order Oscillospirales; family Oscillospiraceae; genus Faecousia. The sequence continues at coordinate 3,092 of JAZKXS010000055.1, forward strand.
CTATATTTGATAGACGAGCCGACGGATGCCGAAGCGTTCAAAAGATTAAAAATGCGAACGCCTGCAAGATTGGGAAGCGGTCGCGCAGGCCCTCGCTATAAAACCCTTACAATGCTCCGTTTCCGGGCGGACCACGCAGCGGCTCAGGATGCGGTGTTTTCCCAGATGCCTGAAGATTTCGGAGAGAAGAACGGTCTTGTTTCTGTAAAGACAAAATGCGACAGCAAAGATATGTACTTGACACGCCCGGATTTTGGCAGATGCTTTGATGAAGAAAATGCCGCCATTATCCGCAGAGAATTGCCCCAAAAGGCAAAAGTGCAAATTGTCATTGGCGACGGCCTTTCCTCGGCTGCAATACTCCACAATGCTATGGATTGTATGCAGGCTATTGGGGACGGTCTAAAGGTACAGGGCATCGAAATAGGAAAGTCCCTTTTCGTTCGCTATTGTCGGGTAGGTGCAGGAGATGCGGTGGGAGACATTACCGGCTGTGAAGTGGTTTGCGTATTGGTGGGCGAGCGCCCCGGATTGGTGACCGATAAGAGTATGTCAGCCTATATCACCTATAATCCCCATACCGGTGTATCAGAATCCAGCAGAACGGTGGTTTCCAACATCCACGACGGCGGAACGCCGGCATCGGAAGCCGGTGCTCACGTGGCGGAGCTTATTGGTAAGATATTAAAACGGAAAGTGTCGGGTGTTGGATTGCATTTGGAGGAAAGGATATGATTCCTGTAAAAGTACTTGCGGTTCGCTATCTGGCAAATGCCGCACCGGCTCTGTGCAAGGCTTTGGGTGCACCGGAAAACTGTCCGTCATTAGGCTTTTTAACTACGGATAGTGACGACGCCACCTATATTGCGTTGGATGAAGCCACAAAGGCAGCGGCAGTGCAGGTGTGTTACAGCCGCAGCTTTTATGCAGGGGCTGCCAACGCCTCTACCCCAAACGCAGGAGAGGTCATCGGCATTTTAGCAGGCCCTACCCCCGGGGCAGTGCGCAGCGGAATGGAGGCGGCGCTGTCAGCGCTGGAGCGAATAGGTTTTGACGGGGCAGGGGATGTACCTTACCTTGCCCATACGGTCAGCCGCACCGGGGCGTTTTTGTCCAAAGAAGCAGGTGTACCGGAGGGAACAGCAATAGCATATTTGATCGCACCGCCCCTGGAGAGTATGTATGCCTTGGATGCGGCAATGAAGGCGGCAGATGTAAAGCTGCAAAAGCTTTATGCGCCCCCCAGCGAGACGAATTTTGGTGGCGGCTTATTGTCCGGCAGCCAATCTGCCTGTGAGGCGGCTTGCGCAGCTTTTGCCCGGGCGGTGGCAGAGGTGGCAGCAAGCCCGAGAGGAGTATAAATGGAACTGGATAAAGACTTAAAAGCCCGACAGGAGGCAAGACAGCTTGCCCGAGAAGCAGAACAGGCGCAAAGCCTTTTGCTGCGGATGAACCAATCCCAGCTGGATAAGATCGTGCAGGCGATCTGCGATGCTTTTTATAAGCATAGCGGCGAGCTGGCAGATATGGCTGTCCGGGAGACAGGCTTTGGCAATGTGGAGGATAAGACACGGAAAAATGAATTTGCCTCCCGACGAGTTTGGGAGGCAGTACGGGATATGAAAACCGTAGGCGTATTAAATAGACATCCCCAGGAAAAACTATGGGAGATCGGTGTTCCGGTAGGTGTGATCGCTGCCATTATTCCCAGCACAAACCCAACATCCACCGTGTGCTATAAAGCAATGATTGCCTTGAAAGCCGGAAACAGCATCGTCTTTTCGCCCCACCCCAAGGCGCTATTTTGTACCCTTCGGGCAGCGGAAATCGTCCGGGAGGCGGCAGAAAAGGCCGGTGCGCCAAAAGGGAGCGTCGGTTGTTTGGGTATTGCCTCTATGGCAGGCTGTCAGGAGCTGATGGCGGCGCCACAGGTGCGGCTGATTTTGGCCACCGGTGGCCCAGGAATGGTTCGGGCGGCCTACTCCTCCGGCAAGCCTGCCATCGGCGTAGGCGCAGGCAACGGCCCTGCCTATATCCATCATACGGCAGATATTAAGCACGCTTTAGGGTGCATTTTACGGTCAAAAACCTTCGATAACGGTACTGTTTGCGCATCGGAACAGAGCATTATCGTGGAAAAGGATATGGAGCAGAGAATAAAGACAGAGGCATCTGCAATGGGCTACTATTTTATGAATACCCAAGAGGCAGGCTGCCTTGCAAAGCATCTATTCCGGCCGGACGGGTCGTTAAATCCCGAAATCGTAGGAAAAACCGCTGGTGAGTTGGCTGAAAAGGCAGGTTTTCGAGTGCCGTCAAACGCCAAGGTTTTGGTGGCAAGAGAGCAGGAGGCAGGCCCGACCCGGCCCTATTCTATGGAAAAGCTTTGCCCTGTGCTGGCGTTTTTCGTGATGGACAACGAGGATGCGGTGCTTCAGAAAGCCATTGAGGTGCTGACCCATGAGGGAAGTGGACACACCTTTGCTATTCACGCAAAGGATGAAAAGGTCATCGAAAAATTTGCGCTGCAAATACCCGTATCCCGTTTCTTGGTCAACACCCCGGCCGCCTTGGGCGGCATCGGCTCGACCACAGGACTTTTTCCGGCGCTGACCCTTGGCTGCGGCGCAGTGGGCGGCAGCAGCTCGTCGAATAACATTTCGCCCTTGGATTTAATTAATATCCGCCGGGTGGCTTGGGACAAGGAAGAAAAACAGGAAATGAACACGGAAGAAACCCTTGTGGAACTTCTGGCAGCAAAAATACTGGAACGACTCAAATAAGAAAGGAAGCAGATTATGAACACAAATTCTCTGGGAATGATCGAAACAAAAGGTCTTATTGGTGCTATTGAGGCGGCAGATGCTATGGTAAAATCTGCCAATGTCCAGCTTGTAGGCAAAGAGCAGGTTGGCGGTGGTTTGGTGACGGTTATGGTGCGTGGTGACGTAGGTGCAGTAAAGGCAGCGACTGATGCCGGCGCTGCAGCCGCAGAGAAGGTTGGTGAACTGATTTCTGTTCACGTGATCGCCCGTCCTCATACGGAGGTAGATGCGATCCTCCCTCACGGCAGACTCAGCAGCAACCCGGCAAGCAACAATAAATAATGCTCTATACGGCACAGCAAGTCCGGGATAATATTCGGAATAAAGATGGGAAAAGGGTCTTTTATCTGGGAAAAGGAGATAGCCTAAATAGTGAAGCAAGGGACTATCTTTCCCAACAGCGGATCGAGATTTTACCGGCAGAAAAGGCACGACCGGAAGAATACGCTCTTTTGGGTGGCGGTTTTTGCCGGGAAAAACCGGAGGATATGACCCATTTAAATGCCCATATCCTTGTAAAAAAGAACCACCCACGGATCGTATTTAGAGGTGCGATCGATGCATTGGAGGCAGAACTGCTACTTGCGCAGGCGCAAACGGGCATTCAAAAGCCTTTGCAGGAAGCGCTGGATGCGGCAAGAGCGCTGATTGCGGCAGATGTGCTGGAGAAAAAGGTAGAAGAAACGACTCTTGGGGGTATGAACCGTGAGGAACTGCGAAAACGCAGCCATTTTCCACAGGAATATTACGGACAGCCCCATTTTATGCCCCAGTATGAAGATGGCATAAGCGTTTTGTGGCTCAATCGATGCCGATGCGCCGTCCGACAGGCGGAGCTTGCCGCAGTTTCTGCTTTTTCGGACCGGGACGGAAATTGTTTGAGACCGGATATGATCCAGGCGCTGAATCGGCTCAGCAGCTATTTATATCTTCTAATGATCGAAGAAAAGGCGAAAAGCAGGTGAATATATTGCAGGAGCATACACTCGACAGGTTATGCCAGCAGGTGATGAAACGAATTTGTGTGGAAATGGAAGCCTCCGGCCGCCATGTCCATGTAACAAAAGCGCAGGCACAGCAGCTATTTGGTCACGAGTTAACGCCCTTTCGGGAGCTTTCCCAGCCGGGTCAGTATTTGGCAAAGGAACGGGTGACGATTATCGGCCCGAAAGGAAAATTTGAAAATGTGGCAGTTTTAGGTCCTGCCAGAGGGGAAACCCAAGTAGAGATATCCCTATCTGATGGCAGAGTTTTGGGTATAAAACCACCTGTACGGCTATCCGGCTCTGTGAAGGACACCCCCGGCATTACCATTCGGGGAGACAAGGGAGAAATAACCATTTCTCAGGGCGTGATTGCTGCCCAAAGGCACATTCATATGACCCCGGAGGACGCAAACCGCTTTGGCGTAAAAGATAAGCAGGTAGTTAGACTTGAAACCTATACAAACCGCCCCCTTGTTTTTGGGGATACGGTGGTGCGTGTAAGCCCGGATTTTCAGACAGTCGTCCATTTGGATTACGACGAAGCCAACGCCTGTGGCTTTTGCCAGGGTGATTTTGGGAGGATCCTTGTATGAGGGCCCTTCTTATTGGGCGCTGCCCACCCCGGGATTTGGGTTATACCTATGGGGAAGGACCCTATGATGCGGTGGTAATCGGTTCGCTGACCTTGGGGCAATTGCTGTGCTTTCAAAACGAAGGGATACTGGAAGCGTTGGCAGATGGCAAACCGGTGATCCTATATGTACCGGGGCTGCCGGAAGCACCAAAAAACAGGGCGTTGGCAGCAAGCATTGCTTCCAAGCGCCGGGAATTAAAGAACTGGGGTGTGCTGTTTGTAGACGGCACACAAAAGCGGCTGATTACGGCTGCAGAAGCAGAGAAAATGCGGCAGGCAGGAAAACGACCGGAATACGGGGCGGTACTGACACCCCTTGCCAGGGAAATTTTGGAGGGATCGAATTGACGTTAGGAACAGTAACCGGGGCTGTATGGTCCACACGAAAAGCAAATTGCTTGATGGGACAGACCTTTCTTGTGGTAAAGACTTCAGCAGGTGAGATTGTGGCGGCAGATCACGTGGGAGCAGGTGATGGGGATAGAGTTTTGCTTGTTACCGGCACAGTGGCTTCTCGTTTTTGTATGGAAGCACCGGTGGATGCGGCTGTGGTAGCCATTATTGATCAGGAGGGCAAGCATGTCGGCACATAGTATCCTGATCGCAGTTATGGCGGTTTTTGCGGTATTGGGCGCATTGGATCGCATATTTGGCAACAAACTGGGACTGGGAAAGCAATTTGAGGAGGGAATCCTTGCTATGGGCGCACTGGCGCTGGCAATGGTAGGTATCATTTCCTTTTCTCCGGTGTTGGCAAATTTGCTCCGCCCGGTGGTTGTTCCCGTATATACCTTTTTAGGGGCAGACCCGGCTATGTTTGCAGGCTCGCTTTTGGCCTGTGATATGGGCGGAGGAGCGTTAGCAAGAGAACTGGCAAGCGATAAGTCTGTGGCAGATTTGGGCGGCGTTATCTGCGGTTCTATGCTGGGCGCAACGGTGGTTTTTACCATTCCTGCTGCCCTTGGAATATTGCGCCAAGAGGATAGACCGCATTTTGCAAAAGGTGCGCTGTGCGGCATTGTGACCATCCCTGTGGGCATTTTGGCCGGCGGTCTGGTAGCCGGATATCCTCTTATTACAGTGTTGCGAAATCTGATCCCTATTGTGCTTTTGGCGCTGCTGATCGCGCTGGGACTTTGGAAAGCGGAAAAAGCCGTTATCAAAGGCTTTACGGTTTTTGGAAAAGGCGTTGTTGCGTTGATCACCATTGGCCTTGGGGCAGCGATCGTGGAAGCGTTGACTGGGTTCGCGTTGATTCCCGGTATGAATCCCATTGAAGACGGATTTTCAACGGTGGGTGAAATTGCCATCGTACTTGCAGGTGCATTTCCTCTGGTATATGCGGTTACAAAATTGCTTAATAAACCGCTAATGCGTTTTGGACGGCGATTGGGGGTCAATGAAACGGCGGCAGCGGGACTGATTGCCAGCCTTGCCAATTCCATTGCAACTTTTGGGCTTGTGAAGGATATGGACAACCGGGGCAAGGTCATCAATATGGCTTTTGCCATATCCGGCGCCTTTGTGTTTGGAGACCATTTGGGGTTTACTGCCGGGTTTGCACCGGAAATGTTATTGCCTATGATTGTCGGAAAGCTAACTGCCGGTATTTTTGCAGTAGTGGTTGCAATGATGTTAACCCGGAAAAACACAAAAAAAGATTGACAAACCCTTAATTTTCGGGCTATAATGGCAAAAACAAGAAAAGCTGTGAACAGAAGAGTATGCTTGCAGAAGCGGTCAGAGAGCCCTGTTTGGTGAAAATGGGTACGGGGAGCGGGCAGAACATGGTCTGGGAGCTGGGATGCCGATAGGTAGGCATTTTCGGGTGCGCCCGTTAAAGCGCCAAATGAGGCGGCAAATGCCGCAAATCAAGGTGGTACCGCGGTAAATTTTATCGCCCTTGGATTTTCCAAGGGCGATTTTTCATTTTAGGAGGAGAAAGAATATGACAGAAAAGAAACCCTATTATATTTCAACGGCCATCGCATATACCTCTGCAAAGCCTCACATCGGCAATACTTACGAAATCGTATTGGCTGACGCAATTGCCCGCTATAAGCGGCAGGCTGGCTTCGATGTGTATTTCCAGACAGGTACCGATGAGCACGGTCAGAAAATTCAGGAAAAGGCCGAGGCGGCCGGTGTTAGCCCCCAGGAATATGTGGACAATGTGGCCTCTCAAATTAAGGATATCTGGGATTTGATGAACAC
>JAZKXS010000056.1:0-9377 GCA_045611745.1 Faecousia sp.
TGCATAAGCGCAGGGAGTAGAAAGAAGCTGAAGAACCAGTAGGGGATAGCGCCCAAAGCGCTGTTGTTCAGCGTTTCCGTCATTGGAGGGAAAAGCTTTTTCATAGTATCACACTCCTTCTGATGTCATCTTAGCATATACACCACACAATTGCAATATAGCAGGGTGTGACTAAATCGGAGGTGTGCTTATGAATTACAATTCTGAATTATTTCTCTTTACATATGGGTGAGAATAGGGTATAATCCATTATTATGGAAGATTGTGCCTATGAGAGGGATATGATATATGAATATTGAATTTGATGCCTATAAGCAGAAGCTAAATGATTGCAAGCCTGCGCTGGACGCATTGGCAGAGTCCCTGAACTTGGAGGGTCTGCGCAATGAATTGGAGAGACTGCACGCAATGCAGGAGGCTCCCGGCTTTTGGGATAACCCCGAAAAGAGTCAGCAGATCGTGGTCAAGACCCGCAGCGCTGAAATGAAGCTGGAGCGCTATAAGAAAATGACCGGTATGTGGGACGATTTGATGACCATTTGCGAAATGGCCGCTGAGGAAGATGACGATTCTATGCTTCCGGAGCTGAAGGACGGATTTAAGACCTTGGCTGACGATATGGAGCGCTGCAGACTGGAAACCTTGCTTACCGGCACCTATGATAAAAACAATGCCCTGGTTTCTTTCCAGGCAGGTGCCGGCGGCACAGAGGCGCAGGACTGGTGCCAGATGCTTTACCGCATGTACACCCGTTGGGCAGAATCCCACGGCTATACCTATAAAATTATGGACTATCAAGAGGGCGATGAAGCTGGTCTTAAGAGCGCAGATATCCTCATCGAAGGTGAAAATGTCTATGGCTTTATGAAGGGTGAAAACGGTGTTCACCGTTTGGTTCGTGTTTCCCCCTTTGACGCCAATGCCCGTCGGCAGACATCCTTTGCGGCAATCGAGGTTGTTCCTGATATTCAGGACGATTCTCAGGATGTGGAAATTCGTCCCGAAGATTACGAAATGCAGGTCTACCGTTCCTCCGGCGCCGGTGGTCAGCACATCAATAAGACAAGCTCTGCTGTCCGTCTGATCCACAAGGCTACCGGCATTGTGGTTGCCTGCCAGACCGAACGAAGCCAGTTCCAAAATAAGGAAAACTGCTTGCGTATGCTGCGGTCTAAGCTGGTAGAGATCCGGGAACGGGAGCATTTTGAGAAAATTTCCGATATTAAGGGCGTTCAAAAGAAAATCGAATGGGGCAGCCAGATCCGCAACTATGTCTTTATGCCCTACACCTTGGTAAAGGATACCCGCACCGGCTGCGAAACGGCCAATGTAAACGCCGTTATGGATGGCGCATTGGATCCTTTTATCAATGCTTATCTGACTTGTGCCGCTACCGGCAATTGGGTCACAAAATAATCTTTCAGAAATAAGATAAAAAGCTTGCATTTCTTGGAGTATTGTGGTACAATACTTTGGCTATTATGCCCTTATGGGTGATTTTTGAGTATTTTCGCTTTATGCGTTGGAAGCTGTAAGCGGAGGGAGGTTACGAAAATGGAGATTTTGAAGACTGTTTTGATCGTGCTGGAGGTTATTGCCAGCGTAGCCCTGATCGTTATCGTTCTGCTGCAGTCCGGCAAGGAGTCCGGTCTTGGCGTTGTTTCCGGCAACAGCGAGTCCTATATGAGCAAGAACGGCAGCGGCAACTGGAATAAGAAGCTGGCTTCTGCTACTAAGTGGGTAGCCCTGGCTTGGATTCTTCTGACCCTGGCTCTGTCTCTGATCTAATCACAAGAGAGTGCGATGACGATCGTCATCGCACTTTTTATTCAAAGGAGTATTGTATGGAAAATTGGAAGCTTAACGGTCTGCAGCCGGAGGCAGTGTTTTTCTACTTTGAAAAACTCTGCGCCATTCCTCACGGCTCCGGAAATACAAAGGCCATCAGTGATTATATTTGCAGTTTTGCAAAAGAAAAGGGTATCCGCTATGTGCAGGATTCTCTTAACAATGTGATTTTGTTTGGGGAAGCGTCCGAAGGCTATGAGGACCACGCGCCTGTGATCTTGCAGGGGCATATGGATATGGTCTGCGACAAGGACGAGGACTGCCCAATCGATATGGAAAAGGACGGTCTTGACGTAACACACGACGACACCTATGTTTTTGCCAAGGGTACCACATTGGGCGGTGACAATTGCATTGCAGTTGCGATGGCAATGGCGATTTTGGCAGACAAATCCATTCCCCATCCTCCGTTGGAGGTCATCGTTACTGTGGACGAGGAGACGGGTATGGATGGTGCGGTTGGCATTGATTTAAGTGATCTTGCCGGCCGAACGATGATCAATTTGGATTCGGAAGACGAGGGCGTGTTTACCGTTTCCTGCGCCGGCGGCGCACGGGGTACGATCTCATTGCCGGTATCTCGTCGTGCAGTTTACGGTCCTTGCGTGCGGCTTACGGTTGAGGGACTTCAGGGCGGTCACTCCGGTGTGGAAATTCATAAAAACCGGGCAAATGCCAATAAAGTGATGGGCGAGTTTTTGAGCCGGGTACAGGAGCTTATGCCCCTGTGTCTGACAAAACTCTCCGGCGGCGCAAAAGACAATGCCATTGCCCATACAGCCCAGGCTACCCTGGTGGCGATGGGTACGAATTTGGAGCGAATTAACGAGGTAGCGCAGCAGCTGCAGGCGGAAATTCGGGAACAGTACGATGAGCCAACAGCGATGATTTATGGCGACGATGTGGATGCACTGGGTGGAAACGCCCTTAGCACCGAAGATACCGCCAAGGTCATCGGCTTATTACAATCTTCCCCCAACGGTGTCCAGAGCTTTAGCGAGGACATTGAGGGCTTGGTGCAGACAAGTTTGAACTTAGGTGTTGTCCGTTTGGAGGAGAATTTGGAGCTGACTTTTTCTGTCCGCAGCTCTGTGGAGCAGGAAAAACGTGCCCTTCTGAATCAACTCCGGGAGCAGGCTGAGTTTTACGGCGCATCTTACAGCGAAAAGGGCGACTATCCTGCCTGGGAGTACCGCAAAGAGTCGCCTTTGCGTGAGCAGATGATTCGTGTTTACCGTCAAATGTATGGCAAAACCCCCGAGGTGGTTGCCATCCACGCGGGCTTGGAATGTGGATTGCTTGCCGAAAAGCTGCCGGGCTTGGACTGCGTTTCCATCGGCCCAAATATGAAGGATATTCACACCAGCCGGGAAAGACTGGAAATTGCTTCTACCAAGCGCTTGTGGGAATACCTGCTGGAAGTGTTGAAGGCTATGTAATGAAAAGCGGAACGTATTTGCGTTCCGCTTTTTTTGGCAAACATATAAAGTTTTCTTGCAATTGAAAAAAATGTGTGTTAGAGTATAGTTAACAATGAGGAAGAGATTTCCATTGTACTATGACAAAAGGAGCGTATAATTATGAACAACAAGAAAATTATTCGTATGGCCCTTGTGGCACTGCTTGTAGCCAGCTTCCTGTTTGCCTATCCCACGGTAGCGTACGCCGCTTCCACAACCGGCAGTGAAGTGAGCTCCGGAATTTCTGCATTTTTTAATGGCATTCTCGAATGTCTGCGTATGATCTGCGAGGGAATCATCGGAATTTGCTCTGCATTGATCGGGCTGATTGTTGATTTTGTTAGTTGGATCATCGGCCTATTTATCTAAGATACATAAAAAGGAAGGCACCGTTTGGTGCCTTCTTTTTTGTTAGGTAATGTTGGAGCGCAGGAGACCGCGAACCCACAAAAGATCGGCGGACTTGATGACCCCGAAAAGGGTGAAAAGACAAAATAGTGCTGCCGGGAAAGCCACACACCGGAAGAGGGGATTTGGGGCAAGACTTACAAGGAACACAGCTGCGATGGTACAGATGCAGGCAAGGATGGGGATATACCATCGGATATGCCTGCCGGATATTTTGATAAGCCGTCGAAGGCTCAAAATAAAATTAATTAGGTGGGTTACAAGAAAGCTTGCAAAGTAACCGATCATTCCGTATCTGGGCAGCAGCAGATACAAAAATACCACATCCATTACAGAAGTAAGAATGTTATAGCGAACACAGGCGGTTTGCTGGCCAAGCCCTTTGGTCATGGCATCGGTCATAGCGTCGCAGTAAAGCATTGGTGCAAGAAAGGCATAAAGACGAAGCTGCCGTGCAGCTTCTGTGTTTCCGTAAAGGGACGTACAAAGGGGCTCTGCCAGCAAGTATAAAATACCGCCGCAGATAAGTCCGTAGAGCATGGCTATTTTAAGGGTTCTGCCGGTGAGATAGCGTATCCGGTTTCGGCTGCCTGCGGCAGCGCATCTTGCCAGTTCCGGAATGAGCAGCTCTGCCAGAGCAAATAAAATGGCAGCAGGGAACATAAGCACAGGAAATACCATACCGGAAACAATGCCGAAAGCGGCAAGGGGAGATATGCTTCCGGCAAAGAGCGCCAAACGTTTTGGAACCATCAAGTTTTCGGTGGTGGAGATGCCGGCTTTCAGGTCGTCTGCCAGCGCCAAAGGAACGGCGCAGCGAAGCAGCCGGGCACGGACAGGTATCGGTTCACCGGCTGGCGTTTTTTGGCGGATGCGGAGAAATAGGAGCGTGAGGAGCGTCAAAATGTTCCCCAAACCACTGCCTAAAATGATACACAGACAGGCACGAACCGGGTCTTGCTCTGCCCAAAGGGTAAGAAGGGTCATTGTGGCAGCCATAGAAAGGGCTTGCTCTGCTACTTCTACGGCGGCCAGAGTACCGATGCGGTTTGCGGCAGTAAAATAGCCGGTCATCACACCGCAAAGACAAGTGATGGGCAGGAAACAGGCGTAAAGCCGCAGGGCGTTTTCCGTGCGGACATCGCCGATCCAGTGCCGGGCGATTTGGGGCGCAAAAAAATAAAGGCACAAAGCCACAGTTCCTGCGGCAAGTATGCTGAAAAGAAAGCAGGCAGAGAGTATAAAACGGACATTTTGCGGCCGCTTTTTGCCAAGTTCTTCAGCGGTCAGATACATAGTGGTAGTGCGGATGCCTGCCATACCTGCGGTGACAGACAATGCACCAACGGAAAGTACCAGCTGCAAAAGTCCCACACCGGCTGCACCGATCTGTGTGGATACAAATACCTGAAAGGATGTAGAGACGAACCGCAGGAGAAGGTTGACACCGGTAAGCATAAGGGCGCTGTAAAAGATGGGTACGGCCTTGCGCAAAAAAATCACCCCTTTGTCCTATGTTATGGGACAAGGGGGTGATTTAGAATTGACAGTTGACAGTGGACAGTGGATAGTTGTCAGTTGATATATCGAATGCGGCGGATTTCTTCTATGTTTGGTACTTCTATGCGATCTTCTGCAAAAAGACCGTACAGACTGCCGCATCGGTCTTCAAGCTCTGCATATGCGCCGTCACAGCTTTCACCCGTATTGATAAAATTGCCATATTGCCGCGCAATTTTCAAAATTTCCCGACCACGGTCATTGAGGGCAAGCACACGAACATAGGGCGCTTGTATGCGCAACATTTCTTCCGTAATTCCCAAAAAGGCGCACAGGATCATTCGGTCGATCCGGGTGCGTGTGTAGCGCTTGGACTTGACGGAGGTGGCAATTTCCTCTACAGAGGTACATTCTCTTGCTGCGTGCATAAGCTTCCGCCACAAACCTTCGGAGCCTCCGGGGAGACCCTCAAATTCTCCGTCGTTCATTGTTCTTAGTTTTCCTAAAACGGCTCTCTCGCCGGCCTGAAGGCTGTGCAGAGGGGCTGTAAAAAAGGCCTTTCGGGTTTCCTCCGGCAAAAACGCCAAAAAAGATTCCTGATGGAGCATCTTGTCTCTGACAGAGGTGGCGGAGGGATTTTCGTCGTCGGTTTCTTCTGAATGGTAATTGTTCGGGCGGAAAATGGGCATAGGCTGCATTTGGCTGTTTTGCGCCAAAATTGCTTTGCAGTATTCCACAGCTAAAATGTTGTTGGGACTTTCCAGCAAAGCGGTGTCAAGCCCCATAGAGGACAATGCTTTTTGCCGGGCGGCAGGGAAGCTTAGACCTTCGTCCAAGTAGGTGCGCAGAGATTGAGAAAAGGCAGGGGACAAAAGTGCCTTGGCGGTTTCCAGCAAGGCGTCCTTGTCCGGGTTTTCTGCCCCAAAGCAAAGCGACCGACAGAAAGGGGAGAGAATGGACACGCCTCCGGCAGCAAAGCCCTCTGCGCTGGAAAGGGCATAGGGAATGGGAAGCTCCAGCACAAGGTCAGCGCCGCTTTTGATTGCCGCTTCTGCACGAATGGACTTGTCCATAATGGCAGGATGGCCACGCTGGACGAAATTGCCGCTCATGAGACAGACAATGCCGCCTTCGGTGCCGATTTGCTCCCGAACCAGGGTCAGTTGCTTCTTGTGACCCAGGTGCAGGGGATTATATTCGCAAATAATGCCACAGATTTCCGTAAGTATCCCTCCTTTTTTTGGAAAAAAATCACTTTTGGTACTTGTGAAATCCGGTGATTTGGTATACAATAACGTTGTATGTGTTTATATTACCACAAATCATAAGAAAATCAATTTATTTTAGGAGGAAGTTATCTGTGAATATTCTTATTATCAACGCCGGCTCTTCCAGCCTCAAGTATCAGCTGATGGATCCCCAGACCGGTGTGGTCTCCGCAAAGGGTCTGTGTGAGCGTATCGGCATCGACGGCCGTCTGAACCACAAGGTCGGCGACGACAAGATCGTTCGTGACATTCCTATGCCCACCCACTCTGAGGCCATTGCCGCTACTTTGGCCATTTTGCAGGATGCAGAATGTGGCGTTATTAAGAGCGTTGACGAGATCGATGCTGTTGGTCACCGTGTGCTCCACGGCGGTATGGAATTCTTCGATTCCTGCATTATCAACGACGATGTGATCGCTGCCATCAAAAAGTGCATCCCCTTGGGACCTCTCCACAACCGTGGTAACCTTATGGGTATCGAGGCTTGCCAGGCAGTTATGCCCAAGACACCTCAGGTCGCTGTGTTTGACACTGCGTTCCATATGACGATGCCTCCTAAGGCTTACCGTTACGCCATCCCTACTGAGTACTACGAAAATGACTCTATCCGTCGCTACGGCTTCCACGGCACTTCCCACAAGTATGTGGCAAAGCGCACCGCAGAGCTGGTAGGCAAGAAGGAATTTAAGATGGTTAACTGCCACCTGGGCAACGGTTCTTCCATGTCCGCTGTTAAGGACGGCAAGTGCCAGGATACCACCATGGGTCTGACCCCCTTGGCAGGTGTGCCTATGGGTACCCGTTCCGGTGATATCGATCCCGCTGTTGTGCAGTTTTTGTGCAACAAGTACGGTTACAGCGTTGATGAGTGCCTGAACATCCTTAATAAGAAGTCCGGTGTGCTGGCTATTTCCGGCGTTTCCTCCGACTTCCGTGACCTGGAGAACGGTGCTGCTGAGGGCAATGAGGATTGCGCTCTGGCTCGTGCAAAGTTCTGCTACGAGGTTGCAAAGTATGTTGGCGCTTACGCTGCAGCCCTCAACGGCATTGATGTTCTGACCTTCACCGCCGGTGTTGGCGAGAACGACGGCGCTGTCCGTGCAGATGTCTGTGAATATCTTGGCTTCCTGGGTGTTAAGATCGACGCTGAGCTGAACAAGGCTCGTGGCAAGGAAATTAAGATTTCCACACCCGATTCCAAGGTTCAGGTTTGGGTAGTTCCTACCAATGAGGAACTGATGATCGCTCAGGATACTGCTGATCTGGTCAACGCTGCTAAGTAATTTTATAAACATAAGAGGCGGAGTTTTCTCCGCCTCTTTTTGGAGGAAATATGACAGTTACAGAACGGTTTTTAAAATATGTTTCGTTTGAAACCACATCTGACGAATTTTCCGAAAGCTGTCCTTCCACGGAGGGTCAGCGTGTTTTGGGAAAGGCGCTGGTAGAGGAAATGCTTTCTATGGGCATTGCGGATGCCCATATGGATGAAAACGGCTATGTCTATGGCACAGTTCCCGGTGACGCAAATAAGCCTGTCATCGGTCTGATTGCCCATATGGACACGGCTCCCGATGCCTCCGGCAAGGATATTAAGGCTCGAATCGTGGAATATTCCGGAGCGGATATTTGCCTGAATGAGGGAAAGGGAATTTACCTGCGGCAGGCAGAGTACAGCTCCCTTAAAAATCATCTGGGGAAGCATCTGATCGTCACCGACGGTACGACCCTTTTGGGTGCAGACAATAAAGCAGGCGTGGCGGAAATTCTCACAGCGGCAGAGCGCCTTTTGGCGATGAACGGCAACCACGCCACATTAAAAATTGCCTTTACCCCGGATGAGGAGATCGGTCGAGGAGCAGACCTTTTTGATGTGCCCGGTTTCGGGGCGGATTATGCCTACACCGTTGATGGCGGCCCGGTAGGGGAGCTGGAGTACGAGAACTTTAATGCCGCCGGCGCAAAGGTCACAGTTCGTGGCCTTAACATCCATCCCGGTGGCGCAAAAAACAAGATGGTAAACTCCCAGCTTATTGCGATGGAATACAATGCTCTGCTGCCGTCTGCCCAGCGTCCGGAGCATACGAGTGGCTACGAGGGCTTTATCCACTTGACGGATATGCAGGGCCGGGTAGAAGAAAGCGTCCTGCGCTACATTGTCCGTGACCACGATATGGGGAAATTTGAGGAAAAGAAGGCGGTTATGGCAGCAGCCGGGGAGTTCCTCAATAAAAAGTACGGCGCAGGCACAGTAGATGTCCAGATTCGGGACAGCTACTTTAATATGAAAGAGAAGATCGCCCCCTGTATGTATATTATTGATCGGGCAAAAAAAGCAATGGAGAAGGTAGGAATGACACCTCGCACCATTCCTATTCGGGGTGGTACGGATGGCGCAAGACTTTCCTTTATGGGTTTGCCCTGTCCGAACCTCTGCACCGGTGGCGAAAATTATCACGGTCGCTTTGAGTATATCCCGGTAGAGGATATGGAAAAGTGCGTAGAGCTGCTGGTAGAGATTCTGAAAATGGACAGTTGACAATTGATAGTTGATAGTTGATAGTTGATAGTTGGCGTTGTCCTGTATAAAAAATAAAGGGTCGTCCGATGGACGGCCCTTATTTTCATTCGTCCGCAAAGCGGACACTATAATTATCAATTATCAATTTCGCCTTCCGCAGGTGTTTCTTCCACGGGAGTTTCCTCAGTGGGTGTTTCTTCCACGGGGGCTTCCTCGGTGGGAGTTTCTTCAATGGAAGGATTGATGATGGCCATCATTTCTTCACCGGTAATGGTTTCCTTTTCCAAAAGCAAACTGGAAATCTGATCCAAAAGGCCACGGTTATCCCGCAGAGTCTGCTTGGCATCCTCATAGCATTGGGAAAGAAGTTTT
>JAZKXS010000057.1:0-7299 GCA_045611745.1 Faecousia sp.
GAGGATTTTGACACGGCGATTATTACGGCGGTAAATCACTCCGGCCAAAGCGCAGCGGTGGGCGCGATCGCAGGTGCGCTGCTGGGCGCAAAAATGGGAGAGGAAGCTCTACCGGAGTTTTATTTGGAAAGCCTTGGACAGCGGTATATTCTGCAAAGTCTGGCGGAGGATATGGCCAAGGGCAGTGTGATTCGTGGCCTTTTTGATGACGATTGGGATCAAAAATATACCCACGGCCGCCTTGTTTGAGGAAAAACAGGGGATTTTGAGGAAAAAATCTAAAAATTTTCTTCCTTTCTTCCAAAAAAATCCTTGCAAAAGAAGGGAAAGGGTGCTATAATGCTACCGTAAGATTTGACATTTAGGGAGAGAGGGGCTTGCCCCTCTCTCTTTGCACAAAACGGAGGGATTTTTTGAAGATTACAGAGCTGGTTGCGCAATTTGCAGAACCTATTGTAAAAGAAAAAGGCTGCAGCCTTTGGGACGTGGAGTATGTCCGGGAAGGTTCGGAGCGCTTTTTGCGGTTGTACATCGACAAAGATGGCGGTGTAGACATTACTGACTGTGAGACCGTCCACCGCGCGGTGGATCCGGTGCTGGACGAAAAAGACCCCATTGCGGAAAGCTATCACTTTGAAGTTTGCTCCGCAGGCTTGGAGCGCGTGCTGAAAAGACCGGAGGATTTTGCCCGGTTTATGGACAGCCCGGTGCTTGTAAAGCTCTATCGCCCCAGAAACGGACTAAAGGAAATTCCCGGTATGCTGCGTGGCTGCGAGGACGGAAAGGTTACGGTAGAAGCCGGCAAGGAAACCATTACATTTGAAAAATCGGAGATCGCGCTGGTGCGTCTTCGTGTAGAATTTTAAAAACAGTATGCCTAAAAAGGCTTAAGGAGGAAATAAAATGGCAAGAAATACAAAAGCCAAGAAGCAGGCCGCGCAGAAGGCGGAAATCGGCGCAGAGATCTTTGCGTCTTTGCGGGATCTGGAGAAGCTCAAGGGGATTCCTGTAACGTATATGGTAGATCGTCTGAAGCAGGCGCTGACCAACGCATACCGCAAGGACAGCGAAGAAAATCGTGACATTCCTACGGAGAACATCCGGGTGGAGCTGAACGAACAGGGTCTGTCTATGGAGCTTATTAAGACGGTTGTGGAAGAGGTGGAGGATGTAAACACCCAGATCCACGTAGATGCCGCAAGAAACATTAACCCCGGCGTTATGGTGGGCGATGAGGTAGTCATGCCCATCGACATCCAGCGCTTTAGCCGTATTGCTGCCCAGACTGCCAAGCAGGTAGTGATTCAGGGCATCCGTGAAGCAGAGCGCGGCACAATTTATGAAAGCTATTCTTCCAAGTCTCAGGAACTGCTCACCGGTACTGTGCTGCGGCTTGACCCCTCCGGCGATGTGTTTGTCCGGGTGGGCAATGGCAACGAACAGTCTGATGCGGTTCTGCGCGCCAGCGAGCAGATCCCCGGCGAGAGCTACAAGGAAGGTCAGCTGATTCGTGTATATGTTTTGGAGGTTCGTCAGGCCGCCCGTGGCCCGATGATCCAGGTTTCCCGTACCCACCCCAATGTGGTGCGCCGTTTGTTTGAATTGGAGACCCCTGAAATCGCAGACGGTCAGGTGGAGATCCGCAACATCGCCCGTGAGGCAGGCAGCCGCAGCAAGATCGCTGTCCGCGCCACTATGGAGGGCGTTGATCCTGTTGGCGCTTGCGTTGGCCCCAGAGGCGGCCGTGTGGGCGCAGTTGTGGAAGAGCTGTGCGGCGAGAAGATCGATATCGTTGTATGGGACGAAGACCCCTGCCAGTACGTACGGGCGGCGCTTAGCCCTGCCGATGTGGTCAGCGTTACTCTGGTTCCCGGTCAGAAGGCTTGCCGTGTGATCGTGCCTGACGATCAGCTCAGCCTTGCCATTGGCAAGGAAGGTCAGAATGCCCGTTTGGCAGCACGTTTGACCAGCTATAAGATTGATATTAAGCCTGCTTCTGCAGCAGAGGAATAATAAAGAGACGAAAGAAGGGCGGTGATCCGATGCAGAAGAAAATTCCCCAACGGCAATGTATGGGTTGTCGGGAGCGGAAAGCGAAAAAAGAAATGATCCGTGTGGTTCGGGGAACGGACGGCACGGTCAGCCTGGATTTTAGCGGAAAGATGAACGGTCGTGGCGCATATATTTGCCCGGATCCGGAATGTCTGAAAAAAGCGCAGAAAGCCAAGAGTCTGGAACGTGCGCTGGAGGTGCCGATTCCTGAGGAGGTTTACGCCCGCTTGCAAAAGGAAATGGAGGGCAACCGGATTGGATAAAGCCCTGAATTACCTTGCTCTCGGTAAAAAAGCCCGTTTGGTAGAGCTGGGGGAGGAGCCGGTGGGCGCAGCCGCCCGTGGCAATCACGCCCGGTTGGTGGTGGTAGCGTCCGACGCTTCAGACCACACCTGGCGCAGAGCGAAAAGCTTTGTGGCAGGAACGGAGCAAATATGCATTCGTGCGCCCTTTGCCAAATCGGAATTGGGCTTGGCGGTGGGCAGAACGGAGCTGGCGTTGGCGGCCTTTACCGATGCGCCTATGGCGCTGGCCTTTTTGAAGGCGCTGCCTGACACCGACAAATACTGCGCAGAAAAGGAAAGCTTAGAAAAGCGCAGCCAGCGACTCCGCCAACGGAAAGCAGAGGAAAAAACGGCCAGGCGGAATAAGCAATTTGGCAAGACTCGTTCCCCGAAGAAGTGATTATGGAGGTGCGTATTATATATGAGTTTAGTGAAGTATCGATTGAAGGATGTGGCAACGGATTTTGATCTGCCTGTAAAGGAGATCACCGATGTTGTTACGAAATTTTATGAAAAGCCTAAGTCCAATACCCGCATTATGACAGAGGAAGAGCTGAATGTGGTATTTGACTATATTACAAAGACCCATCAGATAGAGTCTTTGGAGCAGGTGTTTGCGGTGCAGCCCAAAAAGGTGGAAAAACCCGAGGAAAAAGCACCGGAAAAGCCTGTTTCCGAGGAGAAAAAACCTGCTGTCTCTGCGCCTAAGACAGAGCAAAAGCCGGCAGCTGCGGAAGCGCCTGCAAAACCCCAAAAACCTGCCGAGCCGGAAAGACGCCGTGAGCGTCGTGTTGTGGATACCTCTGCGGTGCAGGTAAACACAAACCGTTTTGATGATGTGGACAATCTGATTTCTGAGCGTGTCCAGAATTTCCAGGGCGGCAAGCAGAAATTTGGCAAAAAGGGTCAGCAGCAGAACAAAAAGGAAAATAAGTTCAAGGGCAACAAGTCTCGCAACGAGGAGCAGGAGAAGCTTCGCAGACTGCAGATGGAGGTTGCCCGGAAGGCACCTGTTACTGTAAAAATTCCCGACGAAATTACCGTCGGTGAGTTGGCTTCCCGTATGAAGAAAACCGCCGGTGAGGTCATTAAGTGCCTGATGAAAAACGGCGTAATGGCCGGCATTAACCAAGCCATCGATTTTGACACTGCGGAATATGTTGCGGTGGAAATGGGCTGTAAAGTTGAACGGGAAATCACCGTTACCATTGAAGAGAGAATTATCGACGACCACGTGGACTCCGCAGACGAGCTGGAGAGCCGGGCGCCTGTTGTGGTAGTCATGGGCCACGTTGACCACGGTAAGACCTCTACTCTGGACGCTATTCGAAAGACCTCCGTTACTGCCGGTGAGGCTGGCGGTATCACCCAGCACATTGGCGCATATACGGTGGAAGTGAACGGCCAGATGATCACGTTCCTGGATACCCCCGGTCACGCCGCGTTTACTTCCATGCGTGCCCGTGGCGCAAAGAGCACCGATATTGCCATTCTGGTTGTAGCGGCTGACGATGGCATTATGCCGCAGACCATTGAGTCTATCAATCACGCCAAGGCGGCAGAGGTGCCGATCATCGTTGCCATTAACAAGATGGATAAGCCTACGGCAAATCCGGATAAAATCAAGGAACAGCTCACAAAATATGATCTGATCCCCGAAGAATGGGGCGGCGATACTGTCATCGTTCCGATTTCCGCAAAGACCGGTCAGGGATTAGATGAGCTGCTGGAAATGGTACTGCTTACTGCAGAAGTGCAGGAGCTGAAGGCCAACCCCAACCGTCGGGCAAAAGGCACGGTTATCGAGGCTCGGCTGGACAAGACCCGTGGTCCTATCGCAACGCTGTTGGTGCAAAACGGCACGCTCAATCAGGGCGATATCATTATTGCCGGCACGGCTGTGGGCCGTGTTCGTGTAATGACAAACGATAAGGGTCGTACAGTAAAGACCGCAGGCCCCTCTGTGCCTGTGGAGATTACCGGCCTTGCGGACGTTCCTGCGCCCGGTGATGAGTTTAACGCTGTTACCGACGAGCGTATGGCTCGTGAGCTGGTCGAACAGCGCCGTCAGGCGGCAAAGGATGCAGCTGCCAATGCAATGCAGAAGGTGACGCTGGATAACCTCTTTGCCAAGATGCAGGAAGGCGAGATGAAGGAGCTGGCGCTGGTTGTCAAGGCTGACGTGCAGGGCTCTGCGGAAGCGGTGAAGGCTTCCTTGGAGAAGATTTCCAACGAGGAAGTTCGTGTTAAGGTCATTCACGCAGGCGTTGGCGCAATCAACGAAAGCGACATTTTGCTGGCTTCCACTGCCGGTGCGATCATCGTTGGCTTCAACGTCCGTCCTGACGCAGCAGCCCAGGCAAGCGGTCAGCGCGCCAATGTGGATATGCGGTTCTACCGTGTTATTTACGATGCCATCGACGAGATCGAGGCGGCTATGAAGGGTATGCTGGCGCCTCAGTTTGAGGAAGTTATTATTGGTCACGCAGAGGTGCGTATGACCTATAAGGTCTCTGCAGTTGGTACGATTGCCGGCTGTATGGTTAAAGACGGCAAGGTTACAAAGGACGCCCAGGTTCGTGTCCTGCGTGATAACATCGTTATCCATCAGGGTGAGGTTGGCTCTTTGCAGCGGTTTAAGGACCAGGCAAAGGAAGTCACTG
The DNA here is from genome assembly GCA_045611745.1 of Faecousia sp. Classification (GTDB taxonomy): domain Bacteria; phylum Bacillota; class Clostridia; order Oscillospirales; family Oscillospiraceae; genus Faecousia. Next base: position 5,000 of record JAZKXS010000057.1, read on the forward strand.
CCGGTTATGAGTGCGGTATGAGCATTCTCAAGTTTAACGACATTAAGGAAGGCGACATTTTCGAATGTTTCGCTATGCAGGAAATTAAGCGGTAAGCATCTCCGCCGCACCGCTTTTGCGCGGTGCGGCGGCTGTGCTTTGCAGTATAGAAAGGAAGGCTATTATGGCATCCAACCGAATGGGAAGAATCAACGAGGAAATTCAGAAGGAATTGGCAAAGCTGATTCCCAACTTAAAAGACCCTCGGGTGCAGGATACAATGATCTCTGTGACCCGTGTGGAAGCAACGCCTGATCTTCGCTGGGCGAAGGTGTGTGTCAGCTTTTTGCAGGATGAAAAGGCGGCAGATGCGTTAAAGGGACTGAAATCCGCCTCCGGCTATTTGCGTCGTGAGTTGGGCAGCGCCCTGAATTTGCGGTATACACCGGAGCTACAATGGGAAAAGGATGACTCCATCACCTACGGCGCAAAAATGCTGAGCCTCATCAACTCCTTGGGGGTAAAACAAGATGACGAATCTGACGAGGGCTGAGTGCGCAGAGTTTTTGCAGACCAAGGATCGCTTTGTGATCATTACTCACGGCGGTCCCGATGGGGATACCATTGGCTCTGCTGCGGCGCTGTGCTTAGGCTTGCGGAAGCTGGGAAAGACGGCTTATGTGCTGCACAATCCCCAAGTGGCGGAAAAATTCCAGCATTTGCTGGCAGACCTTACAAAGCAGGATGCAGAAGAAGGGGACACGCTTATAGCTGTGGACGTGGCCACCGCCCGAATGATGTGTGAAAACGCCCAACCTTTGGCGGAGAAAATAGATCTGCGGATCGATCACCACGGCACAGGTGTGCCTTTTGCAAAATTGGAAATGGTAGACAGCACAGCGGCTGCTTGCAGCGAGATTATTTATGATCTGCTGACGCTGCTGGGGGTAAATGTGGACGCGCCCATTGCCAATGCCCTTTATACGGCGGTATCGTCCGATACCGGCTGCTTCCGCTATGCCAATACCACCGGCAATAGCTTCCGCTTGGCTTCTGTTTGCGCCGATGCAAGTGACGATATTTTCCGCATTAATCAGCGGCTTTTTGATACCGTAACTTTGGGCAGATTGCGTTTGCAAAGCTGGGTCGTGGAGCATATGCAGGTGTTGCAAAACGGAAAAGTAATTGTCTGCGGAATCCCTGCGGATATTCAGGAAAAATTAGGTCTGGCAGAGGAAGATATGGGTAATTTGGCAGGGTTTTTGCGCTCTATTGAGGGCGTAAAAATGGCGGCTACTGTGCGACAGGATAAGGAAGGCCACACCGGTGTTTCGGTTCGGGCTGTGCCGGGTTGCGATGCGGCAGCGGTTTGCCAAAAGCTTGGCGGTGGCGGACACAAAGGCGCTGCCGGCGCCAGCTTAGGCGATATAACGATGGAGGAAGCTCTGGGTAAGTTGATTGCTGCAATCCCGGAGATTTGATATGAACGGAATTGTGATTGTAGATAAGCCGGAGGGTTGGACAAGTCAGGATGTAGTTTCCAAGCTGCGAGGCGTTTTCAAAACCCGACGGATTGGTCACGGTGGAACGCTGGACCCTATGGCAACAGGCGTACTGCCTGTTTTTGTAGGCAGAGCGACCCGGGCAGTGGAGTTTTTTGAACACGCTGAAAAAACATATATTGCGACCCTCCGTTTGGGCATCTCCACCGATACAGAGGATATTACCGGAAACGTTCTGGAAGAAAGGCCGGTATCTGTAACGAGGGATATGCTGGAGCAGGCCCTTGCGCCTTTCCGGGGGGAGATATCCCAGGTGCCGCCTATGTATTCTGCCATTAAAGTAAATGGCCAAAAGCTTTATGAGCTTGCCCGTAAGGGTAGGGAGGTAGAGCGGCAGAGCAGACCTGTTACCATTTTTCGTTTGGAATGTCAGACGTTTGACGGCGTGGAAGCGAAACTTTTGGTGCATTGCTCCAAGGGTACGTATATCCGAACCCTTTGCAAGGATATTGGGGAAAGCTTAGGTTGCGGTGGCTGTATGGCGTCTCTGCGGAGAGTTTCTGCCGGGGCATATACCGAGGAAAATGCCGTATCGCTTACCTCTCTTGTGGCAGAGGAAAACCCGGAAAAACATTTGCTTTCTATCGATAGTATGTTTGCTCAATATAGGGCTGTTACATTGACGGAAAATCAAGAAAAGCGTTGCCGTAACGGCAATTCCTTTTCTGTTACTATGCAGGACGGCATATATCGGGCTTACAGCAAAAACGGTGAGTTTTTGATGCTTGCCAAAGTGGAAAACGGAATTATGGCCACAAT
>JAZKXS010000058.1:0-9095 GCA_045611745.1 Faecousia sp.
CGGTTACCCTACCTCTACTTATGAGGGCATCAATGTGGAAGCTATGCGCTACCGCAACGGCGCTGCCATTGCCGAACGAGATATGGAGCAAGGCCGCACTATGGAGATCGACTATGTGGGCGGTGTTCCCGATTCCGGTACACCCCACGCCATCGGTTACGCCAACCGCACTGGCTTCCCCTTCGCCCGGGCATTTATTAAGTATACCCCCACCTGGTCTCGCAGCTTTACTCCTGCACGCCAAAGCGACCGGAACAAAATTGCCAAAATGAAGCAGATCCCTGTCCATGAACTGATACAAAACAAAAATCTCCTGTTTGTGGACGATTCCATCGTCCGTGGCACCCAGCTTCGGGAAACGGTAGAATTTCTTTATGAAAACGGCGCAAAGTCCGTGCATATGCGTTCTGCCTGTCCTCCCATTATGTATGGCTGTAAATATTTAAACTTCTCCCGATCCACCAGCGACTTAGACCTGATCACCCGTCAAGTAATTTTGGAATTAGAGGGTGAGGAAGGTATGAAATATATCGACGAATACGCTGACGGCAAAACCCAGCGAGGCAAGGCTCTGCGCCAAGCCATCTGTGATAAATTCAATTTCGCTTCCTTGGGCTTCCAGTCCTTGGAGGGTGTGGTAAATGCCATTGGCCTAGAGCCCTGTAAGCTTTGTACCTATTGCTGGACGGGCAAGGAATAAAAGGAGATAGCTATGGAACATAACAATTCTTATTCTGCAAGCTATGCCGCTGCCGGAGTGGATATCACCGCCGGATACCGCGCTGTGGAACTGATGAAAAAGCACATCGCCCGTACCCGCAATGAAGGCTGCCTTGACGACGTAGGCGGCTTCGGCGGTTGCTTTGGTCTGCCGATTGCCGGTATGGAAGAGCCTGTACTGGTTTCCGGCACGGACGGCTGCGGCACAAAGGTAAAGCTTGCCATTTTAATGGACAAGCACGATACCATTGGTATTGATGCCGTAGCAATGTGTGTCAATGACATTATCTGCTGTGGCGCAAAGCCCCTGTTCTTTTTGGATTACATCGCCTGCGGCAAAAATTACCCTGAGAAGATTGCCCAAATTGTATCCGGCGTTGCCGAGGGCTGTGTACAGTCCGGCGCCGCCCTCATTGGCGGTGAGACTGCCGAGCATCCCGGTATGATGCCCGTAGAGGACTATGATTTGGCCGGTTTTGCCGTTGGTATTGTGGACAAAAAGAAGATTTTGGATAACACCCGTATGGCTGCAGGCGACGTGGTTATTGCGCTGCCCTCCACCGGCATCCACAGCAATGGATTTTCTCTGTGCCGTAAGGTCTTTGATATTGATAATAACAATCCTCAGCTTTACATTCCCCGGGAGGAGCTGAGCGGCAAGACCATTGCCGAAAGTTTGCTGGTTCCCACAAGAATTTATGTAAAAGCCGTTCTTGCTCTGCTGGAACAGGTGGATGTTAAAGGCATCAGCCATATTACCGGCGGCGGCTTCTATGAGAACATTCCCCGTGCCATTCCCGACGGTCTTTGCGCTGTGATCGACAAGAGCGCCATCCGCGTTCTTCCCATTTTTGATTTGATTGCCTCTTTTGGCAACATCCCCGAACGGGATATGTACAACACCTACAATATGGGTGTGGGTATGAGCATCGTCGTACCTGCGGCAGAGGCAGAAAAAGCACTGGCGATCCTCAAAGAAAACGGTGAGGATGCCTATATCATTGGCCATATCGAAGAAGGCAGTGAAAAGGTGGTTCTGCGATGAAAAAACGCATTGCAGTACTGGTCTCCGGCGGTGGCACAAACCTGCAGGCGCTGATCGATGCCCAAGCAAGGGGAGAATTGGCCCGCGGTGAAATCGTCGCAGTCATTTCTTCCAAAGAAGGCGCTTACGCTCTGACACGGGCAGAATACGCAGGAATCGACGGTTATATTCTCCCCCGAAAATCCTTCGATTCTAACCGTGCAATGACGATCGCTCTGGTGGAACTGCTAAAATCCCTTCAAATTGATTTGGTTGTGCTGGCAGGCTGTATGGTCATTTTTACCCAGGAACTGGTAGATGCCTACCCCAATGCCGTTATGAACGTCCACCCTGCCCTGATTCCCTCTTTTTGCGGCGAAGGGTATTACGGACTGCGTGTCCACGAGGCGGCGCTGCGCTACGGTGTGAAGCTGTCTGGTGCAACGGTACATTTTGTCAGTGCCGAATGTGACGGTGGGCCTATTATCCTGCAAAAAAGTGTTGCTGTTTTGGAAAAAGACACCCCTGAGACATTGCAAAAACGAATTATGGAAGAGGCTGAGTGGCAGATTCTTCCAAAAGCAGTTTCTTTATTCTGCCAAGATCGGCTTGCAGTACAAGGGCGCACAGTGATGATAAAGGAGTAATCTTTCTATGAATGTATATGAAACAAAAACTATGGCAGATCGTCTGTGTGGCAACACCTACCCCGGTCGTGGCATCGTGCTGGGTGTTACCCCCGACGGCACACAAGCCGTTGCCGCCTATTTCATTATGGGACGCAGCGTCAATTCCCGAAACCGAATTTTCGTTCAGGAGTCGGACGGTATTCGTACCCAAGCCCACGATCCTGCCCTTATGAAAGACCCCCATTTGATTATCTACCACCCTGTCCGTCAAATCGGTCAAGGGTTGATCGTCACCAACGGCGACCAAACCGATACCATTTGGGAATATCTCGCCAAGGGCGAAAGCTGGGAGGCTGCGCTGCGCACCCGTCAGTTTGAGGACGACGGTCCTAACTGGACACCTCGTATCTCCGGTCTGCAAGCCGGTAACGGCAGCTACAAAATGTCCATTTTAAAGGCCGCTGACGCAGAAGGTTCATCCTGCGCCCGTTTCTTTTGGGAATATCCTGCTATCCCCGGCTTAGGACATTTTCTGCACACCTATGTCTGCGACGGAAACCCCGTGATCCCTACCTTCCAGGGTGAACCGGAACGGGTGTCCATTCCCAACGATATAGAAACATTTACCAAGGAACTTTGGGAAAGCTTAGACGAAAACAACAAAATTTCCCTATTTGTCCGCTATACCGATCTGAAAACCGGTGCTTTCCAGCAACGTATCATCAACAAGCACCAATAAGGAGGCCGCTATGAAAACATTTGAGCTAAAATATGGCTGTAATCCCAATCAAAAACCCGCTTCTTTATATATGCACGACGAAAGCGAGCTGCCCATCGAGATTTTAAACGGCCGCCCCGGCTATATCAATTTTATGGACGCCCTGAACTCCTGGCAGCTTGTGAAAGAATTGAAAGAGGCTACCGGTATGCCTTGCGCCACCTCCTTTAAGCACGTTTCTCCCACCTCCGCTGCCGTTGGCAAGGTTCTTCCTTTGGAACTGAAAAAGGCCTGTTTTGTAGAGAACGTGGATGGTCTGGACGAGAATCCCTTGGCATGCGCTTATGTCCGTGCCCGTGGCACAGACCGTATGTGCTCCTTTGGCGATTGGGTTGCACTTTCCGATGTGTGCGACGAGCTGACCGCATCACTTATTGCACCCGAGGTTTCCGACGGCATCATTGCCCCCGGCTATACCGAAAGGGCTTTGGAAATTCTGAAAGCCAAGCGCAAAGGCAGCTACAATGTGGTAAAAATCGACCCTGATTATGTTCCCGATGTACAGGAACGCAAGCAGGTATTCGGCATTACTTTCGAACAGGGTCGCAACAATTTCAAAATCGGCAATCACTTACTTGAGAACATCGTTACCGCCAACAAGGATCTGCCCGAAGATGCAAAAATCGACCTGATCGTTGCCCTTATCACCCTGAAATACACCCAATCCAACTCCGTTTGCTTTGCCGTCGACGGACAGGCGATCGGTGTAGGCGCCGGTCAGCAGAGCCGTATCCACTGCACCCGTTTAGCCGGCACAAAAGCCGATACCTGGTTCTTGCGTCAGCACCCCAAGACCTTGTCTTTGCAGTTCCGTGAGGATTTGGGTCGGGCAAATCGGGATAATGCTATTGACGGCTACATTAACGGCAACGAGGAAGACGTCTGCGCCGACGGCATTTGGCAGAATTATTTTACTGTCCAGCCCCAGCGACTGACCGAAGAAGAAAAGAAAGCCTTTTTGGCAACCCGGCAAAATGTTGCCCTGGGCTCCGATGCCTTCTTCCCCTTCTCTGATAACATCAAACGTGCTTACGCCTCCGGCGTAAAATACATTGCCGAACCCGGCGGTTCTATCCGGGATGATCTCGTTATTGAAGAATGTGACAAAAACGGAATGGTTATGGCCTTTACCGGCATGCGCCTATTCCATCACTAAGAGAAAAAGGAGGCAGCCCTATGCGAATTCTTGTTGTGGGCGGAGGCGGACGGGAACACGCCATTATCAAAGCTCTGAAAAAGAATCCCGGTATTACCGAAATTTTTGCTGCCCCCGGTAACGGTGGCATTGCCCACGATGCCACTTGTGTAAATATTGGCGCTTTGGAAATTGAGAAATTGGTAGCTTTTGCGGTGGAAAACCGTATCGACTATGCTATAATTGCGCCCGATGACCCATTGGTAGCCGGTTGTGTAGATGCTATGGAAGAAAAAGGCATTCCCTGCTTTGGTCCAAAGAAAAATGCCGCCATCATTGAAGGCAGCAAGGTTTTTGCCAAGGACTTGATGAAGAAATATGGCATACCTACTGCAAAATACGAGACTTTTACCGACCTTTCCTCTGCCCTCTCCTATTTGGAAAGCGCACCTATTCCCACTGTCGTCAAGGCTGACGGCTTGGCGCTGGGTAAGGGTGTAATTATCGCCCAAACCCGTGAGGAAGCCAAAGCAGCCGTCCGAGATATGATGGAGGGCGGTGTTTTCGGAAAATCTGGCAGCCGGGTTGTCATTGAAGAATTCTTGACCGGTCCGGAGGTCTCTGTCTTGGCATTTACCGACGGAAAGTGCGTTAAGCCCATGGTCTCCTCTATGGATCATAAGCGTATTGGTGATAACGACACCGGTCTTAACACCGGCGGTATGGGCACCATTGCCCCCAACCCCTACTACACAGAAGAAATTGCCGATGTGTGTATGGAAGAAATTTTCCTACCCACCATAGAGGCAATGAACAAAGAAAACAGAACCTTTAAGGGCTGCCTGTACTTTGGCCTGATGCTGACACCTGACGGCCCGAAGGTGATCGAATATAACTGCCGTTTCGGCGATCCGGAGACCCAAGTAGTACTGCCGCTGCTTCAAAGTGATTTGCTTACGGTTATGCAGGCAACTACCAATGGCACATTATCACAGACAGACGTTACATTTTCTAATTACCACGCCTGTTGTGTAATCAAAGCTTCTGCCGGCTACCCTGCCGCCTATGAAAAAGGTTTTGAGATCACTATGACCCCGGAAGCAGAAAGCTGCACTTATGTGGCAGGCGCAAAATTGGAAAGCGGAAAGCTTGTCACCTCCGGTGGCCGTGTCACCGGCACCACCGCAGTGGCAGACACATTAGAATATGCTATTCGGGAAGCATACCGTCTTTCCGACGGTGTTACATTCAAAAACGCCTACCGCAGAAGTGACATTGGCAAACGGGCATTATCTGCAGGAAAGTGAGGAAAAAGGTATGGTTTATCGCGTTTATGTTGAGAAAAAAGCCGGACAAACCCACGAGGCTGACAGCCTGCTTCGGGAAATCCAGGATTTTCTGCAGATTGACAATCTATCCTCTGTCCGGGTACTTAACCGCTATGATGCAGAAGATTTGGAGGAAAGTCTCTTTAACTATGCCGTCAACACGGTTTTCTCTGAACCGCAAGTGGATAATGTCAGCTACGACATACCTACCGGCCAGGTTGTATTTGCCGTAGAACCGCTGCCCGGTCAGTACGACCAGCGAGCAGACTCTGCCGCCCAATGTATTCAGATCATCTCTCAGGGCAACCGTCCCACCATCCGTACCGCCAAGGTCTACGTGCTTGCCGGCGAGCTGACAGAAGAAAACATCGCTGCTATTAAAAAGCACGTGATCAACGCAGTAGAAAGCCGGGAAGCTTCCCTCCAAAAGCCGGAAACCTTGGCTGCCCAATATGATGCGCCTCAAACAGTTGCGGTCATTGATGGCTTTATTGCGTTAGAGGATGCAGGTCTTACAGCGCTGCTGGAAAAACTTGGTCTTGCTATGGATTTGGACGATCTGCGCTTCCTGCAGGCCTATTTCCGGGACGAAGAGCGCCGAGATCCCACCATTACAGAAATCCGTGTGGTAGACACCTATTGGTCTGACCACTGCCGTCACACCACCTTCTCCACTCATTTGGATAATATTACCATCCACGATCCTGCAGTAGCAGCGGCATATCAGCGTTATCTGGACGCCCGTATTGAGGTCTACGGAGAAGAAAAGGCCGCAGCACGACCCCAGACCCTTATGGACATTGCCACCATCGGCGCAAAGACTCTGAAGAAGCGGGGCTTACTGCCAGAACTGGACGAAAGTGAAGAAATCAACGCATGCTCTATTCACGTAACAGCAACTGTCAACGGGGAAGATCAGGACTGGCTTTTGATGTTCAAAAACGAAACCCACAACCACCCCACAGAAATTGAGCCTTTCGGTGGTGCGGCCACCTGTATCGGCGGCTGCATCCGTGATCCCCTCAGCGGTCGGGCTTATGTCCACCAGGCAATGCGTGTTACAGGCGCAGGCGATCCCCGAAAAGCCATGCAGGACACTCTTCCCGGCAAGCTGCCCCAGCGCAAGCTCTGCCAAACAGCAGCCGCCGGATATTCTTCCTACGGCAATCAGATCGGTCTTGCCACCGGTCACGTTGCAGAGCTATACCACGAAGGCTACATTGCCAAGCGTTTGGAATGTGGCGCTGTGGTTGCTGCTGCACCAGCACAAAACGTCCGCAGAGAGCGCCCCGCACCCGGAGATGTGATCGTCCTGTTGGGCGGCCGCACCGGTCGTGACGGCATTGGCGGCGCCACCGGTTCTTCTAAGAGCCACAACTTAAAATCTCTTGTTACAATGGCTTCTGAAGTCCAAAAGGGTAACGCCCCCGAGGAACGGAAGATCCAAAGACTGTTCCGTGACCCCAAAGTTACTCGGCTGATCAAGCGCTGTAATGACTTTGGCGCAGGCGGCGTATCGGTTGCCATTGGTGAACTGGCAGACGGTCTGCGGATCGATCTGGATGCAGTTCGGAAAAAGTACGAGGGTCTGGACGGCACAGAGCTTGCTATCTCCGAATCTCAGGAGCGTATGGCCGTTGTAGTTGCTGCCGAGGATGCCGACACATTTATTGCCTACGCCCAGAAGGAAAACTTGGAAGCTTACCGTGTTGCCGTTGTAACGGAAGAAGCACGAATGGTAATGACCTGGAAGGGCAACGAAATTGCAAACCTCTCCCGTGATTTTCTTAACACCAACGGTGCAATTAAACACGCCGATGTACAGGTAGAAGAAAAGGACTTGACTGTACTTGGTGCGCCTGCCTTCTCCTCCCTGCGTGATATGGCCGCCAGCCTAAAAACTGCCAGCCAGCGCGGACTTGTGGAGCGTTTCGATTCCACCATCGGTGCCGGCAGCCTGCTTATGCCTTTTGGCGGTAAAAATCAGTCCACCCCTGCACAGGCAATGGCAGCTGGGCTCCCTGTTCTTCCCGGCGAAGAAACCCAGCAGGGCAGCGTATTTGCTTGGGGCTGTGATCCCGACTGCCTGTCTGTTGACCCCTACACCGGCGCGCGTGCTTCTGTGTACAGTTCTGTCACCAAGTTGGTCGCTGCAGGCGCAGACTATAAAAAAGTTTATCTTACCTTGCAGGAGTTCTTTGAACGGCTTAGAACCGAGCCTGTGCGCTGGGGTAAGCCTTTTGCGGCTCTGTTGGGTGCGCTGGATGCGCAGTTAGAGATCGGCGCTGCCGCTATTGGTGGCAAGGACTCTATGTCTGGCACATTCCTTGATAAAGACGTCCCCCCCACTTTGATCTCCTTTGCCATCGCTCCTGTGGATAAGGACGATGTATTAAGTCCCGAATTTAAAACTCCCGGTCACCCGGTTTACCTCTTTGCCCCCACGGACAATACCCCCGAAAGCCAGAAGGCAGCTTGGGACGCTTTCTATAAGCTCCACAAGGAGAAGAAGGTTTGCGCCGCTTGGGCAGTAGAACACGGTCTTTCCGAGGCTGTAATGAAGATGTCCTTTGGCAATAACATCGGCTTTGCCTCCTGTGGTACGGTAGATGACCAGTGGCATCAGAACGATTTCTGGGGCTTCATTGTAGCAGAGCTTACGGAAGATGTAGACATTCCCGAGGCGCTTCCCATCGGCAAGACAATCGCAAAGCCCGAGATTTTGCTGGACGGTGAAAGAGCCACCATTGCAGAGCTTTACGATCTGAACACCGCCACACTGGAAAAAGTCTATCCCACAAATACCGTGGAAACCAACCAGAAAATCCCCACCTTCTCCCACTCCGATCTATGCAAGCTTGCACCTGCTGTCAAAACCGCAAAGCCCAAGGTCCTCATTCCCGTATTCCCCGGTACAAACTGCGAGTATGACTCTGCCCGGGCAGTAATGGCCGCCGGCGGCGATGCCGAGATCGTTGTGATCCGTAACTTGACTGCAGACGATGTATCCCGCAGTGTAGAGACCGTAGCGCAGAAAATTGCTGACAGCCAGATCGTTTTCATTCCGGGCGGTTTCTCCGGCGGTGACGAGCCAGACGGCTCCGCCAAATTTATTGCCGCCTTTTTCCGCAATCCTGCTATCCAGGAACAAGTCAGAAAGCTTTTAGATGATCGGGACGGCTTGATGTGCGGCATTTGCAACGGTTTCCAGGCGCTCATTAAATTAGGCCTTGTACCTTACGGCAAGATCACCGACACCGATGACACCTGCCCCACCCTTACCTTTAATACCATCGGCCGCCACCAGAGCCGGATCGTCCGCACCCGGATCGCATCTAATAAATCTCCGTGGCTTAGCCTGATGAACGTGGGCGATATTGTAAATGTACCCATTTCCCACGGTGAAGGTCGTTTCTTTGCCAGTGAAGAATTGGCTTTGCAGCTTGCCCAAAATGGGCAAATCGCCACCCAGTATGTCGAC
>JAZKXS010000059.1:0-18362 GCA_045611745.1 Faecousia sp.
GATCTGAAAACGATCACCGCATTGCAATGGCAGCGGCCATTGCCGCAACTGTTGCCGATGGACCGGTAACTATACTTGACGCGCAGTGCGTCTCCAAGTCCTATCCCGCTTTTTGGGATGTATATAAGCGCTTAGGAGGTAATTATGAGCAGCACATACGGTGAAAATTTAAAACTTTCTATCTTTGGCCAATCCCACGGTGCGGCAATCGGTATGACGCTGGATGGCATTCCTGCCGGTCTACCGGTAAACGAGGATGCCCTTCAAGCATTTATATCCCGTCGTGCACCCGGCGGCTCCCCATTCTCAACAACAAGAAAAGAAGCAGATACACCCGAGTTTCTTTCAGGAATTGTAGATGGACATACTTGCGGTGCGCCAATTGCTGCAATGATCCGTAACACCAATACACGCTTGGAAGATTACAGCAATCTAAAGGATTGTCCAAGACCAGGTCACGCTGACTATACCGCCCAAATGAAATATGTTGGATTTCAAGACGTTGCCGGCGGCGGTCATTTTTCCGGTCGGTTGACAGCCCCACTTTGTATCGCTGGCGGTTTATGCAAGCAATGGTTGGAGGAGATGGGCGTTCATATTCGGGCGCATATTTCAGTCTTGGCCGGAATTGCAGATGATCCTATTTCGCCCGATTGGACAAGCCAAACACCGATTGCTCTTTGCGATAATTTCCCCGTAATAAACGAAGATGCAGGTGAAAAGATGCAATCTGCAATTGCAGAAGCCAAAGCAGACGGCGATAGTGTTGGCGGCATTGTCGAATGTATCGTTACCGGACTTCCTGCCGGCTGGGGCGACCCAATGTTTGGCGGATTAGAAAGCCGTATCGCTTCTATCGTTTATGGAATTCCAGCAGTAAAGGGACTTGATTTTGGTTCTGGTTTTTCCGGAAGTTATATGCGCGGCAGTGAAAATAACGATGCTTTTACAATCCAAAACGGAAAAGTCGTAACAAAAACCAACAACGCCGGCGGTATTCTTGGCGGCATTTCCAATGGAATGCCACTGGTGTTCTCAGTTGCCATGAAACCTACACCTTCCATCGCGAAAGTGCAGCAAAGCATTTCCCTTTCCACCCTCGAGGAGCAACCATTGCAGATTCATGGTCGTCACGATCCCTGTATTGTCCCCCGGGCTGTACCGGTAATCGAGGCGGCTGCCGCCATTGCACTTTACGATGCATATTTAACATATAAATAGGAGATTTCAAAATGAATATATCGCAACTTCGTGAGCAAATCGACGCTATTGACGATCAGCTTGTCAGGCTTTTTGTCGATCGTATGGAAATCTCTGAAAAAATCGGTGCGTACAAAAAAGCAAACAATCTCCCGATCTTTGATCCTGGCCGTGAACGGGAAAAGCTGCAGGATGTGGCTTCAAAGGCAGGCGAGGGCATGGAAAACTATACCCGTTTGCTTTACGCTATGCTTTTTGAGTTGAGCCGCAGCTATCAAAGCCGTACAACTTCCCATATGACTGCGCTCAACGACGGCATCGCCTCCTCCATCGCAAATACATCCCAGCTTTTTCCTCAAGCGCCTATGGTTGCCTGTCAAGGTGTAGAGGGCGCTTATTCGCAAATTGCCTGCGAAAAGATATTCAAATCGCCCCTTATTATGTATTTCAAGAACTTTGATGGCGTCTTTAATGCAATTGAGCAAGGTCTGTGCCAATATGGTATTTTGCCAATAGAAAACTCTACTGCAGGCTCTGTTAAAAAGGTCTATGACCTTATGATCCACCATAATTTCTCCATTGTCCGTTCTTTCCGTATGAAAGTCGACCACAACCTCCTGGCAAAACCCGGAACAAAAATGGAGAATATTCGGGAAATTTATTCCCACGAGCAAGCAATCAACCAATGCAGTAAGTTTCTAAAACAGCTCCCAAATGTAAAGGTTATTCCGGTAGAGAATACAGCAGTTGCAGCCAATATGGTTGCCGCCTCTGACAGAGACGATGTCGCTGCCCTTTCCAGCCGCAGCTGTGAAGATCTTTACGGACTTAAATGCCTTGCTTCCTGTGTACAGGATGAGGGAAATAATCACACACGTTTCATTTGCATCAGCAAGAACTTAGAAATCTATCCAGGTGCAGACAAAACCAGTATTATGATGATTCTTCCCCATAAACCGGGTGCTCTATATAAGGTTTTGGCTCGGATGTATGTTCTTGGGATCAATGTTATCAAACTGGAATCCCGACCCATCCCAGACAGAGATTTTGAATTTATGTTCTATTTTGATTTAGAGACTTCTGTGTATTCTCAGGAATTTGTTCAGCTTATCTGCGAATTAGATGGACTTTGCGAAGAATTTAAATACTTAGGAAGTTACACCGAGGTGGTATAATGAACTGCGGCCTACTTGGCAGACACTTACAGCATAGCTATTCACCAGAAATTCACCGCTGGCTGGGTGATTACGACTACGGTCTATTTGAGATTGAACCTGAAGAACTGGAATCCTTTCTCAATCGTAATGTTTACGACGGACTTAACGTTACCATTCCATACAAGAAAGCAGTCATTCCCTACTGCAGCCGGCTTACTGCGCAGGCAGAAGCCCTTGGTTCTGTAAATACGATCGTAAGACAATCCGACGGCAGTCTCCTCGGACACAACACAGATTATTTTGGTTTCTCATCACTGCTTAACAACAGTGGTATTTCCGTTTCTGGCAAAAAGGTACTTATACTTGGTAGCGGCGGTGCCTCCGTCACCTGCGAGGCTGTGCTTCGTAACGAAGGCGCAGATGTAATTGTTATCTCCCGCAGCGGAGTGTATAACTACAGCAACCTGCATCTGCATAAAGATGCAACCCTGATTGTAAATGCAACACCTGTAGGAATGTACCCAAGTAACGGAGAATCTCCCATTGATCTGTCCTTATTCCCATCACTGGTAGGTGTTATTGACCTGATCTACAACCCTACCCATACAAAGCTTCTGATGGACGCAGAAAATCTCGGCCTTAAAGCAATAAACGGACTTTGGATGCTTGTCGCACAGGCGAAGGAAAGCGCAGAGTGGTTCACCGGGAACAAAATCGATGATGCCTTAATTCCCAGGATTTATAACCGTTTGAAGACTCAAATGGAAAACTTTGTTCTGATCGGTATGCCCGGATGCGGCAAAACAACAGTTGGCAGTTTGCTGGCAAGCAAATGCGGACGGGAATATGTGGATAGCGATGCTATGATTGTGCACAAAACCGGAAAAACAATTCCCCAAATCTTTGCAGAATCTGGTGAAGTAGAATTCCGCAAGCTGGAAACAGAGGTTCTCGCCGAAGTTTCAAAGCGTTCCGGCTTGGTTATTGCTACCGGTGGTGGATGTGTTACAATACCCGAAAACTACCCGCTCCTGCACCAGAACAGCAAAATTATTTGGCTGAAACGGGATATTTCTCTCCTGCCGACCGACGGTCGTCCCCTTTCTGCGGCAAGCCCCCTTGAGGAAATATACCGCATCCGCAAGCCGCTTTATCATGCCTTTTCGGATGAAATTGTCGAAAATAGTTGCACACCGGAAGATACTGTAAATACGATTCTTGGAGGTTTCTAATGAAAATTCTCGTTATTAACGGACCAAATATCAATATGCTGGGAATCCGTGAGCCGGATATTTACGGAAAGCAAACCTTTTCCGACCTTCTTTCTCTCTTGGATAACACGGCACAGGCGCTATCTATTACAGTTGATCAGTTTCAGTCTAATCACGAAGGCGCCATTGTTGACAAAATTCAAGAGGCATACGGTATATACGACGGAATTGTAATCAACCCCGCTGCCTATACCCACACATCCGTCGCCATATTAGATGCGCTGAAATCTGTCGCCATACCGGCTGTTGAAGTGCATATTTCTGATGTGGATTCCAGAGAGGAATTTCGCAAGCTTTCCTATCCTGGACTATACTGCGAAAAGACAATTAAAGGCCAAGGTCTTGACGGCTATCGCCAAGCAATCGTCTATCTAAACGATAAATATGCATAAGAAAAGTCGCTGTGAAATCACAGCGACTTTTTATCATAACAATATGTACTGCACAAATCATTAACTGTGCCGTCCGCATAAATAGAGTACGGAAATTTCTCTTCAAAACCGCAGGATAAATGCACCGTTTGGGACGATAAATTGCCTTTATTTATATGGGAATATAGCGGCAAACGGCTTGTTTCCTGCATATAAGACAGCACCTGACGAACCAAAACCGTGCCAAAACCCTGTTTTCGGCAATCCGGTTTTGTCTCCAGCGCTGCAAGCAGCCAGCCATCTTGATATGGCTCAATGCGCAGTGCAGAAACGAGCGTACCTGCAACTCGCCAGAGCGCATAAAAGGAATCCTCTTGTCTGAAAAAGTACTGCAAATAGGCGTAAAAGTCCTGTTCCGCCTCCAAAAGCTGCAAATTGGCAGATAATTCTGGATAGCGCAACGCCCCATTTTCTCGGTTGCCCTCCTCATAAACGGACATAAGCTCTCCGAAAGGCAGCTTGTCCAATGATTTTACGATCTCAAGCATCTTTTAAACCCGAAAGGCTTTCGCCAAGTATAGATTTGGTCGCATATGCGTTTAGTTCCATACCTGCCGTATTTCCAGCAAGGTATTCATAATACGCCTGAGCGCCAATCATTGCAGCGTTGTCGCCACAAAGGGATAAAGGCGGCAAGAACACATCTGCACCCATTTGCTTTGCCATATTGGTGATGTCACGACGAATACGTGAGTTGGCAGCAACGCCGCCGGCAACAGCCAGCTTCGTATAGCCGGTATTTTCCAGTGCTAAGCGGACTCTGGGCACTAACATATCCGATACAGCGCAGGAAAAAGATGCGCAAAGGCTGGGAATATCCAGTTCCTCCCCTACTTGCTGCGCATGATGAATTAAATTCAGCGCAGCCGTTTTAAGACCGGAAAAACTCATATCCAGAGGATTTTGGCCAGGATTGGGTCGTGGTAAAGAATATTTGGTTTCATCACCGGATGCGGCTATTTTATCCAAAGCAGCACCACCGGGGTAAGGCATACCTAACACTCGTGCAACCTTATCAAAGCACTCCCCTGCCGCATCGTCCAATGTAGTGCCTAAAATCTCCATATTTGTATAGTCCCGGACATCTACGATCATCGTGTGACCACCGGAAACCACTAAGCATAGAAACGGAGGCTCCAACTCCTGAAACGCCAAATAATTCGCAGCAATATGCCCACGGATATGATGAACAGGGATCAGCGGCTTATTCAGCGCCAAAGCTGCTGCTTTTGCAAAATTAACGCCAACCAGCACTGCGCCAATCAGCCCAGGCGCATAGGTAACGGCAACTGCATCAATATCCGATCTTGTAATATTCGCGTTTGCAAGCGCACCATCTGCAAGGGAGTAAATGGCTTCAATGTGCTTACGAGATGCAATTTCCGGTACAACACCACCGTAGATTCGGTGTAGCTCAACCTGAGAGGAAATGCAGTCGGAAAGAACCTTTCGCCCATCCTGGACAACGGCAACTGCTGTTTCATCGCAGGATGATTCAATTGCAAGAATATTCATAACTGCCACTCCTTTCTCATAATCAGCGCATCCTCTTTCGGCATTTTATAATAACCGGGTCGTCTGCCAACCACCTCAAAACCAAGCTCCGTATAAAGAGAAATTGCAGGCGTATTGGAAGCACGAACCTCCAACGAAAGGCTGCGGACACATTGCTGCTTTAGTTTGCTGAGAAGCTGAACAACCAGTTCCCTGCCAATACCCATACGCCTGTGGGAGCCGCTGACAGCAATATTCATCATATCTGCCTCATCGGGAACGATTTGTGCGCCGACATAACCAACAACCTCATTCTCTTGCACGGCAACAAGCCATAAAGACAGAGGGTTAGAAAGCTCTGATAACAGAACATTTTCGCTCCATGGCATAGAGAAATTTTCTTTCTCCAGTTGGGCAACCGCCGCAATATGGGTGTTATTCATTCTCTCATAAATGATCATTTTGCTTCAAACCAACTCTTTCCCCATTGGGCTTCTGCGATAAGTGGCACTTTCAAATCTGCAACCGCTTCCATTTCGCTGCGCAGTAGCGCTGCCACTTGCGGTGCAATATCTTCCGGACATTCTACGATCAATTCGTCGTGAACCTGCAGTAAAAGCTTTGCGTCCGGGTATTTATCTGTAAGCGCTTTATCTACACGCAGCATTGCGATCTTCATAATATCAGCAGCTGTGCCTTGGATCGGTGCATTAAGGGCGATTCGCTCGCCGGCTTGGCGTAAATTATAATTGGAATTTTTAAGCTCAGGAATATATCGTCTCCTGCCGTAAAGAGTTGTGGTATAACCGCTATTTCTTGCGTTTTCAACTACATCTTTCATAAATGCGGAAACGCCCTTGTAGTTTTCCAGATAGCTGTCAATATATTGTTTTGCCTCAAAACGGCTAACACCGATATCTTCTGAAAGTGAAAACTCGCTGATACCGTAAACGATGCCGAAATTAACCGCTTTTGCGTGACGGCGCTGCAATGAGGTAACATTCTCCGGTGTGACACCAAATACCTGTGATGCTGTTGTGGTGTGGATATCTGCACCGGCATTAAAAGCATCCTGCATCACCTTGTCATCTGCGATATGTGCCAAAACACGAAGTTCAATTTGGCTATAATCCGCATCTACAAGAACATATCCCGGACGCGGAATAAACATCTTGCGAATTTCAGCACCCAAATCGTTGCGGACCGGTATGTTTTGCAGATTGGGTTCTGTCGAAGAAAGCCGGCCGGTTGCGGTAACCAAATTCTGAAATGTGGTACGAATCCTGCCGTCGTCCCCTATCACATTTAAAAGGCCATCAGCATAGGTAGATTTCAGCTTTGTCAGCATCCGATAATCCATAATCGCCGGAATTATTGGATGCTTCGCTTTCAGCTTCTCTAAAACATCTGCATTGGTAGAATAGCCTGTCTTTGTTTTCTTTATAGGCGGTAATTGAAGCTTTTCAAAAAGCAATTCACCCAACTGCTTTGTGGAATTGATATTGAATATTTCACCGGAATATTCGAAAATCAACTGCTCACAATCTGCAATTCTCTCCGACAACATCGTGCCAAACTGACAAAGCTGGTTTCTGTCAATGGCAATGCCGACCTTCTCCATACGATAAAGTACATCACAAAGAGGCAATTCAATCTCATTATAGAGCTTGTCCATTCCATCGTGCCGGAGCGCTTCCTGTAAAACAGAAGAAAGATGCCAAATTGCCTCAGCGCAAGCAAGCGGATCATTATCATCCACTGTAATGCCGAGATAATTTGTGGCAAGTTTGGATACTGGGTAGTCTGATTGGGATGGATTGAGATCGTAAGCCGCAAGCGCTGTATCAAATATGACCTTCCCGAAGGGCAATCCAATCATATCCATCTGGTGATGTAAACTCTTGCTGTCGTGACAAATACAGCAACCGTTTAACAGCAAACCGGATAAGAACATCGCTTCCATCGGTGTGACTGCGCAGACACCTTTCTCCCAAGCAAGACCGATAGAACCGTCAGGAGCAATATATAGCGCATACTTTTCACAGCAATCAGGAAGCTGGGTAGTTTCCGGCAATCTTTCAATACCGGAAACCGGCTTTACTTGTTCAGCCTCTGCACCCCGAAGTCCATATTTGTCAATAAGCTTTACAAATTCAAGCTGTACAAAGAGTTTATACAGTTCACTACGATTATAGGGACGGATAACGGCATCCATAGGCGTAAAATCGATTGGGGCATTTTTACGAATGGTCGCCAGATCGTAGGAAAGGTATGCGTTTTCCTTTCCGGCTTCCAATTTTTCCCGCAACTTTGGACGGATACTGGGATCGTCAAGGTTTTCGTAGACGCCATCCAATGTGCCGTATTTTAACAGAAGTTCCGTTGCTGTTTTAGGTCCAACACCTGCTACACCGGGAATGTTATCAGAGCTGTCACCCATCAGCGCTTTGAGATCCACCATATGAATGGGATCAAAACCGTATTCCTGGCGGAAAAGCGCCGTATCATAAAGGGTTGCAGTGGTCTGACCCGGCCGGGATATGACAAGCTTTACGTGGACATGTTCGTCGATCAGCTGAAGACTATCTCTATCACCTGTGACGATCACACATTCCCAGCCGTTGGCGCTGCAAACACGCCCCACCGTTCCAACTACATCGTCCGCTTCCCAGCCCTGACATTCATAAATGGGAATATTCATAGCCGTCAGCACTTGCTTCATAATTGGCATTTGCTGCGCCAGCTCTTCCGGCATACCGTGTCTTGTTGCCTTATAGGCATCGTATTTCTCGTGTCGGAAGGTTGGGCCGTGCAAATCAAAGGCAACACAGACCGCATCGGGCTGCTCTTCTTTTTCGATTTTATCAAGGATATTCAAAAAGCCGAAAATGGCATTGGTAAACAGGCCTTCTCGGGTCGTCAGCAGTTTAACACCATAGAACGCCCGATTAATGACGCTATTACCATCCAAAATCAAAAGCTTCATACTTTTCTCCACTTCGCGCCTTGAGGCGTATCAATAATTTCAATGCCAAGAGCTTTGAGCTCATCACGAATGCGGTCAGCTTCCGCATAGTTCTTTGCTTTCTTAGCCTCTGTTCTTGCAGCGACCAGCGCATCGATCTCAGGATCTGCAGAAGCGGCAGCTTCCTGCGCTTCCTTCTTGCGCAAGGCATCGGCAGTCTCTATGAGATTTAGAGAAAGCACTTGGTCAAAATCAGCAATCGCTGCAAGCTTGGTTGCATCTGTAGTCTTTGCCTTGAGTGCATCATAAACAGCAGTAATTGCCAATGACGTGTTTAAATCACCGTTTAATGCACCTGCAAAGCGTTCCTTCATTGCCTTTAACGCTTCCGCGTCCACATTCTGGTCATCCTTAAGCGCTGCGATCTTTGCCACAAGCTTCTGGTAAGCCACTACGGCGTTATCCAGGTTCTCCCAAGAAAATACAAGGTTTCTGCGATAGTGGCTCTGTAGGCAGAACAGACGGTATGCCATGGGGTCATATCCCTTTTGTTCCAACAAGCTGACAGTCAGGAACTCGCCTTTGGACTTGGACATTTTACCTGTGTCGGTATTGAGGTGATGGACGTGGAACCAGTAATTACACCACTTATGACCAAGATAGCTCTCAGACTGGGCAATCTCGTTGGTATGGTGGGGAAATGCATTATCGATACCGCCTGCGTGAATATCCAAATCCTCGCCCAGGTATTTCATTGAAATACCGGAGCACTCAATATGCCATCCGGGATAGCCAACGCCCCAGGGGGATTCCCATTTCAGCGCCTGGTCCTCAAATTTACTCTTGGTAAACCAGAGAACAAAGTCATTTCTGTTTTTCTTGTTGGTGTCTTCCTCTACGCCTTCCCGAACGCCGACCGCAAGATCTTCCTCGTCGTGGTCGTTAAATACATAATAATTTTCCAGCTTAGAGGTATCAAAATACACGTTACCGCCGGCGACGTAGGCAAAGTCCTTTTCAATTAGACCTTCCACGATTTGAATGAACTCAGCGATACAACCGGTAGCAGGTTGGACAATCTCTGGAATTTTGATGTTGAGCTTCTTGCAGTCAGCAAAGAATGCATCTGTATAGAACTGGGCGATCTCCATAACAGACTTATTTTCTCGCTTTGCGCCCTTGAGCATTTTATCCTCGCCGGTATCCGCATCGGAAGCCAAATGACCAACGTCTGTAATATTCATCACACGAAGAACGTTATAGCCGAGATAGCGAAGGCTTTTCTCCAGCACGTCTTCCATAATATAGGTACGAAGGTTGCCGATATGAGCAAAGTGGTACACAGTCGGACCACAGGTATACATTTTTACAACATCAGGATTGTTTGGAACAAACAGTTCCTTTTTATGAGAAAGAGAATTATACAGATACATAACTTTTACCTCCAAATAATTTTAACAAAAAAGCCTCCTGTGCCTTGGCACAAGAGGCGGGTCGTAAAACTCGCGGTTCCACTCTCATTTATCGCTCAAATTATAATCGCTCCCGAACGCACTTTCCCGGATTTGCACCTAAGGGGCTTACAGCCAATGACCCCTATTCTCTGGAAGGTTATTCCTCCGATACTCTTTTCGATCACTGCGATATTTGCAGGATTATTCTAACATTTTTAATCAATAATTGTCAAGTTTTTCTTTGCTTATATCATATTCTGCAACAAGCTTCTTGACCTTGGGCAGCAGCATACACAAAGCAATCAAATTTGGAATTGCCATCAGACCGTTAACGATGTCTGCAAGTAGCCAAACAGTGCTTGTTTTTAGTACAGCCCCAATAAGTACTGTTATGCCCTGTACAGCAGCAAATATTCTCCACGCATTTTCTCCAAAAAGAAACTGGGCACACCTTGCGCCGTATAAACCCCAGCCAAGTATTGTTGCAAAAGCAAAACAGCAAAGTGTGGCCGTTAAAACGAGTGTGATCCAACCACCATAAACGGACGAAAACGCTTGCGCAGTCAATGCAACCCCAAAATCCTGGCCATATTCAATTGGTACGCCGCTGCACAAGATCACAAGAGCTGTAATCGTACAAATAACGATTGTATCGATAAATACTTCGACGATTCCCATAAGCCCTTGCTCGACGGGATGGTGTACATTGGCGGATGCGTGGGCAATCCCTGCTGTGCCCATTCCTGCCTCATTGGTAAATATCCCTCTGGAAGCGCCAATTCGCAGCGTGATCAAAAAGGAGCCTACCATCCCACCTGTAACTGCTTTGGGCGTAAATGCGCCTTTACAGATGGCAGATATAACATTAGGGATTTCGGAAAATCGCAATATCAATACACCAATTCCTAAAATAACATATAAAATAGATGCAAATGGCACAAGGGTTTCTGTGGCGCTGCCAACTCTTTTTGCACCGCCGGTAAATAATATAGTAACCAAACACGCCATAGAAAAACCAAGTATTATATTTGCAGTTGCAGACGGCTCCTTACCAAAGTAAGACAGTGTTCCGTCAAGGGAGCAAATTACGGTATTTATCTGCGTAGCATTGCCAACGCCGAACGCCGCTACAACTCCAAAAAAGGCGTAAATATAGGCAAGAAAATGCATTCTCTTTGGCAAGCCTCCAGTAATTACATACATCGGGCCGCCAAGATATTCGTTATTCTTCCCTTTTACACGGTAATGCACAGCCAATGCTGCCTCTGCAAATTTTGTTACCATTCCCAATATGCCGCCAACCCAAATCCAAAATACTGCGCCTGGGCCACCGATGGCGATCGCTCCTGCAACTCCGGCAAGGTTTCCAGTCCCCACTGTGGCAGCCAGAGCCGTGCACAGTGACCGAAACGAAGATTGACCGATATCCGTATGTTTTTTATCTGTTCCGGTTCTAAAAAACGTACGCAGCGCCCGTGGTAAGAGACGTATTTGCGAAAACTTTGTTACGATGGTCAAAATGACACCCACACCCATAATCAGCAAAAGTGTCGGTATGCCCCATACTGCATTGTTAATTCTCAGGAGAAGCTCCATAGTATCCCTCCAAAATAAAAAGCAGTCTCCTTTGCAGGAAACTGCTTTTGTATTATTCCCAGTTCGCCCATATTTCCGGGCAGTAGCCAATGGTTACCATTTTTCCGTTGCGGACAATAGGTGTTCGCATAAGAGACGGGTCTTCGTAGACCTTATCTTCTTTCTGACGAACATCATCCATATACTTCATAAGTGTGATGCTATCGGATTTGCTATTCCAATCGATCAGGCTATCAATACCGCCAATGCCTCGCAGCACTGCATCGAATTCTTTTCCGGAGAGACCATAGCGAAGAAGATCGACATACTGGTATTTGATCCTTCGCTCCTTAAAGTAGCGCTCTGCTTTTTTGGTATCAAAGCACTTACTTTTACCAAAAATCTGAATGTTCAATAAATCACCTCCATCAGGCATAGTCCGCAAGCCGGCAGTAATTCACCGGCCTCTGCCCGAGCGCCGCCAAAGAGAGTCGATATACTTTCTACTTCACGCTCTCCCCTGCCGATTTCCAGCAAAGTACCAACCATAATGCGAACCATATGGTGTAAAAATCCGTTACCGGTTACGGTGAAACGGATTTCATTCCCAATCCGTTCCACCGAAAATGCAGAGATGTACCGCTCGGTGGACTTTTTAATTTTGCTATTTGCACAAAACGCAGAAAAGTCGTGTTTACCGAGAAAGAGCATTGCAGCTTTCTGCATTTTAGAAAGATCAACTTCCCTGCTGTCCTTATATACGAACCGCCGATCAAATACACAAGGGGTTTCACTATTCCAAAGACGATAACAATAAGTCTTTTCTTTCGCAAGTAGCCTTGCATGAAAACGAGGAGATGCATTCTTACAAGAATATACGCCGATATCTTCCGGTAAATACCGACGAAGCTGCGCTAAAATCTCCTCACAGGAAATTTGTGACTGGGTGTGAAAGCTTACAACCTGCAGCATTGCGTGCGTACCGGCATCCGTCCTTCCACTGGCAGAGATCTCAATTTCCTCGTCAAGTATCCTGGAGAGCGTCTGTTCTAATTTGCCTTGAATCGTATTGTCTGAATGATTCAGCCTTTGCCAGCCACGGTAACGTGTACCGTCATAGCAAATGTCAAGCCGAATGTTGCGCATAGTCCCTCAGTTCCTCTCTGGCTTCCCGTTCTGTATCGGCAGAAAATAGGAAAATTCCTTTATCGTTATAGACTTGAATGTGTCCATTCACATTTCGAATTGCATACATAATAAAGCCTCCTTCGCTTTGTTGGCTTTATTGTAATATGCTTATTGTCCAATAAACCGGACTTATTTCACTTCATAGCCTGCGTCCGTAATTGCCTTCTTAACCGCATCGATATCAGGCGTTCCAGTCAAGGTTACAGATTTATCCTGCAAGTCAACGATCGCATCAGTTACACCCAAAATGCCTTTACAAACCTGTTCCACTCTTGCCTTGCAATGGGTACACATCATACCATCTACATAAATCTTAGTTTCCATATTTATTACCTCTTTCAAAGTTTCTGCTTCTTTTTGTTTTAGCTTCGGTTTAAATCCACGGAGGCGAAGTGCATTTGTAACAACAAAAAACGAACTTAGGCTCATTGCCGCAGCACCAAGCATCGGGCTTAACTGCAAACCAAACAATGGAT
Source organism: Faecousia sp. (assembly GCA_045611745.1). Lineage (GTDB taxonomy): Bacteria > Bacillota > Clostridia > Oscillospirales > Oscillospiraceae > Faecousia. Next base: position 13,212 of record JAZKXS010000059.1, read on the forward strand.
ATAGTACACCGGCAGCAACAGGGATTCCGATGATATTATATATAAACGCCCAAAAGAGATTCTGCTTAATATTGCGGATTGTAGCTTTACTAAGGGCAATTGCGTCACATACACCCTGCAGAGAGTTACTCATCAGCACAATATCCGCAGACTCCATTGCGATATCCGTTCCGGCGCCAATGGCCATACCCACATCTGCGGTCGCCAATGCAGGTGCATCATTGATGCCATCACCGACCATCAGGACGCACCGTTTTTGCTTTTGAAGATTACGAATCGCCATTGCCTTTTCACCAGGCAACACGCCTGCAATCACTTCAGAAATATCAGCATCCTTTGCAATGGCAGAGGCAGTATTTCCGTTATCGCCAGTCAGCATCACAACACGTAGGCCCATTTTGCGCATTTGATTCACAGCTTGAACAGAGTCTTCTTTCAGTACATCAGCAACAACAATTGCGCCAAGATAAGTTCCATCCTCGCAGGCAAAATACATGGGTGTCTTTCCTTTGCATTTGTAATCGTTCAGTGAAGGAATGGATATTCCCTTTTGCAGCATTAAATCGCCGCTGCCACCATAATAAAACTTTCCGTCAATTCTACCGCAAACACCCAATCCGGGAAGAGTTTGAAAGTCAGTAGCACTTTGAATTTCATCAGCCGAAAGCGCCATAATTGCTTTTGCAAAGGGATGCTCAGAGGCGGATTCCAAAGTCTGTGCGATACCGATAAGGCGATCTTTTTCTCCTTTTTCCGGCAACACATCGGTTACCACAGGCGCTCCACGGGTTAACGTCCCAGTCTTGTCTAAAACCACTGAATCGACCTTATGAAGCTCTTCCAAAGCCTGTGCGTTTTTAAAAAGAACGCCCATAGAAGCACCACGCCCAGTTCCAACCAAGATTGCAACCGGTGTAGCAAGCCCCAACGCACAAGGACAAGAGATTACAAGGACTGCGATGGCGCAGGTAAATGCAAAAGTCAGTCCGCTGCCTACTATCAACCACACTATAAATGTTAGAAAAGATATTCCCATCACCACAGGAACAAATATCCCTGCGATCTTATCAGCGAGTCTTGCAATTGGAGCCTTCGATCCACCAGCTTCCTCAACCAATCGAATGATTTGAGAAAGAGTTGTATCGTCACCAGCTCTGCGGCATTCCATTTGGCAATAACCAACAGACAAAAATGTACCGCTAATTAGCGAATCCCCTTCTTTTTTATCGATCGGAACACTCTCACCGGTAATTGCACTTTCGTCCACAGTAGCAGAACCAAAAATCAAGACACCATCCACAGGAATACGACTGCCAGCACGGAGAATAATAATATCACCGGGTGCGATATCCGAGACAGAAACAATCTTTGTTGTATCACCATCTAAAATTTCCGCTGTTTTCGGGGCTAAATCCATCAGCTTGCGAATGGCATCCCCGGTTTTTCCTTTGGCAACAGATTCTAAATACTTTCCTATCGTAATCAAAGTCAATATCATGGCTGCAGACTCAAAATAGAGATTGTCACGACAATGAATTGCCTTTTCCCAATCACCACGACCAATGGCATATGCCATAATAAGCAAGGAAGCAATTCCGTAAATCAGTGATGCGCCGGAACCAACAACGATCAAGGAATCCATATTAGGCGCACGGCGCCAGAGAGCTTTCAGGCCACGGTAATAATAACTTCTGTTAAGGTATATTACGGGTAATGTCAACAGCAGTTGAGAAAGTCCCATAAGCATTGCATTTTCTGTCTGATACTGCCAGCCGTGAATACCAAGCATATGCCCCATTGTAAGATACATCAAAGCAATCATAAACACAGAAGACAAGATAATGCGAAACAATATCCCTTTGCTTTCGTCTGTGGTGCTTTTAGTGTTCGGCACCGATGCGCCTGCAATGGATGCATTATAGCCGGCATTTTCTACCGCATTGATGATTGCGGATGTGCAGTCATCTTTGCAGATAACTGTCATCTTCCCGGCCAAAAGGTTCACCTCAGCCGACACAACACCATTGACCGCTTTCGTGACCGCCTCCACTCTCGCAGAACAGGCCGCACAAGTCATACCTTTCACATTAAATTTGAGTTCCATCTTAACACCTACTCATCTGTCAGGGTTGACTAAATTAGACATTTATGTTATTATACAGCAAGCAATCAAGAAAAAGCAAGTACATTAATATAGGAGAAAAATATGAGAATTAAGATAATTTCTGACAGTACCTGCGACCTTTCAAAAGAGCTTATTGAGAAATATGATATTGGAATCATTCCCTTGACAGTCATTAAAGACGGCAAAAATTATTCCGATAATGTGGATATCACGACCGCTGACATCTTTGCCCACGTTGCCGGCGGCGGCGATCTTTGCAGCACTGCCGCACTAAACATTGACGAGTACACGACTGTTTTCAGCCGTTACTCCGGCCAGTACGACGGTATTGTGCATATCAATATTAGCTCCGGCTTCTCCTCCTGCTACCAAAACGCTCGCCTTGCTGCTGAGGAATTTGACAATGTCCGCGTAATCGACTCCAAAAACCTCTCCACCGGTCAGGGCCTTATCGTTCTTAAGGCTTGTGAGCTTGCACAAACCTGCGAGAGCCTGGACGAGCTCGTAGAGAAAATCAACGAGTTTATTCCCAAGGTAGAAGCCAGCTTCCTTTTGGACAGACTGGAATATATGGTCAAGGGTGGTCGCTGCTCCTCTGCAGCTGCGCTGGGTGCAAATCTCCTTGGACTTAAGCCTTGCATCGAAGTAAAAGACGGCAAAATGGGCGTTGTCAAAAAGTACCGTGGTAATTACAGCAAGTGCCTTGCAGCCTATATAAAAGACCGTCTGTCCGATCGTGATGATTTAGATCGGGAGCATCTTTTCGTTACTCGCACACCTGTTTCTGACGATTGTTTGCAGGCGGTTAAGGACGCAGTTGCCGCCTACGCAGACTTTAATAATATCTACTGGACAGAAGCCGGCTGTACGGTTTCTTGCCACTGTGGCCCCGGAACCCTTGGTGTTCTCTTTATTCGGAAATAACATATAATCGCCGGTTTCTCCGGCGATTATTCATCTTAAAACGAGGTCTGATTATGGACTATTCTCTTATTTTTGACACAGCATTGGAGATTGGTTACCAGCTTGCAATGAGCGGTGCAGAAACATACCGGATTGAGGAAAGCATCATTCGCATTATGGCTGCGTACGGTGCGAATGCAGAAGTATTTGCGATTCCAAACAGTATGACTGCCACAATTACAACTCCAAGTGGTGAAAGTATGACGCGCCTGCGCCGTATCGGCTTTCACGGCAATGATATGGACTCTTTGGAACGATTTAGCAATCTTAGCCGCAAAATCTGTCAGGAAGTACCTGACCCCAAAATTGCAGAACAATGGGTCATAGATGTCCGTAAGAGCTGCAGGGCGTACTCCCTCCCCCTTTTCTTACTGGCCAATATGCTCGCCGCAGCTGGCTTTTCGATCTTCTTCGGAGGCACGATCCCTGATGCAGCTGTTTCTGCCGTCTGCGGCTTGGTTGTCGGACTTATCAGCTACTTTACCGAAAAGATCCGGATCAATCATTTTTTCGCAACGATTGCAACTTCCTTCTTTATGGCGTTCACAGCATACCTCTTTGGAAGTTTTGGATTGAATGCAGATATGGCCATCATTGGCGCACTTATGAAGCTTGTCCCTGGACTTATTTTCATAAATGCCATAAGGGATATCATTTTCGGTGATACCAACTCCGGCATTAACCGCATCGTTCAAGTCGTGTTGATCGCAGGTGCAATTGCACTTGGAACATATTTTGCCCGTTCACTTGCCTCTACCCTATTTGGTACACATCAGGCCATTGCCCCTCAAGTATACAACCCAATCATACAGTGTATTGCTGCCGCAGTCGGTTGTACCGGCTTTTGTATGCTTTTCAATGTTCACGGCAAAGGAATGACCTTCTGTATCCTTGGTGGCACTCTTTCTTGGGCAGTGTATCTTACAACCACATACTTACTGAAAGACCTCTACCTTGGCTATTTCTTTGCCACAATCTTTGCAGCTGGCTTCGCAGAAACTATGGCACGGATTCGTCACTTCCCAGCAATCACCTATTTGCTGATTTCTATTTTCCCATTGATTCCAGGCGCAGGTATTTATTATACCTCCAGTTATCTTGCTGACGGTAATATGGCAGCCTTTTTAGAAAAAGGCACTGAAACCAGCGCCATTGCCGGCATAATGGCCATTGGCATTTTGATAGTATCTACCGTCGTACGCGGCACAACCGTTTGGAAGCAAATAAAGCATCACTAATCGTTAAAGACCTCCGGCTAAGCCGGAGGTCTTTATTAGCTTTTATTAGATAGTGGCATATCCAAGCTCAAGTATATCTGCGATTCGTTTGCAGGCAAAGCCATCACCGTAGGGATTGCTTGCCTGAGACATTGCATTATAAGCTTCTTCGTTTTCCAGTAACTCCTTGAAGCTATTATATATTGTTGTCTCGTCCGTACCAACCAATTTCAGTGTTCCTGCAGCAATGCCCTCGGGACGCTCCGTGGTGTCGCGCATAACCAGAACGGGTTTGCCTAAGCTGGGGGCTTCCTCCTGAATACCGCCTGAGTCTGTCAGAATCATATAGCTTCTTGCTAAAAGATTATGGAAATCAAGCACTTCCAACGGTTCAATAATCCGAATCCGGTCACAACCGCTCAATTCTTCCTCGGCAGCCTTTCGAACCAAAGGATTCATATGAATCGGATAGATCGCTTTCACGTCGGGGTGTTCGTCCATAATGCGTCGAATAGCTCGGAACATGCTGTGCATGGGTGCGCCAAGATTCTCACGGCGATGGGCTGTAATCACAATCAGCCGGCTGTCGGCTGCCCACTGAAGTTCAGGGTGTGTGTAGTCCTCTCTGACAGTCGTCTTTAAAGCATCAATTGCCGTATTGCCCGTGATATAAATGCTTTCAGGATCCTTTCCTTCCCTGATAAGATTCTCCTTTGACATCTGCGTTGGGGCAAAATTGTATTTAGCCAGGATACCTACCGCCTGCCGATTAAACTCCTCCGGATAGGGGCTATAAATATTGTATGTACGCAAACCGGCCTCGACGTGGCCTACGGGAATCTGCAT
>JAZKXS010000060.1:0-2238 GCA_045611745.1 Faecousia sp.
GTGGGCAAGAATTTGCGCATAATCCTTCCCTGTAACCGCCATTGCATCTGCGCCATACTGACTCATTCCAACTCGATGGCCATTTCCTTTTGTAGTAACGGTCACCGAGCTGCCAACGATGGTGATAACAAATGCCGTAGAACGCAAACCCAATTTCTGCCGAACCTGTGTGCCCTTGTATTCCTTGCCGCCGATCTCGATGGTATCTACGCCGCCGCCCTTTGTATAAGTAACCTTTCCGATCCAATTGCCGGGCATACCGGAAAGGCCGCCAAAGGCAGCTGAAAATTCACCGGCAGAAATGGAGGTGGTTTTTATGTAATTCGCCGCCTGTTCTTCTCCGGGGCTGTCTACCGCCTGAAGGTAGGGTACACTTTGTCCCCATACTGCCGCTGCGTCCTCTGTCTTACCGCCGGAGCAGGAGAAATAGGTCGCTTCTATCAGTTTTCCCTGATAGGTAAGCACCTGCGTTGCGGTTGCTTCTACTGCAAGGCGAACCTTTTCCAATGCCTTATTTCCCCCTGTATAGGATTCCGGAGCGCAATACGCCTGGCAGCAGGTAGAATCGGTGCAAATATTTGCATTTTCGTGGCGTTTTTCCCTCTGAGCGTAAGTTCTTGCCACAACTGCTTGCGCCTTTAGCGCCTCCGTTTCAAAGGATGCCGGCATTTCCGCCAGCACAACGCCCAACACATAGTCCTCCAGCGCCATATTCAGAATTTCTCCGTTTGGCATCAACACCTTCAATTCCGTTTGCTCCGGTATTACCTCCGTGGGGTTCGTTTCCGGCTTGGTATAAACCTTGGAAATCAGTAGAAGCATCAAGCAAGGCAGCAAAACGCCCAAATAAAGAGCAATTTGTAACGGTCTGTTTTTCATTTTATCCCCTCCCCTTTTATTGTAAACCCACCGGTATCCGGCATTGGTCGAAAAGGCAGGGAGCGCAAGCAAAGTTTTCTTACAAGCCTTGACATAAACTGCTGTATTTCGTATAATTTGTGTATAATTCCCGAATTGGAGTTTTGTATGAAACGATTTGTAAAAGCACTTTTGCTTATTCTTTTGGCTGCTGCCATTATACTGGGTTCTGCTTGGTATTTGCTGGAATATGATACGGATTTTACCCACGATCTTTTGCTGGAGAGTGCCCGTTTCTTTGAGAAAAATGATCAGCACGCCTTATCAACATGGCTTTACGATGCTGCATACAAATATGGCCATAGTATCGAAGAGATCTCTTTGGAGCTGGCCGATTACTATGCTTCCCTAAACAACTACGCCAAGGTAGAAGAAACGCTGATGCGCGCCATTTCCGATGGCGGTGGTGTGGATATTTATATTGCTCTGAGTCAAGCCTTTGTACATCAGGACAAGATTTTAGATGCGCTGCAGCTTATTGAAAATGTCCAAAACCCCACCATACGCAGCCAGCTGGAAGCCCTCCGCCCTGCAACACCTGTCCCGGACATACCTGCCGGTCATTACAACGAGTACCTTTCTATCAGCCTGCAGGCACAAAATGGTAACGTTTATGTGGCAGAAACCCAAATCCCCTCTCTGCGCACAGATGCGTACGCCCAGCCTATTTCTCTGGAAACCGGAGAAACCACCCTGTTTGCCATCACCGTCGGAACAAACGGTCTGGTTAGTCCTGTAACAGAGCTGCGCTATACCATTAAGGGTGTTGTGGAGGCTGTTGTCTTTGCCGACAAGGAAATGGAAATAGCAATCCGCAAGGCGGCTGGTATTCCCGAAGGCATTACGGTTTATACCAATGACCTTTGGTCGGTCACTTCCTTTGTCATTCCCGTGGAAGCACGCAGCTATGCAGATATGAAGTATCTGCCTTATCTTACGGAGCTTTCCGTTCCCGAGGGGCACGATTCTTTGGCATTTATTAAGGATTTAGAGAACCTAACCAAGCTCACCATCCGGGATAGTGCCATAGAGGATGCCACATTACAAATGATCTTCCGCCACACCGCACTTACCTCGCTAACATTGCGTAACTGTCAGCTTTCCTCTATTTCCGGTATGGAAGCTTTGACAAAGCTGACCTATCTGGATCTTGGGGAAAATGTACTGCGTAACCTCGCCCCTATTTCCAATATTAAGGGTTTGCAGGTTTTGTATCTGGATCACAATGCCGTTGTTGCCTTGGACGATCTGCAGCTTTTGCGTTCTTTGCAGGAATTAGACCTGTCCTATAATTCCATCACAAATCTGAAGCCTCTGGGT
>JAZKXS010000061.1:0-10501 GCA_045611745.1 Faecousia sp.
CCATCTGCAACATACTGCACTTTAATGATATGCGGAAAGGTCGCACCATCTAAGGCACCCATTCGTACGGGTTTCGTATTCACCTTTAACCACCATTGCTTTGCAACAGATCGTACGGTTCCAATCGTTTCTTTATCCATATATTTTCACTCCGTCGCAAAATTCAAGTTTGCCGAATTCATTATATCACTTTTGCGTGCAAAAATCAACGGCTTGCCGTTGCATATCATCAATGCGAAGCATTGTATATCATCAACACGCAGTGTTGATGATATACAATGCCTGCGGCTTGGATAAAAAAAGAAGTAACTTTTGGCTACCAAAAGTTACTTCTTTTTTGCGAAAGAGCAGCATAACGGTGCGTAAACAGGGGGTAAAAGCCTTACGGTTATTATTTCGTTTCATTTTACGTTCTCCTTTGCAGTGTTGATAGAGGAGATCAGCATTCTGCGAATTGAACCACAATCGTGCTGAACGGTCTTTGCAATTTCACTTGAAATCAATCCGGCTTTTTGAGCAATCTCGATCCAGTATTCTGTTTCATAGCATTCCTTTAATGCAATCTGCAACTTGGCAATAAAATCAGGGCGGCTGTGAGCGTATTTCGCCTCGCGGATATTTGCCCCAATACTTGTTCCGCTTCGTTCAAGTTGATTCGACAAAGAATAATGTCCTTTTATATTTTCTGTAAGTTTTAAGATTTGAATTGCAAATTCTGTTGAAATATCAGCAAGTTTATTTTCAGCCATCGAAACCACCTCTTTGAACACATTATATCATAGTTTTCAATAAGTTTCAATGAAATCGCGCAAGCGCGATGAAATCCAAACAAGTTTGGATGAAATCTGCTAACGCAGATGAAATTAAATCCGTCCTACTCCCGACGAAGTCGGATTTCATCACGAAGTGATTTCATCCCTCTGAGGTGGGATTTATCCCGTCCGCAAGGACGGATTTAGTTGAAAAAAGCACCTTTTGTCTGGTAGACAAAAGGTGCTTTTTTTCTGGCGGAGAGTTAGGGATTCGAACCCTAGGTTCCTTTCGGAATCACTAGTTTTCAAGACTAGCTCCTTAAACCGCTCGGACAACTCTCCATACGGGCAGAATATACCATTTCCAAGTCAAAAAGTCAAGGGGTGATACAGCTTTGCTGTACAACGATTGTCGGCATTTCAATTCCCTATATAGGAGATTGTATACCACTTGTTGCAAATTTCTTCCTCAGGTGTTATAATAGCCAAAACTCATCTTTTTGGAGGAAATTATGCGAATCATAATTGCTGGCTGTGGCAAGATCGGTATGACCCTTGCAAATCAGCTTACCAAAGAAGGTCATGATCTGACCATCATTGACCAGCGCCTTTCCGTTTTGGAAATTGCCCAAGAGCGATTTGATGCAATGACCCTCACCGGTAACTGCGCTTACCGAACCACCTTGCTGGATGCAGGCATTGCCGATGCAGATCTGCTGATTGCCGTTACCGGAGCAGATGAGACGAATTTGCTCGCCTGTATGACCGCCCACGGCTTAAATAAAAAGCTGCACACCATCGCCCGGGTTCGTGACCCGGAATACTCCGAGCAAGTAATGGCTATGCAGGATATTTTCCCCTTATCCCTCACCGTCAACCCGGAAAGGCGCACAGCCCAGGAAATCGAACGCATTTTGAAATACCCCGGCTTTTTACGCCGTGACACCTTCGCCAAAGGCAGAGCCGAAATCGTAGAGCTGCGTGTAGACGAGGACAGTAAGCTCTCAGGTATGGCATTGGCAGAGCTCAACAGCAAGCTAAATTGTCAGGTTCTGATCTGCTGTGTCCTGCGCTCCGGCAGCGCCATCATTCCCAAAGGTAATTTCGTGCTCCAGGAGGGCGACCGAATCTTTGTCACCGCCCCGAAAAATCAACTTGCCCGCCTTCTGAAAAAACTGGATATTATTACCCGTCGTGTCCGCACCGCCCTGCTGTGCGGCGGTGGACGAATCAGTCTCTACCTTGCGGATTTCTTGGAAGATAGCGGCATCGACGTCACCATTCTGGAAAGCAATCCCCAGCGGTGTCGTGAGCTTTCCGAGCTTTTGCCGAATGTATCTGTTATTTGCGGCAACTGCACCAACAAAGCCACGCTGGAAGCCCAAGGCATTCGGGAATACGATGCTCTTGTGACCCTTACCGGCAACGATGAGACCAATATGGTCATCTCCCTGTATGCTGATAGCTGCGGTGTTCCTCAAATTATCACCAAGCTAAGCCACAGTGAAAACACCACCATCGCCGACGCTATGAACTTAGGCAGTATGATCTCCACCCGGGAGCTGTGCGCCAACAACATTGTCCGTTATGTCCGGGCAATGGAAAATCAAACCGGCGCAGCCATTTCCGTCCACGCCATTGCGGACGGGCAGGCAGAAGCTGTGGAATTCTTGGTGGACGAAACCACCAAAAACCGCAATATTCCCCTTAAAGAAATGAAGCTGAGATCCAATGTGCTCCTTACCTCCATCACCCGAGGCAGCCGCACCCAAATCCCCAGCGGTGATTCCTTCATAGAAATCGGCGATACCGTTGTGGTCGTTACCGGTGAGCGTGGCGCACTGCAGCAGCTCAATGATATTTTTGCATAAGAGGCAATTATGAACTATAAACTTATGGGGCGTTTTATCGCCCGTATCATCTTAATAGAGGCCGTTTTCCTACTGCCAGCCCTGTTCATCAGTATGGGTTACGGAGAAACCAACGCCGTGTACAGCTTCTTATTGACCTTTGCCATTCTGCTGGCCTTAGGCTTGCCGATGGCAGCGCTGTGCCGCAATGCAAGCAACCGATTTGGTGTTCGGGAAGGTATGGTCTGCGTCAGCTTAAGCTGGCTGACAATGAGTCTTTTGGGAACCCTGCCCTTTTTGCTGTCGGGTGCTATAAAATCCTTTGCAGATGCTTTTTTTGAGACCGCCTCCGGCTTCTCCACCACCGGCGCATCCATTCTCTCGGATGTAGAGATCCTCCCTAAGGGTATCCTCTACTGGCGTAGCTTTACCCACTGGGTAGGCGGTATGGGCGTGCTGGTCTTTACCTTGGCTTTTTCCTCGGGAGAAAACGGCGCAGGCTTTACCATGCACCTGCTGCGGGCAGAAAGCCCCGGCCCGGATGTAGGCAAGCTGGTGCCAAAAATGAAGCAGACCGCCAAAATTCTTTATATCATCTATATTGTGATGACAGTTGTTGACATTGCGCTCCTGGCTTTGGGTGGTCTTTCCCTTTTGGACGCTGTCTGTTTAGGCTTCGGCACAGCAGGCACCGGCGGCTTCGGCGTAAAAAACGACTCCTTTGCCAGCTACTCCCCCTATATCCAAAATGTAACCACAGTTTTTATGTTCCTGTTTGGCGTGAACTTCTCCTGCTACTTTCTTATTCTGCTGGGCAAATTCAAAAGTGTTTTCAAGGACGAGGAGCTGCGCGTCTATTTAGGTCTTGCAGCCATCGGTATCCTGCTCATCGGCTACAACACCTTTGAACGCAGCTTCCAAGGGGATTTTATCGTAGCGCTCCGTCACGCCGCATTCCAGGTAGCCGCCATTATGTCCTCCACCGGCTACTCCACTGCGGACTTTAACACCTGGCATACATTCTCAAAAGGCATTTTGCTGCTGATGATGTTCATTGGCGCCTGCGCTGGCTCTACCGGTGGCGGCTTTAAGGTTGCCCGAGTGCTGATCATCTTCAAAAACCTCCGTCGGAATATCCGCCAAGTCCTGAACCCCCAAAAGGTTATGGCCATTCGAAATAACGGCCGGGTTATGGACGAAAAGGTCATCACCAACACAAACGCTTACCTGGCAGCCTATGTCATTTTGGTCATTGTCACCTTCCTGCTCATCGGCATTGACGGCTTCAGTATTGAGAGAAATTTCTCCTCTGTCATATCCTGTGTCAGTAACATTGGACCGGGTATGGACGCTTTGGGTCCGGTGCTGAACTTTGCAGATTACAGCGATTTTTCTAAAGTGCTGCTTGGCATTGTAATGTTGATCGGAAGACTGGAGATCTTCCCGTTCTTCATTCTCCTCTCTCGTTCTGCCTGGAAACGGATATAAAAAACTCTCTGTGGAGCATCGCTCCACAGAGAGTTCTTTTATAACTTACTTATTATGCTCCAGAGCCAGAGTAACGGTGGTACGGTCACAAACCTCAGAAGGTCCAAAGTACTGAATTGCACCGGGGTATACATAGCAAGTCTCCACAGCCCACTTCTCACGGTTGGCAGCAAAGTACTTGAAGGGTGCGCCATCCAGCTCCACGAGAGCCTTGCGGATAACAGGCTTGTCTGCGCCGTGGCGGCGCTCAATGTTCATCATCTTGGTGATGGGCATACCGCCGGCAACCCAATCCTCTGCAGGAGCAGAGAGGTTGGAAACCTTGGAAAGATAGCCTGTGTAGCCGTACTGGATCAGCATAAATGCGTTGTAGCCCAAAGAGTAGCAGTAGTCAGCATCGAAATTACTGGGGAAAGCGCAGCGGCCTTCGTAGCCCAGGAAGTGATGCTGTGTGCCGAACTTGCCCTTGTAGGTGCCAGCCTTTTTACGGGCAGCCAGATTTGCCTTGACCATCTCAGAGAACAGCTTTTCAGACTCAATGAGGGAAACCTGCACGTTGCCGTGGGGATCGCGCTCCAAGAAAAGCTGCTGCTGAATGGACTGGGGCAGAATGGCAAATACAGCCATAGATTCCTTGGTCAGGCCCTTTTCAATGAAGGCATACTTATCATCCCAGCTTGCCAGGGCATTAAATGCGTCAGCCTTCTCGCCTGCCAGCAGCTCATTGATCTCAGCGATGAGCACGGAGAACTCAGGAACGAACTCAACAATGCCTTCGGGAATAACCGCAACGCCAAAGTTGATGCCCTGATTGCCACGGGTGGCAACCGCATCGGCGATATAATCAGCGATCTGGGCAAGAGACATCTTCTTTTCAGCCACTTCCTCGCCAACCAGGCAGATGTTGGGCTGGGTCTGGAGAGCAACTTCCAAAGCAACGTGGGAAGCGCTGCGGCCCATAACCTTTACAAAGTGCCAGTACTTCTTAGCGGAGTTGGCATCACGCTGAATATTGCCAACGATCTCTGCATAGGTCTTGGTTGCGGTATCGAATCCGAAGGAGCACTCGATATCCTCATTCTTCAGGTCGCCGTCAATGGTCTTGGGGCAGCCGATGACCTGGATGCCGGTATTCTTAGCGGCAAAGTACTCAGCCAGCACTGCTGCATTGGTGTTGGAATCGTCGCCACCGATGATTACAAGGGCGTTGATGCCGTGCTTTTTGCAGTTTTCTGCAACGATCGCGAACTGCTCCTCTGTTTCCAGCTTGGTACGGCCGGAGCCAATGATGTCAAAACCACCGGTGTTGCGGAAAGCATCGATGTAATCGTCCTCAAAAATAATGTAGTTATCATCGATCAGACCGCTGGGGCCACCCTTGAAGCCATAAAGAACATTGTCCTTATTGGTTGCCTTCAGAGCATCATACAAGCCGCAAACAACGTTGTGGCCACCGGGTGCCTGACCGCCGGAGAGAATAACGCCAACGGCCTGCTTCTTTGCAGGGGAGGTATTTTCACCCTTCTGGAAGGTGATCTCATTTTTGCCGTAGGTATTGGGGAAGAGCGCTGCGATCTTTTCCTGATCGGCAACAGACTGGGTAGGTGCGCCGTCCTTTACGGAAATTTCAGAAATACCGTTGCGAAGCATACCCGGCAGCTTAGGGGTATATTGATATCTTGCGGTCTGCAGAGGGGAAAGTTTCATAGTTAACACTCCTTGTGATTATTTATCTTCGTGATTATACTCCATTTTTCCGGAAAGGTAAATAGCTATTTTGCACAAATCTTGTATTTTATGTATTTTTATATTGAAAACAAAAATTTTTATGGTATAATATGCTTGCAAATTATGGCTTGCGTACAAGCCACATAAGAAAGGATCGAAAATTATGGCACTTGTAACAACAACTGAAATGTTCAAGAAGGCATATGACGGCGGTTATGCTATCGGCGCTTTCAACGTCAACAATATGGAGATTGTTCAGGCAATCACCGAGGCCTGCAAAGAGGAAAATGCTCCTGTTATCCTGCAGGTTTCCAAGGGCGCTCGTGCATACGCCAACCACACTTACCTGGTTAAGCTGGTTGAGGCTGCTGTCATCGAATGTCCCGAAATTCCCATCGCTCTGCACCTGGACCACGGCGACTCCTTCGAGACCTGCAAGAGCTGCATCGACGGTGGCTTCACCTCCGTTATGATCGACGCTTCCTCTAAGTCCTTCGAGGAAAACATCGCCATCACCAAGAAGGTCGTTGAGTACGCTCACGATCACGGTGTTGTTGTAGAAGCTGAGCTGGGCTCTTTGGCCGGCATTGAGGACGAAGTCAACGTTTCCTCTGAAGCCGCTTCCTACACCCGTCCTGAAGAGGTCGACGAGTTCGTAACCCGTACCGGCTGTGACTCCCTGGCAATCGCCATCGGCACCTCCCACGGTGCATATAAGTTCACTCCCGAGCAGTGCACCGTCAACGAGCAGGGTATTCTGGTTCCTCCCGCACTGCGTTTCGACGTACTGGAAGAAGTCACCAAGCGTCTCCCCGGCTTCCCCATCGTGCTCCACGGCTCTTCCTCCGTTCCCCAGGACTATGTTGCTATGGTCAATGCCCACGGCGGCAAGATGCCCAACGCTATTGGTGTTCCCGAAGAGCAGCTGCGTAAGGCTGCAGCCCTCTCCGTCTGCAAGATCAACATTGACTCCGACCTGCGTCTTGCAATGACCGGCACCATTCGTAAGTTCTACGACGAGCACCCCGACAAGTTCGATCCTCGTGAGTACCTGAAGCCTGCTCGTGCAAACATCAAGGAGCTGGTTCGCCACAAGCTGATCAACGTTCTGGGCTGCGCCGGCAAGGCCTAATTCCAAAATATAACGACCTCTCCACCCGGAGAGGTCGTTTATTTTGGATAATTGTCAATTATCCATTGTCAATTGATAATTCCCATCCTGCGGAACAGACAATGTACTACCGTAATAGGCTGTCATCGCCTTTGTAAGGTTCTGGGCATCGGCAACGCCTGCAGTCTCATAGCAGGAATGCATCGCAAGCTGGGGCAGACCAATATCTGCAGAAAGCACAGAAACGTGGGAAAGAGAGATATAACCCAATGTGGAGCCGCCGGGCAGGTCTGCGCGGTTATAATAGGTCTGTACCGGCACATCTGCCTTTTGGCAGATCTTTTTGAAAATTGCGCCACTGACACCGTCGGTGGTGTATTTTTGCGCCGCATTGAATTTCAGCACCACACCGCCGCCCACAACCGGCGCATTTTGGGGATCAGCAAACTCCGGATGATTGGGGTGCAGCGCGTGGGCATTGTCTGCCGACACCATAAAGGACTGGGAAAGCATCCGCTTCAGGTCCAAGTCCAGCGCATCGCAAATGCGGTGGAGTGTGGCCTCCAAAAAGTCCGATGCTGCGCCTTGTACAGAGCCGGAGCCAACCTCCTCGCTGTCAAAGATACACAAAACAGGAATATTGGCGCTCTCCCCTGCTGTCAAAAAGCCTTGTGTGCAGCCCCAGGCGCAAGCCAGATCGTCCAGTCCCTGGGCGGAGATATATTCCCCATTTACACCCCAAATGCGGCTATTTTCACGCACATAAAGGAACAGATCGTGTCCCAATATTTTTCCACCGGCTGCATCCTCCACCAGCTTCCAAAAGCCGTCCTTGGCATCCTTGCCGCCAAGAAGCGGCAGGGTATCCACCGCAGGATTCCATTTATAGCCGTCGTTGGCAGCCCGGTTCATATGGATCGCCACATTGGGGATCATCATAAGATCCCGGTCAATGTCCACAAGGCGGCTTTCAATGCCGCTTTCGGTCTCCACCAGTACACGGCCTGCAACAGACAGCGTTCTATCCAGCCAGGGAGCAATCAGCATACCGCCGTAACGCTCCACAGCAAGTCGGGTATACTTGCCCTCCAAAATGCCGTTTTCTTTTACCTTGAAGGTAGGTCTGTCACTGTGGCTGGCAGAAAGCAAAAAGCCATTTGCCCTCTGGGGTACACGGAATGCAATAATCGCACTGCCGCCACGGGTCACATAGTACTTACCATCGGGGACAAGTTTCCATTCCCCTCCCTCACAAAGGCAGCAATAGCCTTCCTTTTCCAGTTGTTTCTTCAAATAGTCCACGGCGTGATAGGTGCTGTGGGCGTAGTCTAAAAATTTACGCAAACTCTCCATTTTATTCCTCCACAAGCTGGCAGAACAGGTCGATCTGGTCTGCGATGGTCTGGAGCGCTGCGGCCCAGAATGCCTTGTCCGTCAGGTCAATATCTGCCACCTTGGCAGTGTCCTCGGCAGTTGCAATGGGGGTGGTGTACAGAAGCTTTTTGTACTTGGGAATGAAGCTTGCGCCCTCCTTTTCGTACTGGGCGTACAGACCACGGGCAAACAGGCCGCCAAAAGCATAGGGGAAATTGTAGAAGGTGGGGCCGTAGTAATGGCTCTTGCAGACCCACATATAGGGATGCTGACAATTCTCGTCCAAGCCGTCACCATAGGACTGCTTTTGGGCATCCAGCATAAACTTGCACAATGTATCTGCGTGCATAAACTGCTCCTCACGGTTGGCAAAGACCATTGCCTCGAAACGATAACGAGAGTAAATGTCACAGATGATCTGGGTAGCATCCTGAAGCTGGCTTTCGATCAGGGCGATCTTTTCGTCCTTATCGGCCGCCTTTTGGATGGCAGAAGCCATTACCACACACTCATTAAAGGTAGATGCCGTCTCTGCAACGGGCATAGAGTAGTCCTTGTTCAGAGGTCTGTGGTCACGGATGCACTGATTGTGGAATGCGTGTCCCAATTCGTGAGCCAAGGTCACTACATCGGAGAAAGAACCGTCAAAATTGGTAAGGATCCGGCTCTGGCCGATCGACTCCACACCTGCGCAGAATGCGCCGCCGACCTTGCCCTCTCTGGGGTAGAAGTCGATCCATTCATTATCAAAGGCCTCGGCAACCATATCCGCCAGCTCTTTGTCAAAGCCTGCATACAAGTTTACCAGGTACTCCCTTGCGTCCTCCGCCGTAAACTTGGTGGAGCTTTTGCCCATAGGGGCAAACAGGTCGTACCACGGCAGGCCGTTTTTGTGGCCCAACGCCTTTGCTTTCGCCTTGAGGTACTGCCAGAATTTGGGCAGATAGTCGTCCATAGCAGAAAGCATCGCCTGAAGGGTTTCCTTCTTCATCAGGGAATTTTCCAACGTCCGATCCAAAGGCGATGCATAGCCCCGGAGCTTACAATCGGAGATCGTCTCCAGTTTAATGGAGTTCAGGGCAAAGGCCACCGCATCCCGTACTCGCTCATAGCAGGCAATTTCCGCTTCATAGGCATCTTTGCGCACCGCAGGATCGGGGTCATAGGCGAGATTACGCACACTGGGCAAATTAATGGTCTCCCCCCGATAAGAAACGGGCACGGTAGAGGTCAGGTAGCTCTGCAGATCGCTCCAGGCACTGCCGCCGGACAGCCGCATCCGTGCCATGATCTCCTCGCCACGGTCAGGCAGCAAGTATTTGCTGCTCTTTAAGATATTCTCAAACATAAAGCTGTAAGGCTGCAGGAAAGGATCCGCATTTACCAGCTCCTGCAAATTGGGCAGCTTGCTTGTATAGTCCTTGACTTTTGCCATAGGCCCGGCAACAGAGCTGTAAGCAGCCATAATGCGCCCCATCTGAGAGCCGGCTTCCTCATCTCTTGTGTTGGCAGACTGGCGCAGGGACGCATAGGAGACCAGCTTCATAATGATTTCTTCCAGATTTTCCTGCTTTTCGATGCTCATATGCAGAGCCTCTGCCGGCACTAAGGTATCGAGCTGCTGGGCAAAAGCAGCAAAAGCCTTTAACTGCTGCTCCATTTTCTCAAAATCAGCAATGTACTGGGGATCGTCAAAGCCCTTGTACAGTACTTCCAAATTCCACTGTCCGATCATAATTTTACCTCCAAATTGGTATTTTCCTTATTGTATACGATTTTCCCCCAATCGTCAATTAGAATTGATCGTTGACAGTGGATAGTTGATAATTATGGTGTCTGCTCCGCAGACGGATTATAATTCCGCACAATCAAAGATAAATGTAGGGCGGGGGCTTGCTCCCGCCGCTACCGCACCTCGTTAGAACCCGTAGGGGCGGATATCATCCGCCCGCCTATTTCTTCTTTCCACCGCACTCCCAAAAATGCCTGTCATTCTGAGCGAAGCACGAAGTGCGAAGTCGAAGAATCCGTTTTCTTTTTGGGGAACGGATCCCTCGACTACGCTCGGGATGACATACCTTTTTAACAACTCTGGCAAATAATTGTCAATTCTCAATTGTCAATTCTCAATTGATAAGCCCCATCCTGAGGAACAATCAATGTGCTCCCATAATAGGCCTTCATTGCCTTTGCAAGAT
>JAZKXS010000062.1:0-22321 GCA_045611745.1 Faecousia sp.
CCCTGAATCCCAGTGACATCTCAATTGTATATGATTTTGTTCCCGGTGACACCGCTATTGACAGCAATGTCGAGGTAGATGCTTTTGGTGGAATGGCCAGTGTTCCCAATTTGGAGCAGCTGCTAAAAATACCAAAACCCCGGCAGCTTGCCATCCACACCGCCTATGACAACGGAAAAACCATTGATATGGTGGATTTTTACATCCTATTTAACCAAGACAGCATCGACGACAGCCGTATCGGTGGTTATGTGGAGCAGGGACTGACCAAAGAGATCAATGGCATCACTGTCCACTACTGTCTGATAGAGGACGGGGCTATGCACAGCCACGCCAAGTTCCTGTATGAAGGAAATCTGTATGTGATCGATGTAAAATCCTCCAGCAGTGTCCATGCTCTGGATACCTACCTCAATATGGTACTGAACTAAGAAAGGAGTTACGCCTTATGAAGAAGCTGCTTATCCTTTCCCTTTGTCTGCTATGCGTCATAGCGCTGGTTGCTTGCGACAGCATTTTTAAAGAAGAACACCAGCACACCTACGACTATATCTGCAACGAGGACACCCACCAAAAGGTCTACACCTGCGGCTGTCCCTCCCCGGATATTGCTGAGGAGCATTCCAATTTCGATGCCGACTTGTACTGCGATATCTGTGGCTATTTCTTAGATCCTGATTGTGTTTCCACCTACCTTCCTACTGAAGAAGAATGGTTGAATTTCGTTACGGAAGAGGATATTGTCAATATCCGCACCATACGCTACGGCACCTCTTTGGGAACAGGCAGACTTAAGGAAGTTCGCACAGTGACCGATCCGGAAGATATTTACAACATCCTTGCAAGCTTCCGGGCAATGAAGCTCACTCGTTCATCTATGGAGTATGAGATCAACGATAATTACTATGAAGCGCAATTTACCTTCGCAAATGGAGAAACGAAGAAGATCACCATAAACGGTGATATTATGTATAAGCAATACAGCATAAGCAATTTGCCGCTGCTGGATGACTACGAAAGTGCAACCTTCGCCTTCTGCTTCAACACCCAGGAAGAAACCGCCAGAGTCATTGAATACACAAACGGTGCCGCCGAGGTGTTGCACACCGTCTGCCATATCCCAATGGACGAATTGCAATTTATATTTGTCCTCTCAGACACCACCAATGAGGACGACTATCATATCGAACTTTTTAACGAAAACACGATCCCCTATCCCTTCGATGTACGTACAGAGATCGGAACACTGGATTTTCATTCCAATGATCTGTTCACTGTTTCCGGTGAGGGTGACCTTCATTACCGACTTGTAGGCAAAAATCTCGACCAGTTGATTAACGAATACGCGCCTCGCCCTGAATAAAGGAGGTATACTTATGAGAAAACTTCTTTCCGTAGTCTTTACTGCCCTTTTGAGCATTGCCCTTTTTACTGCCTGCGACTCCATTTTGCACCAGCATATAGAGGGTCAGTGGGAATTTAACGATTCCCAGCACTGGCAGAGCGTTACTTGCACCTGGCATACCTGCAATATAAACCTCGTATCTTACGACCACATTGACGAAGATAAAGACAGCTTTTGCGATGTCTGCAGCTATCGGCCTCTGAGTCCTTCAGTGGGCATGAATTGGCACTATTCCGACAGCCATCATTGGCGTTTGCCGGAAGGCGAAGAAACGTTCGCCGTAGTTTATGGGTACAATCCCCATGTTGATGAAGACAAAAATAACATCTGCGATACCTGCGGCTATCAATATTCCATTGACACAGAGGCAGATCGTGTGCAATAATGCAAGCAAACAATCAACCGAGGTATCCCTATGCTCCATATTCTTTCTATGACAAATGCCCATCGGGAAGAAGTCCTTTCTATGATGCGCGTATTTTACGCCTCCCCTGCCGTTGCCACCAACGGCTCTGAGGAGATCTTTCAGGCAGATATCGATGCCTGTGTTGGCGACAGCCCCTATGCAGAAGGCTTCGTATTTGAAACAGACGGTGTTCTTTCCGGCTACGCCATGATCGCCAAAAGCTTTTCCACCGAGTACGGTATGCCCTGCATATGGATCGAAGATATTTACTTAAAGCCGGAATTCAGAAATAAGGGCATTGGCAGCCAGTTCTTCGCCTATTTGGAACAGAAATTTCCCGGGCATCTGTTCCGTCTGGAAGCAGAGGAGGAGAACCTGCCCGCCCTGCATACCTACCGAAAAAACGGCTTTACGGAAATGCCCTATATAGAAATGAAACGAGGGAGATAATTCTCCCTCGTTTTACTTTAGTCAATGTGGATTTCGATCAGATAAAGAATGTCGTCCCAAGTGATGAAGCCCTTACCAACCGCCACTTTCCAAGTAGAAAGGCCAAGTGCTTCAAACTGTTCTTCAGTCATAAATGCAGCAAAGTCCGCATAGGTATACAGACCGTATTTTGCAATATCCGCCTGCATTTTTGCTTCATCGTACTTCATATCTGCACTCATTTCAAAGGGCATCAGATAGTCGGGACTACCCGGGATTTCCGCCGGTGTCAGCGTCCACATATCCGCTAAAATGCAGTTATACTGCCCAGCGGCAAGTATCGACCAGCTTTCGGTATACCGGGTCTCAACGCTGTAACCAACAAGCTCTGTGGTAGTGTAACCGTCGCCGCTTGCCTTCACAAACTTGCAACCCACATAATTACCTACATTATCGTCATTCAGGACAACATACTTTCTGTCCTCTGCCAAGAAGAAACCGTGGCCGTTGATCGTATTGACTATCGTTCCGTCAGCAAAATTCAGCGTAACCACCCTATACTCACCGTAACCGTGGTTCATCACGATAGCTGCCGGCATCACATCGTATTTACCGGTGTAGAAATTCCACACAAGGAGCTGATCCTCATAGGTTACATGCTGGATTTCTTTCTTTGTACCATCTGCCAAAGTAACCAGGGTCTCCGGTGTGACACAAGCTTCATGGGCGACTCCCGTTTGTGCGTACTGGATATAGTAATAATAGGTAACCCCGTCGTTGCCCACATAGTAAAATTCAACCAATCGTGTGGTGGCTTTTACCTCTCTCTCAATTTCCGAGGACACGAAGCTCAAGCCGTACACTGAATTATACTTGCATACATTGTAGGTGTCACCGGTAGCGCCGGTATATGGCGTGGTTTTTCCATATCCGTAATACGCACCCTGGGCGACCTTTGTAGAAGCAGAAAGGTCGTGGGGCCAGACTTGGGTTGTTTTATCGTAGGTATAAAGGAGCGCACCTGTATCCTTATGATAGTCCTTGATATTGATTGCCGTAAATGCCGGGCTGAAGCAGTAAATTTTACCGCTTGCGTAAGCCTTACCTGCGCTGTCAGATCCGCCTACGGTCACAATGGGATAGTAAATCGTCTTGCCGCCAACCACCGTCGAGCCTATGGCTTCAGACGTTCCGTTTACATCCGGCATCACATAAACCTTGTCATTTGCCATCACCTGGGTAGCGACAGAACCGTCGGTGTAAATAAACTCCGGATGATAAATTTTGATATTGGGATCGACCGTAATGACCTTAACGGTCACCGTCTTTGTATACGTCACATCATAAATCTCTGCCGGAATACGATAATTGTAGCTGTCCGTATAGGTGTATACGATTTCATACTCCCCGGCCTTTGTAAATGTAATGGTTTTTCCGGTGTAGTCCACACCATTCATCGTTACTTTGGCAGGGATTTTCTTTCCGAACTTACTAACGGTCAGAATGTCCGTGTCCCAAACCTTGCTGCCGCCCAGGTTAAAGGAAATCTCCACAAATCCAAGGGGATTGTAGACGCAGTACTCGTTGCTTCCCTGCATCTTTCCGGCATAGTTTTTCTTCGTGAAATCAAAGCTTGCCCCGGGCGCATTGGGGTAATTGCCTGCAGTCACATAAGATAGTGCAAAGAATGTCTTTTCTGCCATCTGCACCTTGGCGATGTAGCCGCAAGCCGTATACCCGGCAGCGCTTTTCGTTATATAGCCGTAGGCATTTCCCGTGTGATCCGTAATCTGAGATTTCGCCTGCTCCTTCGTAAAATTCACAACCTCAGAGAAGAAGAAAATACCTGCATTGATGTACTTTGCATTGTTGTAAACCAAAGCATAACTACCGTCGTTGTAAATATCCGAAACCAGAATACTGTATGCGCTGGGCAAATCGGACATTTTCAACCAGTTGCTTTGGATAAATGTGCCCTCTAAGGTCAGCTTCACATCCGTAGACGAAACCAAAATACCCATACCTACAAGACCGCCCCGGGTATCCGTGGTGGTAACGCAGTTTTTTAGTGTAACCAGGCTGTTGGCAAAGACTATATTGGCCATTGCGCCACCGTCTAAAGTCACATTTTCCATATAGACGGCTGCACCGTTGCTGCCAATCTGGGCTGCATATCTGCCGCCGTAAATATAGGAATTGTAAACGCTCGCCTCCCCTGCAATGCTCAGCGCAGGCGCGCGACCGTTCTCATTTACCAAAGCGCCGGGTTTTTGGGATTGATAGCCGATGAGCCGTACATTGTCCACAATACCGCCGGCAACGTGTACAACACCCACCTCACCGGAGGTAACCGTTCTGCCATCGGTGATGGTAAACCCGTTACCAAAAAGGGTATAGCCGCCGGAAATCGTCAAAGCCCCGGAGGTTTTCAGGGTAATGTCGCTCAACAGCACCGCATTTTTACCTGCAACGGTAACCTCATCGGCTGTAATGTTGTAGCCGTCCACGACCTCCACAATGAGTGCGCAGTTGTTGATGGTAATTTCAATCAGTCCCGTTCCGGCAAAACGAATCGTACCCTCGCCCCACCGGTCAAGGCTGCCTGCCGGAGCATATGTGCCGGACACTGCCAAGCGGCTATCCACATTCCGGAAAGCAACGGAAATATCGCCAATGGTCGCCCCGTCGGGGAAAGCGCCGATGCTTTCAAACAGCGTGCCAAGGGCCACAGGATTGCCGTTGCCTACCCGATAAACATAGGCCTTTGCGTACTCCAGTTTTGCCGCAAATTGGGGTGCTGTGGGCTCGATCTCCGTTCCGTTGCCGGTGTAAAAAATGCCAAATGCGCCCAAGCTGCCGGTTTTCACCCGGCAATTTCCCGTGGCAGCATCATACTCCGCCGCCAACGCCTGACCGTCCAGATATGCCTCCGCTCCGGAAAGCCCCATAGGCGCCAAGAAATCCACCGTGATTTCCCCGGCCTTGAGATTGGTCGCCGTCAGGCCGTAGCCGAAAACGCCCACCTGCGGCCTTTGGGATTTTAACGTCACCGCCACAGGCTTTGTCACATCGACGATTGCGCTCCGTGGCACGGAAACAGTTACCAGCTCCAAACCGTCGTTGTAAAAGAGGAATTGTAAGCCCTCTGCGCCGGTACCAATGATTTTCTCCTGGGTCAAATTCACATTGGCGCCCACGAAATTGGCAGTCACTTGGCTCCGGGTAACCGCCCATAAATTGCCGTCCTTGTCGACCTGCTCCGCCGTCATAAGCGGCTTGGGATCGCCATAAGCCAATGCCTCTAATGCCAGCCCAAGGGTTTTATAGCGCCCGGCGGTAAGCTTCCCATCCCGAATAACGCCAACATCCTCTACCCCGTAGATATACAGAAAATCGTCACACTCCGGGTAGGCATAGTGGGATAGATATTGGCGGTAGGCAACCTCCGCCCTGTCCATTTCCTTGATATCCACATTTATTGCCAGCCACGCCGTGATCTGGGGCAGCAGCAACGCCACCAGCAGCGAAGCCAGCGCAATAATAAGAATTATCTTCCCCGTAGGAAAAGGCTTTTTGCTCTTTTCTTGCTTATCCATCGCCTTTCCTCCTTTCATTTATGGCGTAATTTTACCACAAACCCATAGTGTTGTCAATTTGCCATCAACGGCTCCCTTGTGTAAAGGGAGCTGTCTCATTGCCGACATTAGGCAATAAGACTGAGGGATTGTCAAAACAACACATTACAATCCCTCAGTCTCCGCCTGCGGCGAATCCACCTCCCTTTACACAAGGGAGGCTCTGGAAAAAGTAAAAGGCCGGGGTGCATACCGCACCCCCGCCAAAAGTTTTTAGTTGTTAAAAAGATAGGAATTACTGGAACTGATACTCAAAAACTCCGAGAACTACCTGATCTGTAGCATCATCCGGATTTGTTAAGCGAAGTTCCACTTTCAAAACCGTTCCAGTAGGATTGTCATACCCATTGCTTGCGAAAGTTTGTTCATAAAGATTATAAATACCATATTCACCATAATCAACACTCCAATTCGTACTAACAACACCACATTCAAATTCTTTAATTACATTTTGAATATCGGTACCATAGGTCAATCCAAGATCTCCAACAAGCTCTGTATCTACCAGTAAATCGACAAGCACTCCTTCTTCTACATCGTCCAACCGACATAATTTCCATACATCTGGATCGTCTTTTCGACAACCTACAAATAGAAGATCAACTTTATCTTTGCCGTCCGGCAAATCGGCAGAAACATAGAACGAAGCCTTCCAGTTATTATACTTTTCGCTGTATTCCGTATCTGCAATAAAAGTATATTTCACAGAAATATCCACGGAAGAGAAACTGCCCCCATTAAAAGGCACAGAATCAGGATTGAGATTTTTATCTGTCTTCATGAGAGGTAAACTGAGATCAAATAAATTTTCGCCTAAAATCAGACCATCATCAGCAAAGCGCAGCCCAGTATACTCCTCAGGGTAAACAACTGTGTCTTCCGCGTCGTTCACCAAAAGGATTACGCTCTTGCCGTCATTTTCTGTATTTCCAACGTACCAGCAAATACGGTGATTGGCAGACCTAGTCTTAAAATTATCCTCTTTGCCATAGCCATACTCTCTCAAATAAGCTCTGATATTTCCGGAATCTGAAGGATCGTTATACAAAACCTCGCTGCTGGCAAGACAAACATTCATATTACGAACAGCCTGCTTATCCGCAGAAAGATTTGCCTTTGCAATAAGGCCGGAGAAAGTGGGAACCAATACCACTGCCAAAATAGCAATGACCGCGATGACGATCACCAGCTCAACGGTGGTGAAACCCTTGCGTGTAGTATTCTTTGTGTTCATAGATATTTTCCTTTCTATGATAAGAAATTCTTCATTTGAAATGTAGGGACCGGCGCCCTCGGCGGTCCTTGTGGGAATCTAACGCGCGGTATTTAGGACCGTCGAGGACGCCAGCCCCTACAATATCCCCTGTCATTTCACACCTTACCACCCAACCCGTTTCCGGGTTGGGTGGTTCAGGTTAATTAGCCTTTGAGATAGGTTCGCAGCCAAAGAATTCTTTATAAGTGACCAATCCTTTACCAACTGCAATTTTAACATATGCAATGTTAAGTGTCTCAAATTCCTCATAGGTCATCAGGTGGGCAAGTTCTTCATAAGTGTACAGACCGTACTTTTCGATATCGGCAGCCTTTGCTTCCGCATCATACTTCATATCCGCACCAATTTCAAAGATTGCCATTTGCGTGGTGATGGGCGGTGTTTCTGTGAACAAGCCATTAAGGATACAGTTATAATGGCCTGTCGTCAAAAGCCACCAAGCTTCCACGTATTCCACACGCACATCCACATCCGTCAGTTTTACAGTTTTGTAGGAATTGCCGTCAAGCTGCGTGAAGCGATGGCCGATAAAGTCTTTTGCATTCTCCGCACCAATATCTACCCATCGATTCAAGTCTGCATCAAATAGACCATGTGCATTTACAAATTTGATTGTCGAACCATCTTCGAAGGTCAGTTCAATCACATCATTGTAATCATAACCATGGTTGCCAATAACCGCAGAATTTACGGCTGTAAATGCGCCCTTATCGAAATCCCATGCCAGCAGCATATCATCATAGGTGACCTGATCAATACGCTTTTGTGTGCCGTCAGCCAAGGTAACAAGGGTATCCGCAGTTACACACACACTGGACTCGTAAGGCACAGCTTCCTGCTTATACTGAATGTAGTAATAATAGGTAACATTATCGTTGCCTACATAGTAGAACTCAACCAGTCTTGTATCCGCAGAGACATCTTTCTCGATACTATCACATCTGAAGCTCAAGCCGTGGATAGAATTATAAACGAGTCCTTGGTTACTGCTCATATTACGGGTATAGGGCTCATACCTGTAATCGTTATTGGGATTGATATAACCAAAGTTTGCACTTACTTGTGGGTCTCCTGCAGAGGCCGAATCAACGCCATGCGGCCATTTCTGCGTGTTGCTGGTTGCATCGTAGAAATACTGCTGATTTCCAGCGTTCTCACCGTCCTGATAAAAGTCTCTGATATTAATCGCCTTAAACGCAGGACTAAACAAATATATCTTGCCGCTGGAGTAACTATTGCCAGAACTATTATATCCACCAACCGTCACAATTGGATAGTAAATAACCGTACCATCACTCATTGTTTTAGAACCGATCGTATCGGAAGTTCCGGCTACGTTGGGCATAACATAGGTCTTGTTGTTCACGATAACCGAAGTGGATGCTGTCGTTCCTGTGCTGGAGCCATATCCTTGTGTATAAGTAAACTCAGGGTGGTACACGACCGTTTCCGGCGTTACAACCGTAACCTTAATGATCAGCTTCTGGGTGTAAGTCTGGCTGTAGCTGGCGTGGTTTGCTGTACAGTTATAGGGGTCATCATAAATATAAGTCAGCTCATATGTCCCCGCTTCTGTAAAAGTAATGGTCTTTCCGGTATAGTCCGTACCGTTCATAGATACAGAAGGCTTCAGTGTTCTGCCAAGCTTTGTCACCGTCAGGATGTCCGGGTTCCAATTCCAGCCTTCCTCATCGCTGTCCTTTTGGAAGGAAATCTCCACATAACCGTTTTCGTTATAGTAGCAATAATCGTTCTCGGTTTCACCGGATCCCTTTCCTACATAGTTCTTATCGGTAAAATCAAAGACAGGTTTGGGCGCAATGGGGTGATTTCCTTGCACCTCATAGGTTGGGGCTGTAAATGTATCTGCTCCCATAGTTGCCTTGGGCATATAGCAAGTAGCCTTGTAGCCACTGGCGGTTTTTTCTACATACCCATAATCGTTTCCTGTATTGTCCGTAATTTGGGAGCTTGCCTGATCTTCCGTGAATACTACTCCCTCGGCAAAGAAGAAGATGCCTAAATTAATATGCGAATTGTACGCATAATTCGAATCACTGTAAATACTGGAAAGGATAGCGCTATAGGTACTGTCCAAATCGCTGGATTTCAGCCAGTTATACTGAGTAAAGGTGCCTTCCAATGTCAGCTTAACGCTTGTAGAAGTGACCATAATGCCAATACCCTTTGCACCACCGGTAGTATCCGTAGTGGTAACGCAGTTTTCCAAAATAATGTCACCGCTGCTAATTTCCATATTCGCTCTGGAACCACCATCAAGGGTAGTATTCTTTATATGCAGCGTACCAGTACCGGTCATATGCACTGCCTGTCTGCCACCTTGAATATAGGAATTATAGATGGTGGCGCTGCCGGTAACCGCCACGATCGGTGCGCGTCCGGCATCATTTACACCAGCGCCGGCATCATTGGACTGATAGCCGTCAATCTGCACATTGTCCAGCGTGCCATCAACAATTTGGATAAGGCCGGCAGTGCCCGAAGCAGATGACACCACCGTGTCCACACTATTGATTTTTTTTGTTTCTGTCCTTTGATCTCTTATGTCTGTAATAACAAAACCATTACCGTAGAAAGCATAGCCGTCTTTAATTGTAATGGCATTGCTTTTTACCAGCGTAATCTTGCTCAGCAGGCAAACATCTTTATTGGTGCTGTTGGGACTGTAAAGTTTAACAGCATCAGGATTATTGTCAAGATCGTAAACGTTATAGCCCTCCACAACCTCCAGGTTGATAGATGCATAGATAACGCCGTTTCCGTTGTGCAGCTCCAGTCTTACAGGACCGGTAAAGCTATTGAGGAACTTAACAGTATACTCCGCCAAGGTAGCAGCGCTCTTTTGTTCTGCAACTGCGGTGGTTTGATCGGCGATATAGCCGTAATATCTACTATCCGTCTTATCATAGGGGTTTTGGGCATTGTACTCGTTAGTCGTAGCAATGTCCACAAAACGAACGCTGACATTGGAAATGTCAATATCGTCCAAAATCTGATTGAAGAACACGCCAAGGGGGAATGCATTTTCATTGCCCACGCGGTAAAGGTACTTGTCATTATGAAGGGTTTGAATAACCTCTATCTTCTGACCCTTAACAGTGTACCAATTTTCGAAAGAACCTGCTGCGTCTGCTGTGGCGACTTTCAATCCAGCTTCTGCTGTATCGCTAAGCTTCGCATCGCCGACATGCACGATGCTCTTTGTGTCACCCCAAGCGTAAACAGAATTGCTTAAACGAACGCCCTCGTAGATCCAAATACGGGGTGTAGTAATGTCATCCGTTACGTTAAAACCGCCTCTTCCGGTATACAGATAGTAACCGCCGTAAACATTGATCTTACCGCCGGAGGAATACAGCAGCGGCATATTATTTGCCGTCACAGTAAAACCGGCATATTCGTCAGTGACAAAAATGCCATCATAAATGTTAACGGTAGAGGTAGGGTTAACGCTCCAAACGGCATAATGTTCGGATTGAACCTCGACTCTGCCTCTGACTACGGTCTTAACCTCGTTTTCGCCAGCGTCCTTACTGGTTACTGTGCGGGTGCTGTCAATAATGGTTAAAGAGGAGTTATTATTGACGCAAAACAGTGCATTGTCGCCTTTTGCGCTGTCACCTTTAAAAGTGATCGTATAACCGCTCAGGTCAATCGTCTTTTCTCTGCCAACCAGAGCGCCAAAGTAGATCCATTTATTGTTGTAGAATCCTCTTGCGTAGTAAACTTTCTCCTTTGTACCATCGGCAAGTGTCTTATCGTATGTGAAAACCTCTCCGTTTGCGTCTGCGCCTGTGTCTTCTCTACCGCCGGTAGCAGAAGCTCCGGAAGTGAGGTCAATGGTAATATTATCACCAAGCTTGATATTTATATTTCCTTGGCGTTGCAGGTAGTATCTTAAATCCTCAACGGTCGTAACCGTTACCATATCATAAACGAAGGTATAGGGGCTAAAGTCGGTGGTCTCAAAGGCGACCTCGCCGGTCTTTGCATCATAAGTAGATGCAATGGCGCTGCTCTTATGGTAAACGGAAATTGCCTCGCTCTTTGTACCGCTGACAAGACCCTTCGGGCCACTCATACTCACCTTAATGAGGGAAGTATTGTTTTCCACCAGGTTTGTAACGTCGATATCGTAGGCAAAGCCTTCCTGATTGTCACCCAGCTTCACATTTTCCTTGGGGTCAATCTTGCTGATGGTGACCTCCACAGGGCTGTTCTTATCTGCAATTGCCGCTGCAGGAATCTCAAAGTTGGCAAAAATCATTCCGTTGCTGACGACCTTAATAATAAGAGAATCTGCACCGGCAGCCAGCTTCTGAGAGCCAAGGGCAAAAATATCGCTCTGCTTATCAAATACCTTGACAATAAACAGCCGATCATCGCCTGTGCTGGACAGAGAATAGTGCAGCACCTTGGAATTACCGGTTGCGGCCTTTACTGCGTGCGCCTCCGATACATATTCCTTACTCAGAACCTTGCCACCACGGATTGCGATGACAATATGCTCCTCGTATATGTAGATAAAGTCGCTGTTCTTAGACGCAGGATTTTCCTGCATATACAGAGCATATGCCTCCTTCGCCTTCTCCACAGCAACAGAGTCACGCATCGTGTTCATCACAATAAGGGATGCAGAAACCACGATCAGCGCAACCAGCATATAGATGATCGTTTTATTTATGTGCTTATTCATTGGCTGTTCCTCCTTGTCTTTTGCCTTAAATAAACGTTTTTACTTCCAAAACCGCCAAAATCGCTCAAATTATATATCACGCCACTTTAGCATCGGTAATTTTATCACAAATCCCTGCTCTTGTCAATGAAAACCAGAGGCTGACATTTATTACCAGCCCTGCAAAGCAAATCGCCCCCTCGGCTGAGGGGGCGATGGATCATTCACTTGCAATCACTTTTGCGCCTTCAAACTCCACGTGGAGCTTCAGCACTTCCCAGTTGGTGCTTGTAACGGCAGCCAGCTTTGTTTCAAGCTTTGCCTGCAATTTTTTATCCCGGGTAATGCAAAGGAGCGTCGGGCCTGCGCCGCTTAAACAAAAGGCTGCGCCCATAGTCCGTACCAAACCTTCGATCTTCTCATAATCGGCAATCATTGCTTTCCGGTAGGGCTGGTGGAGTCTGTCCTGCATGGCGTTGCGCAGGAGCTTTTCGTCGCCCAGCTCCAGAGCCTTTAGCACCATTGCGCCGTGGGCGATGTTATAAACCGCATCTTCTCTGGGAATCTGCACGGGCAACGCCGCACGAGCCTTTGTGGTGGGGAGCGTAAAGTCCGGCACCAGCGCCAATATCTCCCAATCTGGGTGCAGGGGGAAATTCACTGTTACCGGCAGGCCGTTATCCACCATAGAAGCGGTCAGACCGCCATAAAAGGCAGGCGCTAAGTTATCCGGGTGGCCTTCCATAGCATTGGTAATGTTCAGTAAGCCTTGGGTGGACAGGCGGTTGCCACGGAGCACATTTGCGCCAATGGCACCGGCAACCAGCAAAGCCGCAGAGGAGCCAAGGCCACGGCAGATGGGAATTTGGGACTCAATGTGGATTTTTACACCCCGAACCTCCTCGCTCATAGAGGCAAGGACAGCACAAAACGAGGTATAGGCCATATTGTCCGGGCCGGAATAAGCTTCCTCACAGCCGGTAATTTCCAGACCGCACTCCGTTTCCTCGAAAGTTACATCGGTATATAAGCTTAATGCGCAGCCAAAGGCGTCAAAGCCAGGACCTAAATTGGCGGTGGTCGCCGGAACGCGTACAGTTACTCTTTTCATTTTATCTCCTTTACATAGGAAAGCATTTGTGTTTTGTCGATCACATCGGTGTGCCGTTCCTTCTTTTCCTGCAAGCCGGCAAGATTCTCCGGCACGGGTACACCGGTAAGGGCAGATAGCTGCTCCATTTGCAAAAATTCGTTATCGCTTTCAGGTGCAGTCAATGCAGAGAGCACCGCACCGGGGAATTTATAGGGCGAAGCTGTGGACAAAACCACCATCGGACGCATATCACCTGTGGCTTCTCTGTATTCCTCCGCCACAGCCCAGCCGGCAGCCGTATGGGGATCGCAGAGATACCCCGTCTTTTCCCACGCAGATTTAATGGTGGCCGATGCTTTTTCGTCATCGCAGCAGCCTGCCCAGAATTCCTTTTGGATTTTGGTAAGCAAATCTTCAGGAACTTGATAGCTGCCCTCCGTATTCAGCTTTTCCATCAGCTTTGCAACCAGCTCGGTATTCCCTTCGGACATAAAGTACAAAAGGCGCTCCAAATTGGAGGACACCAAAATGTCCATAGAGGGAGAAATGGTCTTTTGCAGCGGTCTGCGGCGGTCGTAAATACCTGTGCGGATAAAGTCCGTCAGCACATTATTGGCATTGGAGGCGCAAATCAGCGTTCCCACCGGCAGACCCAGCTTTTTGGCAAGGTAGCCTGCCAGAATATCACCAAAATTACCGGTAGGCACGGAGAAATTAACCTGTTCTCCCATTTGAATAACGCCACGGTGCAAAAGGTCGCTGTAAGCTTTAAAATAATAGGTAATTTGCGGTGCTAAACGACCGATATTAATGGAATTTGCAGTAGAAAGACTACGGTTATCTCCCGGTAGCTTGCCGCATACTGCGGCAGCAAACAAATTCTTTACACCTGTTTGGGCATCGTCAAAATTGCCTTTGACAGCGCAAACTGCCACATTACTACCCTCCTGGGTCACCATCTGGGCGCGCTGAACGGCACTGACACCCCCATCGGGATAAAATACGCAAATGCCAACACCGGGCACATCTGCAAATCCGGCAAGTGCCGCCTTTCCGGTATCACCGGAAGTGGCCGTTAAAATAAGGATCTCGTCGGTCATTCCCTTTTGTGTCCTTGCCTTTGTCAGCAGCTGAGGCAGCATACAAAGGGCAACATCCTTAAAGGCAGAAGTAGGGCCACGAAACAGCTCCAGCACCGTAAAATCCACGGCAGGAACGGTGGGGGTTAGTTCATCGGACTGGAATTTCCCACGATACGCCTTTTCCACGAGATTGGACATATCTTCTACGTCCGGGAGCATTGCGGAAATGATCCGGCAAGCCATATCCATCGTGTTTTCCTGCAAGCAGGCATCTACATTTATATATGGTAATTCCTCGGGAACAAACAGACCGCCATCAGGCGCAAGACCTTCCAATACCGCTTGGGCACTGTCGACCCTGTGCTGTGTTCCCCGCGTGGAATGATAAAGCATAAAAACCTCCAGATTTCTTTGCCAACTGCACAAATATTTTCCTGTTTTCTATGAAATACTTGTTTATCGGCACTATTGCATTTTCAATATGCATATGATATACTGTTTTCGGCAAAAAAGCAAGTGTTTCCCGAGGGGAAGCATTTATTTTCATATAATAGACATTCTGGAGGTTTTCCCCATGCGTTTAGGTTTGCTCGGTTTCGGTGTTGTAGGCAGAGGTGTATACGACCTTGTGCAAGACCGTAGCGATATAGAAGTTGCAAAAGTGGTGTGTTTAGAAGACATTACCCTCCCCGATGCAGAAGTAACAAAGGATTTTAACTCCGTTTTGACGGACGATTCCATTGACACGGTCGTAGAAGCAATGGGCGGATTGCACCCTGCTTTTGAGTTTGTCAAAGCCTGTATTTTGGCAGGTAAAAACATTGTTACCTCCAACAAAGCGCTGATGGCCACATTTTATGACGAGCTGGTTCCCCTTGCCAAAGAAAAGGGCGTTTTGCTGCGTTGTACAGCCGCAGTAGGCGGTGGCATTGGCTGGCTTAGTGAAGTAGAGCGCTCCCGCCGTGCCCAGACCCTTTATCAGGTCGGCGGCATAATGAACGGCACCTGCAACTACATTTTAGATGCTATGACCCGTGGCGGTATGACCTACGCAGATGCCCTGGCGCAAGCCCAGCAATTAGGCTATGCGGAAGCAAACCCCTCCACCGATGTGGAAGGCAAGGACACCTGGCATAAGCTGATTCTCTCTGCCAACATTGCTTTTGGTACAAGCCTTGATATGGACTCTGTTCCCGTTTCCGGTATCCATAATATTTTGGCCGAGGATATCGCCCTGTTCCGTGCTCGGGGTCTTATATGTAAGCTCATCGGCAAAAGCACAGTGGCAGACGGCAAGATCCGTGCCTGTGTAGAGCCTGTTCTTTACAGTGCTGACGCACCTGAGGCAGCTGTTCCTAAGAATTTCAATCTCATTACCCTTTATGGCACTGCCTCTGACCGTATGAGTTTCTACGGACAAGGCGCAGGCCGCTACCCTACTGCGTATAATGTCCTGCAGGACTGTTTGGATATTCTAAGCGGCAAGGGTTTCTATGCCCCCTACGGAGAAAAGGTAGCCGCTTGCAACGACGAAAAGCGCACCTACTATGTCCGTGGCGCAACAGATGCTTATCTGGAAGAAATCACCCGGGAAAAGTGGGGCGACGCAGTCATCACCGTTCCTGTAGAATCCAGCAAAATACATTCCTGGCGCACCGAGCACCCCGATGTGTTCATTGCCGCCTTCGATAAATAAGAAAAGAGGAAACTCCTATGTTGAAAGTTACAAAATTTGGCGGTTCTTCTATGGCCGACGCCGGTCAGTACCGCAAGGTTCGGGATATTTTGCTTGCTGACCCGGAGCGCCGTGTTGTGATCGTATCTGCTGCCGGCAAACGGGATAAGAACGACAATAAAATCACCGACCTTCTGTACCTGTGCCACGCCCACGCCCAGTACGGTGTAGACTGCAGCCCTGTTTTTGAGCGCATCACCTCCCGTTATCTGGAGATTCGGGACGACTTAGGTCTTGACCTTGATTTGGAAACGGAATTTGCCGCTATCAAAAAGCGCCTGGATCATAACGGCATCGCCCAGGATGAGCTGGTCAGCCGTGGTGAGTATTTCTCCGCAAAGCTGATGGCTAAATTTTTAGACTTTACATTTGTTGACGCAGTGGATTGGGTAAAGTTTAAAATGGACGGCAGCGTAGATCAGGACGCCTCTTATAAGGCATTGCGCGCCTGCTTTACCGGAAAAGGCATCGTCACCCCCGGCTTCTACGGCATCATGCCCGACGGGCATATCCGCACCTTCTCCCGTGGTGGCAGTGATATCACCGGTGCGCTGGCAGCTGCTGCTCTGAGCGCAGATGTTTACGAAAACTGGACCGACGTTTCCGGCATTTTGATGGCTGACCCCCGAATCGTAGAAAATCCCCAGCCCATTCCCGAGGTTACTTACGATGAACTTCGTGAGCTGAGCTACTCCGGTGCCCAGGTCCTCCACGAAGGCACCATCTTCCCTGTCCGGGAAAAGAACATTCCTTTGAACATCCGTAACACCAATGCCCCAGAAGACCCCGGCACTATGATCCGGGAGTCCTTCTCCACCGATGCTGACCCCAACCGCTTCATCACCGGCATTACCGGCAAAAAAGACTTTTCCATTATCTCTATGTCCAAGCGCGGTATGGGCAACGAGGTAGGTGTTCTGCGCAAGATGCTCTCTGTTTTGGAGCGCCACAACATATCTGTTGACTACGCCCCCAACGGCATTGATAATGTTTCTGTTGTTATGCCTACCGCATCCCTTGCACCTAAGCTGTATACCATTTTGGGTGAGATTCAGCAAGAAGTACAACCTGACTCTCTGGAAGTTCACGATAAGATCGCTGTTGTTGCCGCTGTTGGCCGCCGTATGGCATTCCGTCCCGGTATTTCCGGTAAAGTCTTTGCCGCCCTCGGTGATGCAGGTATCAACATTCGTATGATCAACCAGGGCCCTGACGAACTGAACATTATTTTCGGTGTGGACAATCGGGATTTTGCCGAGGCCATCCGTGTTCTGTATAACAGCTTTGTAAAGTAAGGAGTATATAAGTATGAAAACCTATACCGTTGCTGTCCTTGGCGCTACCGGCGCTGTAGGACAGGAAATGATTTCTATTTTGCAGGAGCGCAATTTCCCCGTTGGAAAGCTCATTCCCTTGGCTTCTGCCCGGAGCGCCGGTAAGACAATGAAATTCCGTGGCGAGGATGTAGTCATTCAGGAAGCCTGCGATACCGCTTTTGAAGGCGTGGATATCGTTTTGGGCGCAGCCGAAAATGATATCGCAAGAAAATTTGCTCCTGCCATCGTAAAGGCCGGCGCTGTGTTTGTGGATAACTCCTCCGCATTCCGTATGGATCCCAATGTGCCCCTTATCGTGCCCGAGGTAAACCCCCAGGACATCGCTTGGCACAGCGGCATTATCTCCAACCCCAACTGCTCAACCATCATTACCATTACCGCTGTTAACGCCCTCAACAAGCTCTCCCCCATTCGCACCATGACCGCCTCTACTTATCAGGCAGTTTCCGGTGCCGGCGCAGGCGGTCCTATCGAGCTGATGGCGGAAGTCGAAGCCCTTTCCAAAGGAGAGAGCTACACTCCCTCCGTATTCCCCTACCAGATCGCCTATAACCTCATCCCTCAGATCGGTGGTGAGCAGGTAGACGGTTATACCAGCGAAGAAATGAAAATGCAGAACGAAGGCAGAAAGATCATGCACCTGCCCGATTTAAAGGTTTCCTGCACCTGCATTCGTGTTCCTGTTGTCCGCAGCCACTCCATTTCCGTCAGCTTGCACTTTGATCGGAAGGTTACTGTGGAGGAAGTTCGCGAAGCAATTGCTGCCGCTCCCGGCTGCCGGCTGGTAGATGACCTGAATAACAAGCAGTATCCCATGCCCCTGGATACCTCCGGACAGGACATCGTATTCGTTGGCCGTATTCGTCCTGACCTGACCGACGAAAACGGCATTTGCCTGTGGTGCTGTGGCGACCAAGTCCGCAAAGGCGCAGCCACCAACACCATCCAAATCGCAGAATTGTTACTGAAATAATCTATTCTCCCCGGTACAGTCCTTGTACCGGGGTCTTTTTTGTCTTTTTTCCACAATAGAAAGAATTTCCACTAAATATTGTGTTTTGCATTGACTTATGGCACAATATGTGCTATTCTATGAGGGCACCGCGTCGCACAGAAAGGAGTCTCAATATGGATTTTGCCGGTATGCAAAGCCTGACTTTGCTGGACTTTCCAAATAAAGTCGCCTGTATCCTTTTTGTCCGTGGCTGCAACCTTCGATGCCCCTTTTGCCACAACACCTCATTGGTTTCCGCCGGAGCTGAAAATGCCTTCCCGGAAGAAACCGTCCTGGCTTTTTTGAAAAAGCGGCAAGGGCTTTTGGACGGGGTGGTTATTTCCGGCGGTGAGCCTACGCTGTACCCGGAGCTGATTCCTTTTTTAAAGAAAGTCAGACAATTGGGCTACGCAGTTAAGCTGGACACCAACGGCACAAATCCCGGCCTATTAAAGAAAATCGTCCGGGAAAGCTTAGTGGACTATGTGGCTATGGACATTAAAAACAGCCCTGCCTTTTATAGCGCCACCTGCGGCATACCAAAAGTAGACATTGCTTCTATCGAAGAATCCCGGGATTTTCTGATGTCGGAAGAAGTGGATTACGAATTCCGCACAACTGTGGTAAACGGTCTGCACACGAAGGCAAGTATGGACGAGCTTGCCTGCTGGATCGCCGGTGCAAAGCGCTACTTTCTGCAGGCATTTAAGGACAGCGGCAATCTGCTGCATCCTGAAAACTTAACAGCATTTGGCGAAAGCGAAATGGCCGAACTGCTGGAAATTGCAAAAAAACACATCCCCAACGCCCAGCTACGGGGAATCTGAAAAGGAGAGAGAAAAATTATGTATCAGGTAACAAAGAGAGACGGCTCGGTTGTATCCTTCGATATGGTGAAGATCGCCAGCGCTATTCAAAAAGCTTTTGACGCCACTGAAACACCTTACACCGAAAGTGTTATTGATTTTCTGGCAATCAAGGTAACCAGCCATTTTATTCCCAAAATCAAAGACGGTAAAATCACCGTGGAAGACATTCAGGACAGCGTGGAAACCGTCTTGTCCCAGGGTGGCTATGAAGCTGTTGCCAAAGCCTACATTCTCTATCGTAAGCAGAGAGAAAAGCTGCGTAACATCAACTCCACTCTCTTAAACTATAAAGATACCGTCGACCAGTACTTAAAGGCACTGGACTGGCGTGTAAAGGAAAACTCCACCGTTACATACTCCGTCGGCGGTCTGATCCTTAGTAACTCCGGTGCAATCACCGCCAACTACTGGCTCTCCGAAATTTACGATGAGGAAATCGCCGCTGCCCACCGCAACTGCGACATTCATATTCACGACCTGTCTATGCTCACCGGTTACTGCGCCGGCTGGAGCTTAAAGCAGCTGATCCAGCAGGGTCTTGGCGGTATCCCCGGCAAGATCACCTCTGCTCCTGCCGCCCACCTGTCCACCCTTTGCAACCAGATGGTCAACTTCCTGGGCATTATGCAAAATGAATGGGCAGGCGCACAGGCCTTCTCCTCCTTCGATACTTACCTTGCACCCTTTGTTAAGGTGGACAACCTTACCCAGAAGAAAGTCAAGCAGTGCATCCAGTCCTTTATTTACGGTGTAAACACCCCCTCCCGTTGGGGTACGCAAGCGCCCTTTACCAACATCACCCTTGACTGGACCGTTCCCAAGGATCTGGAAAATCTGCCTGCGTTGGTGGGCGGCAAGGAAATGCCCTTCACCTACGGCGATTGCAAGAAGGAAATGGATATGGTCAATAAGGCCTTCATCGAAATTATGATTGAGGGCGACGCCA
This sequence comes from Faecousia sp., assembly GCA_045611745.1. GTDB lineage: Bacteria > Bacillota > Clostridia > Oscillospirales > Oscillospiraceae > Faecousia. Next base: position 19,904 of record JAZKXS010000062.1, read on the forward strand.
ACGGCCGTGGCTTCCAGTATCCCATTCCCACCTACTCCATCACCCGGGACTTTGACTGGTCTCCCACAGAGAACAATAAGCTTCTGTTTGAGATGACCGCCAAGTACGGCACACCCTACTTCTCCAACTACATCAACTCCGATATGGAGCCCTCCGACGTCCGCTCTATGTGCTGCCGTCTGCGTCTTGACCTCCGTGAACTGCGGAAGAAATCCGGCGGTTACTTCGGCTCCGGTGAGTCCACAGGCTCTATCGGTGTTGTTACCATCAATATGCCCCGCATTGCTTACCTTGCAGAAAACGAAGTTGATTTCTACAAACGTTTGGATCACATTATGGACGTTTCCGCACGTAGCCTAAATGTGAAGCGCAAGGTCATCACAAAGCTGTTGGACAGCGGCCTGTACCCCTACACCAAGCATTATCTGGGCTCTTTCAATAACCACTTCTCCACCATCGGTCTTGTGGGTATGAACGAATGCGGTCTGAACGCAAACTGGATCCGTGCAGATATGACCACCGAAAAGTGCCAGAAGTTTACCCAGGATGTGCTGAATCATATGCGTGACCGTCTGTCCTACTACCAGGAAACCTACGGCGATCTGTATAACCTGGAAGCAACCCCTGCCGAGTCCACCACCTACCGTCTTGCCAAGCATGACGTGGAGCGCTATCCCGATATTATCACCGCTGCTCCCGAGGGTGGCAGCCCCTACTACACCAACTCCAGCCACCTGCCCGTCAGCTTTACAGATGACATTTTCGCTGCGCTGGACATTCAGGACAATCTGCAGACACTCTACACCTCCGGCACCGTATTCCACGCATTCCTCGGTGAAAAGCTCCCCTCTTGGGAAGCCGCTGCCACACTGGTGCGGAAAATTGCAGAAAACTATCGTCTGCCCTATTACACCATGTCCCCCACCTACTCCATCTGCAAAAACCACGGTTATTTATCCGGTGAGCACTATACCTGCCCCCACTGCGGCACCCCCTCTGAGGTTTACAGCCGCATCACCGGCTACTACCGTCCTGTGCAGAACTGGACCGTGGGCAGGAGCCAGGAGTACAAGGAGCGTAAGGAATATAATATCGCAAACAGCACCGCTCCCAACCCTGTAAAACCAAGCGCACCGGCAGCAGAAGAAACTGCTTGCACCGATTGCGATAAGACGATCCTCTTTACCACAGCCACCTGCCCCAACTGCCGCATTGCCGTTAAGATGCTGGACGACGCGGGCATCCCCTACGAAAAGGTACTGGCTGAGGAAGTTCCCGAGCTCGCAACCCAGCTTGGCATCCGTCAGGCACCTACGCTGGTCTATGGCGGTCAGCTTTACGCCGGCGCCGGCGAGATCAAAAAGCTGATTTCTCAGCAGAAATAACCGACAAAAGATAAGACCCGGTAGATTGATCTACCGGGTCTATTTCTTATGCGGATTCGGCGGCTTTTTGTCAGTTAATCCAAGTAAATAATCAACACTAACGCCGTAGAATTTAGCCAAAGCGACAAGAACCTGCGGCGGAATCATGCGTTCGCCGCTTTCATAGTAGGCATATGTCCTTTGCGGAACATTTATTTGCTTGCCAATTTCAGATTGTGTAAGATCAGCATCTTCTCTTAGATTGCGAATTCGCTCGTATTTTTCAGCCATTATCATCACCAAAGATACTATAGTATAGAACGTTCTGTTCTATTGACATTTTGAACATTTTGTTCTAAACTATGTCTAACACAAGTTGATGACAGTGAAAAGTGGTGTATTATATGGATAAATTGGGTTGCGATTACGAATGTAGAACTGTGGGAGAAGGTATCATAAAATATACCATCCCAGATGATTGGTTTGCCAAATTCGATATATATGACGGATTCTACCCAATCATTTCTATCCGTGTAGGTAAAATGCAAAAGTATCCTTCTATAATGGAGCTAAATCTTAGAGTTATAGAAAGTCCTGATGATGAATACGCAGGATGTATGATTTTAGAAAAAGACAAGAACATCTTTTTCAAAATCAATTATATGATTGATTTCTTGAAAGCTATAGAACCGCTTTTAATTGACTAACATCTCCAAAAAAATTCGGCAGACAAGTTGTCTGCCGGATTTTTTAAGCATTTTTAAGCTGTTCTTTGTTATATTGCAGGGTATACAGGTGATGGTACTTTCCGTGAAGCGCCAACAGCTCCTTGTGATTGCCCTGCTCTACGATCTGCCCTTTGCTCAACAGGATAATATTATCTGCGTGCTGAATGGTGGACAATCGGTGGGCAACAATGAGCATCGTGCCGATATTTTTCATTTTCTCCAGAGAATCCTGAATCAAAATCTCGGTTTCCGTATCGATGTTTGCGGTGGCTTCGTCCAGAATCATCACCGCAGGCTTGTGGATAATGGTACGGGCAAAGCTCAGC
>JAZKXS010000063.1:0-1984 GCA_045611745.1 Faecousia sp.
TGTTTATGTGGAGCTAAGTAAGGATTGTCCCTTGGGCGATTTTCTGCGCCATATACGCCAGCTGGACATCGAAGTGCGGGACACCCAACGGGAGCTGGACACCGATGACAATGTCCGAGCCTACATCACCACCCTGCAAACGAAAAAGCGCACAAAGCACAAAGATGTGGTGGAAAGCCTCCGTGCGATCCCCGGTGTCGTGTACATAGACGAAATGTAAACCCCTGCTTTATGGCAACTGGTGAAAAACGGAGATTTTTGTCGAATCATTCTCCCGTTTTCGTCGTTTTCCGAACTATTTTAACGCTCTTTTAATGTTATAACCTGTATATACCACATTATAAACAACTTTTTATCATATTTTCCAATTTGACAACATAGACTTTTGGTGGTATAATGCCGCTGTTCGCCCTACATCGTGGGGCAAAAATCCAAAACACAATACGAAAAGGAGATTACCCCCCATGAACAAGAAGAACAACCGCAAGGGCTTCACCACGGTGGAACTGGTTATCGTTATCGCTGTTATCGCCATCCTGGCAACCGTCCTGATCCCTACCTTCTCTAACCTGATCGGCAAGGCTAACGACTCCAAGTATCTGCAGACAGCAAAAACTGCTCACACAACCTATATGACTGATTTCGATTACACTACTGGTGGAAATCCTGAAACAAATATTTTAGTTAAAGTTATTGACGGCACTGTTACTAAGTGGTTTGCTATCGTTGATGGTCAGTTAATTTCTACAGCTTTTGATTCTGACGCTAAAGCTGGTGAAAAATTTGAAAACAACAAGGTCTATGAGACCAATGGTGCTGTAGCCAATTTTACTTTTGAAGGCGTTGAGTTCTACAAAATAAAAGAACACACTACTAAAACCGGTGCAGGCACTAATTGTGAATACTGCGGAAAGGCTCATTAAAATACATAAAAGACCGGCAGTTGCCGGTCTTTTTGTTTTTCTCTGTCTTGCAAATAACGGATGCGTTCAACTGCACACTCGTTACACCTCGTAGGGGCGGATGCCCACATCCGCCCGCCCGTTGCGCCGAATAAATGGGTTTGCAGAATAAAATCGACCCATCGAGGGTCGATTTTATTTCGGACAGTCGAGGACGCCTGTCCCTACATTTTCTTTCAATCCCCGCGCCAAAGCCTCCCTTGTGTAAAGGGAGGTGGGTCGCCGCAAGGCGACTCGGAGGGATTGTAATTTAGCGATACATAACAATCCCTCAGTCATATTGCCTAAAATCAGCAATATGACAGCTCCCTTTACACAAGGGAGCCTTATATTAAAATCCCAACCGGTCAATAGCCGATTGGGATTTCTATTATAAATGGTAAAGCTCCGTCTTATAATCCCGGAACAGCCTTGCCAAGACCCAGAAGTAGCCAAACAGCAACAGCATCAAGGGATACAGGTAAAAATACGGTACAGGAATCAAGCTCCAAAGCATATCCAAAAGTCCAATCTTCCCCGTCTCAAACAGGAAGGAGAAGCTCGTACCGGCAGGCAGCACCCCTGCGCCGATCAAAATGGAGCAGACTATGTAAGACACCGTAAAGTAGATAAACACCAGGCCCATTACCTGCCAAATGTAATACTTTTTGGGCTTCAGCCGACGGGCGGCCACCATCCATAAGGGCAGCGCTACGGCAAAAACGTGATTACACCAGGAGTTTAGCACCGTCAGGTCGTACCAGTTGTGGTTTGCCCAGGCGCTGGAGATGGACACGAAGGTGGTGCAGGCGGCAGCGGCAGAGAAAAATACTGCATACTGCCTTGCCAGCTCACAGCCGGGGATCAGCATCAAGATCACAAGGATGAAATTGAAGTTACAAACCTGCATCATTTGGGTGGCTAAGGTCTTAAAATCAATGCCGCCGTCAAAGCTGAGGTTCATACCGTAGCGGAAGAAGATGCCACCGGCGCACAAAAAGGCAGCAAGGAAAAACATCACGCTCTGCCAGAATTTACTCATT
>JAZKXS010000064.1:0-8647 GCA_045611745.1 Faecousia sp.
AGGCTTTTGGTGATGGTGGAGAAAGCACCGCCGATAATAGTACCGACGGCCAGCGCCATTGCGTTGCCTTTTACGGCAAAGGTTTTAAATTCCGCCCAAAATGCGGCTCTTTTTTTCTTACTAAACATAATTTACTCCTTATAATTTTAAATTAAGAGGCGGTTATAAACTTGACGGACTGAAACACTTTAACCAAAGCATCCTTGTTGTAATCGGCCTCAGGGGTCAAAACGGTAATCAGCCAAGCAGATCCGTCTGCAATTTCAATCAAATAACAGGTTCGAATCTTCCCTTCACTGGCAGTAAAAGTATAAAGGGTTGCATTATCGCCAACGGGTTCTTTGTACTGTGCGGTGATCATCGTGAGCTTAATGCCTTCCACAAGGAAATCGTTGTATTTGGCAAATGCAATCTGACCGTATTTGGTAGTAAACGTGGCATCACCAAAGGTGTTGCCCTCTCTTTCGGTGACCTTGCCGGCGATGGTAAAGGTGAAGCCATACTTGGAAAAGTCTTGTTGCACAGGAACGACATCGCATCCTGCAAAAAGCAGGGCAGCCAGCAGGATAATGGCGATCACAGATGTCATTTTCTTCATAATAGTTGTCCTCCTTTTGGTTTACATAAAACTTGTTGTTTCATACGCACTATGGTGGCCGCAGAAAGGCCTGGATATTCATAAAATAATTGCCACAGCGATGGTTACTTATAAAAATTGATGGATATAAAAAGATCCATAATGGCAGCCAAATGAAACGCCTCTACGGTATTATAACAGGTGACGGTCCAAACGCTGTCGCCAAATTGATGAAAATAGCAGGCAACCATATGCCTTTGTCCGTAATCCGCCTCAACCGGCCCGTATAAGACAAAATAATCGCCGCTGTCTAACATTTGCAGGTTTCCCTTTGTCTGCTGGGCAAGATCTGTGGCTAATTGGTGGACATTTAAGACTTCAAGAGACCCGACAGGCTTCATTTTGATAAACTGCAAATACCCAAGGTCTGTCTCAAAGGTTCCGTTTCCCTCGCTGCCACTACCGATCTCGGTCACATCGCCGTCAATAAAAAAGCTAAAGCCGTACTGCGTATATTTGTGAACACCGGAAGATGTGGGAGGTTCTGCTGCGGTGTTTGACGAGGCTCCGCAACCTGTCAGCAGCCAGGCAAGCAGTGCAATAACAGCGATTGCAAATGTCCTTTTCACAGCGCTTCCTCCTTTCTTCTTGGTTTACATAACTTATTTTGCTTTGATGATCTCCAGGCCGCCGAGGTACTTGCGGAGACATTCGGGAACGACGATAGAGCCGTCGGCAAGCTGATTCTGTTCCACGATTGCAGGGAAAATACGAGAGGTGGCAAGGCCGGAGCCGTTGAGAGTGTGAACGAAGTCGATCTTGCCGTCGGCACGGCGGTAGCGGATGTTGCCACGACGCGCCTGGTAATCCCGGGCGTTAGAAACGGAGGAAACCTCCTTATAACCGTTCATAGAAGGAATCAGAATCTCGATATCGTAGGTTCTTGCCATAGATGCGGAGCAGTCCCCTGCCGCCAGCTTTACGGTACGGAAATGCAGACCCAGGCCGGCAACCAGATTCTCTGCCTTGGTGACCAGCTCATCAAATGCCTCGTCGGAGCCTTCGGGAGTGGTAAACTGGAACATTTCTACCTTATTAAACTGGTGACCACGCACCATACCACGCTCGTCAGCGCGGGCAGAGCCGGCTTCCCGGCGGAAGCAGGGTGTATAAGCAAAGAATTTCTTAGGCAGATCGGCTTCGGTCAGGATTTCGTCACGGTAAACGGACGCCAGAGCGGCTTCTGCGGTGGGCAGCATATAGAAAGTACCGTTTTCTGTGGGGTGGTTGGCGATTTTGAATACTTCGTCGGCAAATTTCGGGAACTGACCGGCAGTCAGACCGCACTGGTACTCCAGCATGTGGGGCGGCAGGATAAAATCATAGCCGTCGGCGGTGTGGGTATCAATAAAGTAGTTCAGCAGCGCCCATTCCAGCCGTGCGCCCATACCAGTGTACATCCAGTTGCCGGAGCCAGCCAGCTTTACACCACGCTCATAGTCGATCAAACCCAGATTGGTGCAAAGATCCACGTGATGCTTGGGCTCAAAATCAAAGCTGTGCTTTTCGCCAATGTAGCGCAGAGGCTCATTATTTTCCTTTCCTCCCGGCAAAAGGTCGCTATCCGGCAGATTGGGCAGGCTCAGCATAGCCATATAGAACTGCTCATCCAGCTCCTTGAGCTGGGCCTTGTCGTCTGCGATCGCTTCGTCGATGGCGACAGAGGCGGCCATATTGGCGTTGATCTGGGCTTCAATAGCGGAAACATCCTCGCCTTTCTTTTCTGCGCCCTTTTTCATACCAAAAAGCTTGCCGTTTTCCTTAGAAAGCTTATTTTTCTCGGCAGTTTTGGTTTCTGTTGCGGTTTTTAGACCACGAACTTGCACGTCCAGCTCTAAAATCCGGTCAATAATTGCGTCGCAATCCACTTCTTTTGCCCGCAGACCGGCCTTGACCGCCTCGGGATTTTCTTTAATACGTTTGATGTCTAACATTTGTGATTCTCCTTATTCCTCAATCATACCGGGACCTTCCGGCATAATAATCATACAAATAATATAGGCAAGAGCACCACTGCCCGCCAGCGCGACCAACAAAACCCAACCAATCCGCACCAAAGTAGGATCAATACCAAAGTACTCTGCGATACCGGCACAGACACCGGCAATTTTCCGATCTGTTCGGGATTTATACAGCTTTTTCATATGCTTTCTCCTTATTTTTTCAGTTGCATCAGGGCATCCAGCAGTAGCTGAAGATCTTCAGGCCCATAGAATTCCAGTTCAAAACGACCTTTGCGCTTGCCGTTTACGATTTTGACGCCGCGGCCAAGGATTTTTGAAAGATCTTTCTCGCATTCGGAAATATAATCCACTTGCAGAGGCACATATTCTTTTTGCTGGTGCTCCCGGGTAATATTTTTACATAGCAGCTCTGCCTGACGGACGGAAAGTCCCAAAGCGGCAATCTTTTGAGCTACATCGATCTGCTTTTTAGGGTCCTTTACGGTGAGTATTGCCCGGGCGTGACCGGCAGAAAGCTCGCCTTTACGAACTTTTTCCAGGACAGGCGGTGTTAAAGCCAATAAACGCAGTGCATTTGCTACTGCAGGGCGGGATTTTCCAACTCTCTCAGCGGCTTCTTCCTGGGTCAAGGAAAAATCTTCGATCAAGGTTTGATAACCCAAGGCTTCTTCCACGGGATTCAAGTCCTGGCGTTGCAAATTCTCAATTAGTGCCAGCTCCATGGCTTTTTTGTCATCCGCCTCAATAATAACTGCGGGAACTTCACTCAATCCTGCAATTCGCGCGGCGCGCCAGCGACGCTCACCGGCAATGATCTGAAAATAGCCGGATGGCAGCTCCCGGACGGTTAAAGGCTGCAAGATGCCATGGATAGCAATAGAATCGGCCAAGGACTGCAATTCTTCTTCATCAAAGTCTTTTCTGGGTTGATTCTGGTTGTTTTCTACTTTTTGAATGGGTAGCAGGCGATAAGGCGTGTTATCCGCTGGTGTTTCTGTTGCGTCCAGCATTAATGCGCCAAGACCTCTGCCCATACCTTTTGGCGTAGCCATATATTCACCTCGTTATAGTTTTTTGATAATTTCCTCGGCCATAGAGCGATATGCCACCGCTCCGCGGCTGGATTTGTCATATGCGCCAACGGGTAGACCGTGGCTTGGTGCTTCGGCAAGTCGAACATTCCGGGGAATTACTGAAGCAAATACTTTTCCGGGGAAGTGCCTGCGAACCTCCTGCGCTACCTGGGTTGAAAAATTGGTGCGTCCATCGAACATTGTTAATGCAACGCCAAAGATCTCCAACTGCGGGTTGATGCGCTTTTTTACAAGACGCAATGTGTTCATCAGGTCAGCAAGACCTTCCAATGCGTAATATTCGCATTGTACCGGGATCAAGATGCTATCAGAAGCGGCCAATGCGTTGATACTCAATAACTCCAAGGATGGCGGACAATCAATGAAGATCGCATCATATTGATCCTTTATCTGCGCAAGCGCATTTTTAAGACGCATATTTGGCGCATCCATAGAGATCAGTTCTACAGCAGCACCAGCCAGATCTGCGCTCGCGGGCAGAACGTCGCCGTATTTGGTGGCAATGATCGCTTCTGATGCGGGGACACCGTCGATGATCACATCATAGACGGATTTTTTTAGTTTTTTCTTATCAATGCCTAAACCGGATGTGCCGTTTGCTTGGGGATCAAAATCGCACAGCAAAACCCGTTTTCCGGCCTCGGTCAATGCAGCTGTTAGATTTACGGCAGTGGTAGTTTTACCGACGCCGCCTTTTTGATTGACAACAGCAATAATTTTTCCCATTGTTCTTTTCCTTTCGGATTGATTGTTTCACGTGAAACATAGAATCCTGAAATGTTTCACGTGAAACAATCAGGTAAACGATTTATTAAGTGAGAAACGCCGGCAGACCGAAGACTACGATATAAGCAAGGGCTGCAACTGCCAATATCAAAAGCACAGAAGTGAAAATTAAGCTACGCGCCAAAAAATGAACGGTGCGCTGCGAAATGTTCAGTTGCTCGTCGGCAGATGCATAAAGGTGCGTGGTCTGCTTTTTTGAGGCGACAGAGGAGAGCGTAACAGGGATTGTGACAGGTGTTCCTTTTGGAACGGGGAATCCTTCCATCGCTTGCTGACATTGCTCGCAAAATACATTTGCGCCGGTGGTTTCCCGGTTGCAGTTCATACAGTTCACAAAGGAACCCTCTCTTTCTATATTCGATGAAGGTAAATAAGAACATACCTTAATATATTATATAGCATTTTCCTCCGTTCGTAAAGTGATAAATTGTAAAAACACGCAGATATTTTTATATAAATTGTTAAATTTTATAAAATATAAAAAAGCTATTGACAATCACGCGACCATATGATACAATCACCATACCGCAACAAAAGAAAGGGTGATTATTTGCAGTGGATGATACCTGGCACGGTGCTGGCTGCGCACCGTGAAACAGAGGGCGAAAGCGAGCAAATGATCCGGTCTATGTTCCTGGGAGGGGATATCTCCCTTGCGCAGGTAACGGCAGTGACTGGATTGGAACCGTATACAGTGCAGAATTGGGTAAAACGAGGCTTTTTAACAGCACCGGTGCGAAAAAAGTATTCACTGAACCAGCTTTGCCGCATTATTAATATCAATATGCTGCGTGGCGTATTTTCTTTGGAACGCACATGCGGGCTGTTGAGCTACATTAATGGTCAGCTTGATTGCGAGGCAGATGATATTATTGGTGATTCAGCGCTATATTTTATGTTTATCAGTTTGGCTTCCCGGGCTCAGCAGCTTACAAAACCGGAAGCTTGCGAGCGCATTCTTGCTGAGATGCTACGGGATTATAGCGAGCCTTACCCCGGCGCAAAGGATCGAATCAATGAAGTACTAAAAGTTATGTTAACTGCGTATTTGGCGTCAAAAATGCGGACCTCTGCGGATAGTATGCTTTCCGATCTGGAGAAAAAAGTTCAAAATACCACAAAATCAAACGAAAAATAAATTAATTTAAGGAGTGAAAGTTATGGAAATTAAATTTAACGGCACAAGCTATTCCAGCTCTGATAGCTTTGGAAAGTATGCGCCAAAACCGGTAGACCCGAAGAAAATCGGCAAACTTGTCATTATTGGCTTGGTTGCATTGCTACTGCTCATTGGCTCCATCACCTGTTTTTATACAGTGGACGACAAGCAACAGGCTGTAGTCACAACTTTTGGTAAAGTGACAGATATCACAAATGCAGGCGTTCACTTTAAGCTGCCCTTCGGTATTCAGCAGGTAAAAAAGGTTGACGTGCATGTGTATCAGAAAATCGAACTGGGTTACACATCCAATAAGGACAACAGCACCATCGTAAACACATCGGAAAGCACAATGATCACCGGTGACTATAACATTGTGAATGTGGACTTTTTCGTCGAATACAAGATATCCGATCCGGTCGCTTACCTGTATTCTGCGGTTAACCCTGAATTTATTCTCAAAAATCTGATCCAGAGCCAGGTCAGAAACGTGGTTGGTTCTTCCACTGTAGATGCGGTACTGACTGACGGCAAGGAAAACATCCAGATGCAGGTTCGGGAATTGGTGGCGGAGATCCTTACGGAGTACGATATCGGTCTTTCTCTTGTGGATGTCCGAATTCAGGACTCTGAGCCCCCTACAAAGGCAGTTATTGAGGCTTTTAAGGCAGTTGAAACTGCTAAGCAGCAGGCAGAAGCGGTGGTAAATGAAGCAAAAGCCTACCAAAACGCCAAGATCCCCTCTGCACAGGCAGAAGCAGATAAGCTGATCCAGAATGCAGAATATCTGAAGCAGAAGAGAATCAACGAGGCAAAGGAAAAAGTTGCGATGTTTACTGCGCTTTATGAGGAATTTGCCCGTAATCCCGAAATCACCCGCAGCCGTATGTACTATGAAGCAATTTCCAAGATCTTGCCCGGTGTTAAGGTTTATATCAACACAGGCTCCGGCAATACAGTGGATATGCTGCTGCCGCTGGAATCCTTGATTGGAGGTAAGTAAGTTATGAAAAAAAGCCATATTATTATTGCAGTGATTGTTGTATTACTGATCGTTGTAGCTGCAAACTCTTTTTATACAGTGGAAGAAAATCAGTACGCTTGTATTTTCCGCTTCCAGGAGATCGTAAAGACCGAAAATGCGCCCGGTTTGTACTTTAAGGTTCCTTTTATTGACAATGTGACCTATTTCACAAAGGCGGCGATGCTTTATGACATTCCCCCCTCTGAAGTAATTACTTTGGATAAGCAAAATATGACCGTTGACTGCTATGTTCTTTGGGCAATTTCCGATCCTCAGCAGTTCTATCGCTCTGTAGGCACGGTGTCTGAAGCGGAGGTTCGTTTGGATGCCAGCACTTACAGTGCGCTGAAGCGTGCGATGGGTCAGCTTGCCCAGGCGGACATTATCAATCTGGAGGATGGCGCCGAGAGAAACGAGATCTATAACAGCATTGCGGAAACGGTCAATAAGGATGCCGCAGGCTACGGAATTGCTGTACTGGATGTAAAGATCAAGCAGTTTGATTTGCCGGATTCCAACCTGAATGCAGTTTACAACCGTATGATCTCTGAAAGAAATCAGATGGCAGAAAAATATACGGCTGACGGCAATTACGAAGCATCCATTATTGTTAACGATGTGGATAAGAAGGTAAATATCATCGTTTCCAACGCAAAGGCGGAGGCAGCTCAGCTGGAGGCAGAAGGTGAAGCAGAATATATGCGTCTTCTTGCCGAGGCCTACAACACGAAGGATAAGCGCGAATTCTACGAGTTTACCTTGGCATTGAGTGCTTTGGAGAGCAGCTTGACCGGCGACAATAAAACCGTTATTTTGGACGCGGATTCTGATCTTGCAAAGATCCTGATGGGAGCGTCTGCGAAGTAAAAAAAGAGCCTGCTGAGGATTCTCAGCAGGCTTTCCTTATTTTTTTCGGGGAACACGCTGAGGTGCGCGTTGAGGTGCGCGTTGAGGTGCACGTTGGGGCGTGCGTTGGTTTCTTTGCTGCATTTGGCGGCTGTTTTGTTGATGACGGACAGCCATAAAGATATTGATGCCCAAAGTCGCCAGGGCAATGAGAATTGCTTCAATTACCAGACAAATAGCAGTAATGGTGAGCAGCGCCATGGTGTCCTTCCAGATGAGGATGATGCTTACAATGAGCATTGCCAGCATCATTACGCCACCGAGAATCAGATAAACAAAGCCGGCAAGACGCTGGACAAAGCGCCAGGCTTCCGGATCTTTTATAGCAAAGATTGTACGGTAGCCGGATTTGCGGCTGGGCTCTTTGACCGGCTTAAAAAAGTAGAGAGCGCCAAAAGCTAAAAGAAGTGCAGGGACAACGAGAATGGCCAGCCGGGCAAGCAAGGTTATAAGCCCAAAAGTGAAGGAAATATTCGGTAACAGGGCAGAGGGGTCGAAGTTCCCCAATAAGTTCATAATGGCATCCATAGAAGCTCCTTATTTGTCTCCTAAAAACTGTTCGATTTCGTGAATAAAACTTTGTACATCCTGGAATCTGCGATAAACAGAAGCAAAACGGATATATGCGACCTCGTCCAAAGGCTTGATACGCGCCATAACCATTTCACCGATATGGTCGGTGCTGACTTCTCTGTCTAATGCGTTTTGCAGAGTTTGCTCGATTTCTGTGGTGATCCGGTCTAAGTCTGCAGTGTCTACCTGCCGCTTATCAAAGGCCCGCATCATGGAATTCAGGATCTTATTCCGGTCGAAATTTTGCCGGGAGCCATCCCGCTTCACAACGATAATAGGCTGGTTTTCCAGACATTCGTGGGTGGTAAAACGCTTTTGACAGTGCAGACACTCCCGACGGCGACGGATGCTTGTGCCATCATCAGAATGGCGGGAATCGATGACTTTACTGTCTTCATAGCCGCAAAAAGGACATTTCATAGGCAAAAATCCTTCCAAACTTTCTATTAACTGAATTATAACAGAAGAAAATATCTGTGTCCAGCTTTTTTTGGCAAGGGAACA
>JAZKXS010000065.1:0-5328 GCA_045611745.1 Faecousia sp.
TAACAATACAAGACATTACACTAGAAGAATACAGAGAATTGAAAGCATTAACTTTGAGATGTGTAAAAGAAGATAGAATTGAAGAAAAACTAAAAGAACTTGAAGAGGATTTTTAATGATACGCAGAATAGATTTTGAAACCGTAAAAAAGTATTTGAAAGATGAAGCAAAAGAAAAACATACTTTTGACTCAAATGGAAAAATAAAAGACGAATTTTGTGTTTGGATTGCTATAACTGAAGATACAATTTCAATGCTCAATGTTCCTGAAGCAAATGGTCCTGGCATTACGGTTGGAAGTTCTGTTAAAAGATTCCATACAGATGACCCGTGGATGAAAATTCACGCTGACTATCAGTTCAAAACAAAAAGCGAAATGCAGCATTTTACTGAAGACGATTATAACAGAATTTGTGATATGCTGGAAATTGAATACAAAACAAAAATCCTAAACGAGAAAGAAAACAAAATACAAGAAGATTTTTAATGTATATACCTTCATTAAAAGAAGCTTTAGGATGGTTAAATTACTATTGTAATAGTTTTGAAGTATTCACCAAAAAAGGTAAATTAAAACACAGATATTCTGCGTATTTGTCTTTAACAGAATATACAGGTAGACTACCAGGTAAAAATAGAATATCAGTTATGGCAGGTACAGGAAAAGATATGGATAAATATGGATTCCGAGCCGCCGATACAAAATTATATGGAATTTATTATTTTAAAGACAAAAAAGAAATTGACAATTTAACAGAAACACGATATAATGAAATTATATCAGAATTACAAAGACAATATAAAGACTGTTTGGTAAACGAAAGAGAAAACAAACTAAAAGAAGACTTTAATGACTAAAGAAGAATTTGATCAGTTAGGTAGGGAATACGGATTTTTTACTTACAGAGATAGTAATAGACTATTCCTAAAACCACAGTATATGTGGGGAGATTTACCAGTAATGACTTTTGAAGATGGTAAAGTTCATATCAGCATTAAATTAGACGAAGACGGAAACATTTACAATTATGGTGCTGATAGAATTATTGTGAGTGAAGTCGCTACTGCACGATTTTTCTTAAATGAAATGTTGAAAAAAAGAAAACAGATTTTGGAAAACAAGAAACTTGCTAAAATTAAAGAAGATTTCTAGGTTTGTAAATAAAAATTTACAAAAATATAACTAAAAACTGCGTATTTGGTATTGACAAATAGCAGTTTAATTGTTATATTTACTATGTAAACAATTAAGAAAGAGGTAACTCACTATGGCTAAAATTGCTCAATGTTCTTTAAAACCAAATAAAATGAATCTTAAAGACTACTATAAAAATTTTCTAAATGATAATTATTGCGAAGAAAGAAGCAATCCTGTTTCTATCAAATGGAACATTTTAGACAATTCTGTTCTTGAAAATACCGGGCTTGTTCCTGAATCTATGGAAAATTGGAGTGATATGTTTACGGTAGTTAATGGGCATTTAAAAGAAGATTATTACATTTCCGATTTGCTTTATATTCTTTTTAATGTTCGTAATAATAATGCTGGTGGGCTGTCGCACGATAGAATTAGAGATAATAAGCGTAATCTTCAAGATAAATTGGGTAACATTCTTGACCTTAATATGGACACAATTATTTTTACACCCAGTGGGAAAGATGCTCAATTCTTATTGAAAAATTTGGTTGAAGAAGTTTTAGGTCCCAATTATGATGTTATGGTTATGAATGGCGGAACTGATACTGAAGATGGAACTACTAATGCTAAATGTGAAAAAGAAGCTACTGAATTATCGGAAAATGCTCATAAGCACGGTAGAAAATGTGTGTTTATTACTTGCACAATGGGTACACGTTCGTGGTCTAACAAATATGTAAAAAATGCGATTTTAATGTTCAATGACGGTAGTTTTGATATGGTTCAGCAGAAAATTGCAAGAACATTTACTCCGTTTGAAGATCCGAAACACAACATTTCTCATATTGTAGATTTTCGTCTTTCTTACAGCCACGATACTTGCAAGGCGAACATTTATATTGTTGGTAATGTTATGGATAATATGAAACATAACTGTGGTGAAAATAATGTTGAAGTTTATGTTGATGAAATGCTCTCAACTAACAAAATTGAATTTATTGAAGCATATTCTAATACAACTCCAATTAAACCGCTTACTAAAGAACAAATTGTTTCTATGCTGGAAACAAGAAGTTTTATAAATCAAAATGTAGATTTAATGATTGGTGATATTATTAACATTGATTATGATTTGGAAGAAAAGTATTTCATCAGAGAATTTAAAGAAACTAACAAAATGAAAAGCACAAATGTTAAGGGCGACCGTGGTATGGCTGGGCATTTGGCTAAAAATGGAAAAAGAAAGGGAAAAACAGAAAAGATAGATTTGGATAAGGACCAGCGTGTAAAATATGCTCGTTTCATTTTCACTAATGGTCAGCTTTTTAATGTTAATAATTATACTGACAATGTTTTGAAAAACATTATTAAAAAATTCAATAACAAAGAAAACATTGATTATATTGAAAATGAACTTGGTTTGGATAGCGGACTTGTTTACGAAATTTTACAAGTCATTAATAAGAAATTTACTTCCGTTCTTACAAATAAGTATTTCAATTATGTAAACTAAATTTTACATAATTTTACACAAAATCCATTGACAGTTTCAATGGATTTTTCTATATTATATGGTGTAAACAAAAGAGGTTAATAATGAAACACGAAATCAAAGAAAATTTTAAAATCAGATACAAAGATACAAAAGGAAAAGAAGGACTTTATATTGACGATATTTTTGTTACTGGATTTAAGACTCTTGAACAATGTAAAAATGAAAAATTAAATATATATGCCTATATTGATACAACTGAACCGGGTGAACTCAATGTAAAAGTTGGTTGGGCAAAAAATGGTGTATATAATCGTTATCAACACCAAGACAGAAATCTTCCTTGGCAACGTGTAATTGGGTTGTGGCACGTTGATAGCGAAACTGTTGCTGATTACTATGTTCATAGTGTTTTACAAGAAAATAGTAAAACTTATAAAAAAGATAAGTATTATCATTGGAATGAAGAAGCAGCAAATCGTGAAGATGGAAAAGGTTCAACTGAACTATATTTGATGGAAAGCATTGAAGGGATTCATAAACTTCTTAAAGATATTGATAATTGCACCGGTTCTAAAAATGTTTTGAAAACAAATAAACTTTATAAAGATATTCAAAATTTAGTAAAAGAAATTAAAGCAGACGATGAACTAAATAATATACTTTATTTGTGTACTCGTTGGGGCAAAACTAATACTATTTTAGAATTATCAAAATTACATAATATGGTGGATGATGTTAGAATAACCATTATGGGTGCTTATGTTGGAACAGTGCGTCATTCATATCAACATAGTTGCAATACAACTACAAATTACAATAACATTCTTTTTATTGACCCAGATAAATATGATACAGAAAAAGAACTTTATGATACTATGGTGGCTCATTTGACTGCTGACCCGAAAAACCATATTATGTTTTATGTTGCTTTAACGGGGGATGAAAGAACTTTTAAGCGTAGAATTTCTGTATTGGAACATTTTGAAAATGTAAAGAAACAACTGATTATTGAAGAGGCTGATTACGGTTCCCACTGTGAAAATCAGTTAAAGAAAATCCACAAAATTTGGGAAATGGGAATTTCTTATAACTATATTACAACTGGCACTGGTTGGGATAAGGTAAAGAAAATTGCAGATGAATTACAAAATGTAAAACTTTATAAACGAGAATACTTGAAGGATGTTTTAGGTTCTAAGTAAATAAAATTTTACATATTTCACATAATTTTTTATTGACAGTTTACATAAAAATTACTATATTTAATGTAAACAAACAACAATAGGAAATTATATGATTACTAATTCAAGTAAAACTAAATTTAACTGCGTAAATACAGAAATTTTATTTGGCCTTTACACAAAAAATGCTACTAAATGTAAAATTTGTGCTTTAATTTCATTATCTAATGTTGGTATTTATCGTAAGTTTTTCAAAAGTAATTTGGCTAAAAAATATATTGTTTTTGATGAAGGATTTTTGCCAATTAAAAATTTGTGTAAAGAATATAATGTTGAATTTATTGAAATAAATAGTAAAAACATAACAACAATTTTTGCTGAAAAAATAGAAAAGGACAATATGACAATAGATATTGCTATAATGAATCCGCCCTATGGAAAACCTCAAGAAGGTACTTCCAGCAATTTACATTATGATATTACATCATTTGTTAAAAACAATAAAAAAGTAAAATCAACTATTTGTATCCAGCCGGTTCGTTTAATCACAAGTACATCGGATAAATTTTCAAATTATAAAGAAGATTTTAATGATTTAATTTCTATTGAAGAATTCAATAGCAACATTTTTGAAAATACAAATATGTCAAATGTAGCAGTATTTTATTGGAATAAAGATATTGAACACAATGAAATTTATGTAAAATTTTTAAATTCAGACGAAGAAAAATATACTTCACTATTTGATATAGATGTTAATTTTTCGGATTTTGAAAAAAACATTTGTACTATCCTTAAATCTAAAGGTAGTATTAATAGCAGATTAATTGATTGGAGAAATTTTAATACAAATGATTATAAATTTTATTGTTTTTTAAATCGTGCCAACGGTGCTATGTCTGCTAAATTTCAGTCAACAAATTTAGTTAGTTTTGGTATTGGAGATTTTAACGAAGCAAAAAATTATAACGAAAACATTAATAATAAAGGAAAATATGTTTTTGGTGCTTGTTCAAAAAAATATATCACAAATTTATTAAATGCTTTTAGACGTCCGTTGCTTAGATTTACATTAGCCAAATATCAAGATAGTCAGTGTATGACTACTCGTTGTTATCAAGCAATTCCTGATATTGATTGGGCAGATAACAAAACTGCAACTGATGAAGGTATTCTTGAACTTTGTGGTTGTGTAAATAAAACAGAACAGAAAAACATTATCAAGTATGTTGATGATTTTATGACAACATTTGATAATAACATTAAAGATAAAAAGAAACAAAAATAATATGACAATTTACGATTACGATAACGATTTTGCACATTACGAAACTGATGAAGCAACCCAGTCAAAATTGGGTCAGGTTTGGACTCCGTTCCATATCATTGAGCAAATGATGGATAAGGCCGGTTCTGTAAATGATAAAAGTTCTGTTTGGTATGACGAAACTAAAACAAATTTGGATCCGACTATGGGCGCAGGCAACATTATAATTGCTATGCTATATCGCAGA
>JAZKXS010000066.1:0-2116 GCA_045611745.1 Faecousia sp.
TTTTCGCCGCCTTCTGCACGGGCATCAGCGCCGAAGTCAAACATATTCCATACATGGGTTGCCCACATATACTTGCGGGTAAAGAGCTGCTTAATGAGCTCCTCGTGGTAGTAAGCCTGGTATTCCTCGGTGTAGTCGCCCTGGGTGGGGTTGGAAGTATGCCAGTTCAGCGCCTCACAGCCATACTCGGAGCAGCCGATGGGAATATTGGGGTGGGTCGCGTGGAACTTGTCGAACCAAGGACCGTTCATAGAGGTCTCGCCACCGTACCAGCCAAAGTAGTGGTTGTAGGAAACCACATCGGGAATCTGCAGGTAGGGATCCTCCATGCGGCACATAGAGACAGCAGCGATGGTGGTTAGTCTGGTCTTGTCCATCTCGTGGCACAGACTATTTAGAATTCTGTGGTTCTCCAACAGATCGTCGTTGCTGCCGCCAATGGAGATTTCGTTAGAAAGACCCCAAACCACGATACAGGGGTGATTGTAGTTCTGGCTAACCAGTTCCTTCATTTGGGAAATGGTGTTTGCACGGCCGGTGGGCATATGCTTGGAGATATAGGGAATTTCTGCCCAAATTACAAGACCCTTCTCGTCGCACAGATCGTAGAAATACTGATCGTGTTGATAGTGGGCAAGGCGGATGGTGGTGCAGCCAACCTCACAAATGAGATCGACGTCCTCCTCGTGATGCTCGGGCAGCAGCGCATTGCCGAAGCCCCAGCGGTCCTGGTGACGGGAAACGCCACGCAGGGGGTATTCCTCGCCGTTAAGGATAAAGCCATTATTAGGATCGATCTTGAAGGTGCGGCAGCCGAAACGGGAGCAGACATTATCGATAACCGTCTCACCCTCCACGATTTCCGCCTCACAGCAGTACAAGTAAGGATCCTTACGGCCGTGCCACAGATGGACGTCCTTAATTTCAAAAACGACCTTCTTGTCAGCAGATTCAATCTTCTGTAGCTCGTTTTCTTCCTTGTCGTACAGGGTATAAACCAGCTTCTGGCCTTCCTTGAGCTCAGTGGTGTAGACCTCTACCTCAACCGTTGCGTCCTTGCCGTTCACAGCAGGGGTGATCTTGATTCCGGGTGCGCCGTAGTAATCCAGATCAAAGTGGGTCTCATTTACGGTGATGAGATAAACATCACGGTAAATACCGCCGTAGAAAGTGAAGTCTGCCATCTGGGGATAAACAGTCTCATTGGCTGCGTTGTCCACAACGATGGACAGCAGATTTTCTTCCTGGGTCAAAGCATCAGTCAGGTTCACTCTCCAAGTAGAGTAACCGCCGTCGTGGTGGCAAAGAGCAGTGCCGTTAACATAGACATCGGCAGAGGAGTTTGCACCACGGATTTCCAAGTAGTGCAGGCCTTCGCCCAGCTCGGACTTTTTAAGCACTTTGGTGTACAAGCAGCTGCCACGGAAATAATCGTTGCCGCCGTCCTGACCGTCTACTGCATTCCAGCAGTGGGGCAGATTTACTGCAACTGCGCCCTCGGTAGCCTTGGGGTCTGCACAGTTTTGAATGAACTGCCAGCCTTCGTTGATTTTAATAATATTTCTCATTTGGTTTCCTCCAAATACACATTTCCATAAAGCTGCCGCACCCGCCTATGCAGATGCGGCAGTTCTTTTATTGCTTACTCAGCTGCCTTGCGTGCAGCCAGCTCGGTGTTCATCTTCTCCAGAGTCTTCTTGTCGATATTGTAGATTACAGCAACGCCTACAAACTGGCAAAGTGCGCTAAATGCATACAGACCTGCAACCAGCCAGCACAGCTTGCCTGCGGTTTCAGCGGACTGACCGATCGTACCCAGAGAGGAAACATAACCGATCAGAGGCGTGCCCATAATTGCAATGACAGCTGCAGGACCAACGCCCTGTGCCAGCTTACGGAAGAAGGAGTGCAGTGCATAAACAACGCTTTCTTCTCTCTTGCCAAACTTCCACTCCTGGTAGTCGATAGCATCACCCATCATTGCCCAGGAAACGCAGTTATAGAAGCCCATGCCGAGGCCGAAGAATACCAGACCTACCATATAAACAATAAGTTGAATATCCTTGGGGCAGAGGGGGAACATCAACAGGATTGCGCCGCCAACCAAGCCGGCAAT
>JAZKXS010000067.1:0-6527 GCA_045611745.1 Faecousia sp.
CAGAGCGAATGAGACCCTTTTCCTTGGCGGCAACCATGTTGCCAACGGTCATCAGATCGTCAAAAGCGATGACTTCAGCGCGGATGAAGCCACGCTCAAAATCGGTATGGATTTTGCCGGCTGCCTGAGGAGCCTTGGTGCCACGCTTGATGGTCCAGGCACGGCATTCGTCGGTACCGGCGGTGAGGAAGCTGCACAGACCCAGCAGAGCATAGGAGCTGCGGATCAGCCGGTCCAGACCGGACTCCTCCACACCCAGCTCTTCCATAAACATGGCCTTCTCGTCGGGATCGTCCAGCTCGGCAATGTCTGCCTCCAGCTTGGCGCAGATGGGGATAAGCTGGCTGCCTTCTTCGTCTGCAAGTGCCTTCACTGCCATGTAGTGACGATTTGCTTCAGGATCATTGATCTCTGCTTCTGCGAGGTTGGCAACATAAATGGTCTTTTTAAGGGTGAGCAGGTCAGAGGTGGCAATGATTGCTGTATCTTCTTCTGAGCAATCAAGGGTACGGGCAAGCTTACCTTGGTTCAAATGCGCAAGCAACTGGGTGAAAAGCTCGACTTCGTGGGCAAAGCGCTTGTCACCGCCCTTCATAGCCTTCTGCGCCTTGTCGATGCGGCGCTCTACCATTTCGATATCTGCCATTACCAATTCCAGATTGATAATATCAATGTCACGGAGAGGATCGGTAGTACCTTCCACGTGGGTAACATTGCTGTCGTCAAAGCAACGCACAACATGGACGATGGCGTCAGTGGTGCGGATGTTGCTAAGGAACTTATTTCCAAGACCTTCACCCTTGGATGCGCCTTTCACAAGACCTGCGATATCGACGAACTCAATCACAGCCGGGGTCAACTTCTTGGGGTTGTGCAACTCGGCCAGCCACTGCAGTCGTTCGTCGGGAACAGAAACCACGCCAACATTGGGGTCAATGGTGCAAAATGCGTAGTTATCTGCAGGAACGCCTGCGTTGGTAATTGCGTTAAAGAGGGTAGACTTGCCTACATTGGGAAGTCCGACGATACCTAATTTCATATATACTTATATCTCCTTTGTTTTAGCCGTTTTTTTAGGTTCAGGTGAGGGTTTTGACACCAATTTATGCAAAAGCCGCTTAAACCGCTGTGCAGTTTTTACCTTTTGATGTCTATGGCTTGATTCGTTCGTTCAGAAAAACATTATACTGTATGAATTCCATTTTTTCAAGCATTGAGATTGAATTAATTGGTAATCTTTACTGTAGAATGAATGTCTTTTACTTACATTATACCCTTATAATTTGCAAAAAGTTGCAGTAGGGTCAAAGTGTAGATAAACTGCTCCGTTCGTCGACGGTCCAGAGTGTTCAGCCCTTCAATTTTGATCTCCAGTTTTGCCTTAACCTCGGCCTTCGTTTTTCCGTAAA
This sequence comes from Faecousia sp., assembly GCA_045611745.1. GTDB lineage: Bacteria > Bacillota > Clostridia > Oscillospirales > Oscillospiraceae > Faecousia. Next base: position 1,410 of record JAZKXS010000067.1, read on the forward strand.
TGTGCGTAACATCGCCTTTGTCCCGTATACGGACATAATAGCGCCCGTCCTTTCTTTTTGTGATCTTGTAGTCGCTGATTGTTCTGTGCATAGTGATGCCACCTATCTATAAAATGATACTTATCATTATAAAAGATAGGGGCGTTATTAAAATAACCGCATCAATCAGTGAAGGTGAATTTGTATTGGATCTCCGAAAGTTTTGTGAAATCATCAAAACACGTAGAAATTTGAAAGAATTTATGATATAATGTAATTTAAGAAATTATACCCACGCACAAATGCGTTGGAAAGAAGGTGATGTAGTGCTTAAAATTGCGATATGTGATGATGAAAAAGAGTTTCGCTCTGCTGCAGAGCAAATGCTGAAGCTTTATTTGGAAGAAAAGGCTGTGCCGTACCAGGCGGATGTTTTCAACGTTCCGTCAGAGCTTGTTGACATGACCGAGAAAGGCATGATATACGACATTTATCTTTTGGATATTTATATGCCTGGCATCACAGGTATGAGTATTGCCACGGAGCTTCGTAACCGTGATATAAAAAGCCCTATTATTTTTCTTACCTCCTCCACAGATCACGCTCTGGAAGCCTTCGGTGTGGATGCTACTCACTATCTGCTTAAGCCCTATACAAAAGATAGTTTTTATATGGGTATGGATAAAGCGATGCAAAGCATTGCCGCTCACAAGGACGATAGCATTGTACTCAAGGTGGATAATGAATACCGAAGCATTTCGGTATCGGGGATTATATACTGCGAGTCGGAAGATAAATACCAGCGACTTTATTTGGAAAGTGGAGAAAAACTGCTTATTCGTATCAGTGGCGCAGACCTTTACAAACAACTATCGCAATTTGATTCTTTTTACCATTGCGGCAGAGCGCACATTTTGAGTCTCGACTACATAAGCCGTGTCACTGCGGAAGGTGTCATTTTCAAAAATGGCAGAGCACTGAAACTTCCCCACACGGTACTCGCAGGACTTAAAAAAGCATTCTTTGATTATTTCAATTAGGAGGTGGGACAAATGCAACATATTCTTTTTTTGACGCTTACCGTGCTGTCCCATATCGGAGCCTCTTTGTTTTTTGCCAAGCCCCGTTTTAATAAGATCATAACAGTGGCAATTTGGCTTGTTTACGGCGTTGTCTTTTTGGTGCTGCCGCCGGAAATACCACCTTTGAACTACTTTGTTTCCTTTGTGCTACATTTAGTGCTATTCTTCATCACTACCACAGGCCGCACGGTAGAAAAAGGATTTCTGTTTTTCAGCTACGCCACAACCTACACATGTTTCAGTACACTGTTTAATATGTTGGATAACACAGTAAACAGTATGGTAGCAAAGCTCATAATCGCTGTTATTCTCATGGCAATTATGCAGTATATTTTGTATCGGCTGTTGTTACCGTCTTTTAAAAAAGTGGCAATGTATATTCGGGAAGGTTGGGGCAAGTTCTACGCGGTAGTTTTAAGCTTTTGGGCACTGATCGTTGGGCAGTCATTGTTTACTATGATGCAGCCAATGAGCAGTGAAGAAAGTATTATCTTTTTGCTTACAATGCTTGCTTTCTGCATTACCTATATTGCTATATTCAACAGCATGAAGAACATCGTGGAGTTATCCCGTGAAAAGCAAAAGTCATTACATACCGAGCTGTTGCAGGCACAGGTGGATGCGCAAGCGATGGAAGCCGAGCAAGTTCGCCAAAACCGTCACGATATGCGTTTTCACTATCAAGCGCTTATGACTTTGGCAAAGACCGGAGAAACCGATAAAATCATCGACTATTTGAAAACACGAAGCGAAATCCTTGAAGCAACGACCTCCGGACGATTTTGCGAAAACGAAACCGTTAACAACATTTTGAAGGTCTTTTATCAAAAGGCCACAGCGCAGAATATTACGATGGAAATTCGTGCGGCGGCAAAGCCGAATATTTCTGTGCCGTCCCCGACACTTGTAACCATCGTGGCGAACATTTTGGAAAACGCCCTTCACGGTGCCATAGAAAGCAAAGCGGAAAAGCCACGCATTACCGTTTCTATCAAGCACAAGGCAGGTCGCTTGGTGATCTCTTGTGAGAACACCTGCACTCCGTCCCTCAATTTTGATGAAATGCCCGATTACCTGCAAGGCATCGGCGTACATAGTGTTATGTCGTCGGCTGAAAAGCATAACGGCTCTTGCCGTTTTTCTGCCGCTGACGGCGTGTTCAGTTGTATGGTAATTATGGATGAATAATGAAATAGTGAACTCTAAAATCCCTGTCGATTGACAGGGATTTTTGTCGTTTTTGGGGTCAAACATCAACTTCACGACAAAAAAAGGGCACTTCGCGACATTTTTCCGTTTTGGTTCTTTATTTGCAGTATCATTGCAGTGTAAAAATATCATTCCTTGGAGGGAAACGTTATGAGCAAAAACGATTCGAAAATTGTTATCGAAAAAAGGTTCCTTGTTATGACCGTAGTCATAACAATCCTTTTATTTGTAGGCGTGGTGATTGTTGCGCTGAACTGGTACTCTTGGTTTGGTAATAATGTTCCAACCACTCCCGGTACATCCCAAAACGGCAATCTGGACATTGACGAAAATGCAGGTGATTGGAACGGACAGACCCCACCGGATAAAACTGATGACGCCCCGGCTGTGGGCATCAAGATCCCCGGCTATCCGTCCATTACATTGCCGAAGAATCAAAAGACAGTAAATGTAGCACTCTTAAATCCCGAAGGCAACCCCTGTTACTTTACCTTTGAAATCGTGCTGAAGGACACGGGCGAGAGCCTTTATAAATCAAAGCTCGTTCCTCCCGGCAAAGCGATTACCAAAATAACTATGTCCAAAGCACTGTCTGCAGGACAGTACGAGGCAACCATTAAGATCACAACCACTTCTTTAGAGGACGGCTCGGCGATGAACGGAGCAAATGTAGAAACGGTGTTAATTGTGAAATAAGGTGAAACCATGGAGGAAAATTTAAGTAAAAGCGGACAGGAGATCACGCGCAGCGATACTTGTCCTTGCTTTTCGGGAAGGAAAAGCATTTTAGCCATTGAATCGATTTGTTGGTTCTGTAAGTACGCAGGCTTTGACCTAAAATCAGATAAGCTTCCCGAACGGGGTACTTGTTGTTATCCCAAAGAACAAAACAGAAAGGAGGGAATGCCTTGAAAAAAAGAATAATGAGTTTGCTGCTGGCATTCGTGTTGATCTGTTTGATGTTGCCCACCACGGCCTTTGCGGCGGACTCCCATACCCACTGCATCTGCGGTAAAACGCATAAGAATGTGGGTGACCACGATGCCGAGGTTTCCACCACATTCACCGCCGTCACAGATCAGAATGGGCTGCAGAACGCAGCCACCAACGGCGGCAGTGTGTATCTGGCAAATGACATTACCATTAACGCGGCCATCACCGTGACGGGTGACCTTACCCTTTGCCTGAACGGATACACACTGAAAAACACAGCGTCTAACACGAGAGTAATCCATATCAACGGCGGCACCCTGAACCTTACCGACTGTGGCAGTACCGGTACCATCACCGGCGGCAGTATTACCGGTAACGGCGGTGGCGTGTACAACCAAGGCACCTTCGCCATGTACGGCGGCAAGATTTCGGGCAACACTGCAAATATGGGCGGTGGCGTGTATGTACTTGGCAATGGCTTTATCATGTACGGCGGTGAGATCTCGAATAACACTGCAAAGTATAATGGTGGCGGTGTTTATAACGCAAGACTAAACACCATCATAGCAGGTGGCAGCATTAAAAATAACACCGCAAACGATAGCCCCAGCGGCGGTATCTATATGAATCAATCCATAACGCTTTCCGGAAATCCTGTTATCTCCGGGAATGAATACGGCAGCAACGACGGATCTTTCGACATCTATAAGAATTACACGGCAATTCAGGTTACAGAAGATTTTGCACCTACCGGTTCTCCCATTACAGTATTTGTAGATCCATCTTATAATGATCGTGTGTTCCTGGAAGCGGCAGACAGCGGCGTGGACATCGAGAACTATATCGGCTATTTCGATTATGTTTCGGAATTCCCCCTCTACAAGAAAGATGGCAAATATTATGCCGGCTTCGCTATTGTTGAGGAGCCGACCGGCGAAAACAACTACACCGTCAAAGTGAGCTCGGATAAAGACTTAAGCTGCCAGTGGTATAAAAAAGAATTGGGTAACAATGTGCTTACCGACAGAGATATGGACCTTATGGATGGAAATTACGACCCGATTAGTCAGTCGTTCACTATATCCGACTGGGGATTGACAGGGTACATTTCTCTTAATGCGAGCGATCAGTTGATTGTTTCGTCCCAGTCCGAAATTGATGCACAGTTGATAGGTGTGGACGGAAAGCGAGATGGAAATACATACACCTTTACCGTGCCGAGTACCGATTATTATATATTAATAGTCGAAGGTGCTCTGGGTGCGTCGGTAAAATTGACAAAAAACGGCTCCATTTTCGTAGCGGTTGATGGCCAGACCGCATTGACGCTTGACACAAGCAACCCGGAAGAGGGCGAATATCAATGCAAATTGGTCTGGGATCGCGGAACGGATGATCCTTATGATGACATCGAGGCTTGGAGCGAAATTGTGTCCTGCACGATACCGACCTACACCGTCACTTGGAAAAACTACGACGGCTCGGTTTTGGAAACCGATACGGGCGTTGTCCACGGCACCACACCAACTTATAACGGCGCAACACCCCAAAAGGCAGAGGACGAAAACTTTACCTATACCTTTAACGGTTGGTCTCCTGCGCTTGAAGCGGTTACCGGCGACGTTGAATACACAGCACAGTTTACGGCTGTGAGTAAGCGTGTTGACCCCACCTACACCGTCACGATTCCCGCTGCGGTAACCGAGGGCGAAGGCTTTAAGGTTTCGGCGACGGAAGTTGTGCTCAACACAGACCAAACACTGACCGTTACCTTGCAAAGTGATTTCAAGCTCCGAAACGAGCAGAATATTGAACTGGCTTTCGAGATCAACGGCGGCGATATTGGGAACGATGCGGTGGTACTTTCTATCACAGGCAACGGGGATAAAAATAACCCCCTTGCCAAAGATAGCGA
>JAZKXS010000068.1:0-1558 GCA_045611745.1 Faecousia sp.
CAGAAACAGCTTTTGTGTATCGCAAGAGTAATGCTTTGCCTGCCACCTATGCTTATTTTGGATGAGGCAACTTCTTCTATCGACACACGGACGGAAATGCAGGTACAAAAGGCGTTTGATGCCCTGATGAAAGGTCGAACCAGCTTTGTAGTTGCTCACCGCCTGTCCACGATACAGGAGGCGGACTGTATTCTTGTTATGGACGATGGCAATATCATCGAACAAGGAAAGCACGAAGAATTGCTCCAAAAGAAGGGTCTCTACGCAAAACTCTACGAAAGCCAATTTGCACACTGATCTATTAAAAAAGCCAAGTCATTTGACTTGGCTTTTTGTTTCGGACGGCTGGGATAGTCAGCAGATTATTTATAAAATTTTAATACTTATTTAAAATATGGTTGCATTTTCTTAAAAAATATGGTATGAACATAGTAGCATAACATACCAAAACGCAATAAAGAAAAGAGAGAACGTAATATGAATGTAGACTTTGGATACAAGCATTTGACCGGTCTTGCCTGGTTACTTTCCCTGATTGCAGTGACGCTTATTGTTTTGTTGGTTGTAAAAAAGAAAAAGAAGCTTGGAAAAAGCTACGACAGAGCGGTTATTCGATACACCTGCTACTTTATGTGGGCATGGGAGATTATCAAGACCTTCCGGATGGTTAACTGCCCGGACTACGGTCCCGTCGGCCATTATCCGGTATGGATGGCACCATTCCATATTTGCAGCATGGGTCTGTACGCCTACCTGATTATCGGCTCCAAGCGTCCCGGTAAGTTTTCTGAGTGGGTAAAACCCTTTGCTTATGCAGTTCTAATGCTTGTTACATCGATTATTTTAATCATTCCTGCGTCGTCTGGAATTATGGGCCCCACAGAGGATTGGCGCTTTACTTTCGATAATTTGCTGCCTTATCAATCTTTCTTGTACCACGGCAGCCTTTTGTTTGTTTCTCTTTATATGGTGTTCTCCGGTTTTTACCGTCCAAAGTGGAGCGATATTTACAGGGCAATCACTGTTCTTTTTGTGCTCGCTGCCTTTGCGCAGGGGCTGAATTTCGCCTTTGATGGAAGCGGCGCAGACTTTATGACCCTGCGTTACGGAAACGGAAATCCATTTGCGTTCCTGCTTCAGGGTGAAACGCCGATTTTGTACTATATTGTTTTGACGGTTATTTCCGTTGGCGGTGTGTCGTTAATTCTGGCAGTAACAAAAGGTATATGCGCCCTTGCGGATAAGCGCCGTGAGAAAAATTGGGTTGCAAAATAAAAACAGTTCACCCGGCGGGCAAATTTGATCTTCAAACAAATAAAAGACACCACCCGATTGGGTGGTGTCTTTATTTGAAAAATGACTGTTATTAGGATGCAAACATTATTTACCATTATTGGAAATGAACACCCTAACGCAAAGGGGGTTCAAGAAAATGATGCTTGCATCTTAATGTTCAAACAGTTAGACAAATTGGAATTTATCTAATATATATTTAGACTGTTCTGTTAATATAACCTTCTGTTGCGTTTTCTTTATGTATGATTTTTGCTGGATTACC
>JAZKXS010000069.1:0-5700 GCA_045611745.1 Faecousia sp.
AATCAGTGGGTCCCCGGTTCGAGTCCGTGAAGGTGCACCAATGGCCCATTGGTCAAGTGGTTAAGACAGCGGCCTCTCACGCCGTTAACATCGGTTCGAATCCGGTATGGGTCACCAACCTTTCTTAATGGAAAGTTCTACTTGACATTGGGAATAAATGGCGTTATAATCCATATACTATTAGAGCGGTTCACCGCTTTGATATAAACGATGGCGAGAGCCATCCATAGAAGTTCGTGTTGATTGTCGTGTGGGTCCACCTGTTCCCATCCCGAACACAGAAGTTAAGCACACGTACGCCGACGATAGTTGCCGGGTGACTGGCCGTGAAAATAGGTAATGCGAACACAAACATTCCCCCTTAGCTCAGTCGGTAGAGCGACGGACTGTTAATCCGCAGGTCGTTGGTTCAAGTCCAACAGGGGGAGCCAAATAGAACACCACCCAAATGGGTGGTGTTCTTTTTGATTTTTGCTGAATTGTACTATCAAGTGTTGCGCTTGATAGCATAATTCACCTTGACGATAAAAAAGCAGACCGCTTTGGGAGACACTTCGTAAAGAAGTTTCTCCCAATTTTCTTTTTGCATAAAAATTGACACTTTCCAACTGAAAGCGGCATAGATAGGTGTTGGGAGTGTTGCTTTTTTTGAAGAAAAGGTATTGCAACAAAGGAAAATTAATGTTAAAATAAAAATGACGTTCTATGTGAACAATTGCCATTACCGGCAAAACAATATAAGGAGGAAAGTTATGACTTCCAGCGAAAAGAAGCAATTGCAGATCACTGCCTGCAAGATCCGAATGGGCATTATTGATTCTACCCATTCCGCAAAGGCAGGCCACCCCGGCGGCTCTCTGTCTGCAACAGAGATTTTTACTTACCTGTATTTTAAGGAATTGAACATTGATCCCAAGAACCCCAAGTGGGAAGATCGGGACCGCTTTGTTCTCAGCAAGGGCCATACTGCCCCCGGCTTGTATGCCGCCTTGGCACACAGAGGCTTTTTCCCCGTAGAGGACTTGTTGACGCTGCGTAAGATCGACAGCTATATGCAGGGCCACCCCAATATGAATCTGGTTCCCGGCGTAGATATGTCCACCGGCTCTCTGGGTCAGGGCATTTCTGTTGCTGTGGGTATGGCACTGGCCGCTAAGCACACCGGCAAGAAGAATCGCGTATACTCCCTGCTGGGTGACGGCGAAATTCAGGAAGGTCAGGTTTGGGAGGCTTGTATGGCTGCTGCCCACTACAAGCTGGACAACCTCTGCATTGTTGTTGACAACAACGGTCTGCAGATCGACGGCAATATTAAAGATGTTATGAGTCCTTATCCCATCGTGGACAAGCTGGAGGCTTTTGGCTTCCACACATTGGCAATTGACGGTCACGATTTCGATGCCATCGAGGAAGCTTTCAATAATGCAAAGGCGACCAAAGGCGCACCGACCGCAATCGTCATCACATCTGTTAAGGGCAAGGGCGTTTCCTTTATGGAAAACGATGCCGGCTGGCACGGCAAGGCACCCAACGACGCAGAGCACGAGCAGGCAATTGCCGAACTGAAGGCACAGCTTGCAGAATTGGAGGCGTAAATTATGGCAGAGATGAAGAAAGTTGCAACCCGTGATAGCTACGGCAATGCCCTGAAGGAACTGGGCGCTGAGTACGAAAATCTGGTAGTTTTAGATGCCGACCTGGCAGGCGCTACCAAGACGGGTGTTTTTAAGAAAGCTTTTCCTGACCGCTTCTTTGATTGCGGTATTGCAGAAGCCAATATGATGTGTATGGCTGCCGGTATGTCCACTGCAGGTCTGGTGCCTTTTGCATCCAGCTTTGCTATGTTTGCAGCCGGTCGTGCTTTCGAGCAGGTTCGTAACTCTATTGGCTACCCCCACCTGAATGTAAAGATCGGCGCTACCCACGGCGGCATTTCTGTTGGCGAGGACGGCGCATCTCACCAGTGCTGTGAGGACTTTGCGCTGATGCGCTCCATCCCCGGTATGACCATCATTTGCCCTGCTGACGATGTAGAGGCAAAAGCTGCGGTAAAGGCCGCTTACCACTTCGATGGCCCTGTATATCTGCGTTTTGGACGTCTGGCTGTGCCGGTGTTCCATGATGAGGACTACAAGTTCGAGATCGGCAAGGGCGAAGTGCTCAAAGACGGCAACGATGTTGCTATTATCGCCAACGGCTTGCTCACCTACGAAGCTATCTTGGCCGGTGAGGAGCTGGAGAAGCTGGGCATCAACGCTCGCATTATCAATATGCCCACCATTAAGCCTCTGGATGAGGAGCTGGTACTGAAGGCTGCTAAGGAGTGCGGCAAGGTAATTACCTGCGAAGAACACTCTGTGATTGGTGGTCTGGGCGAGGCTGTTTGCGCTGTGCTCTCTGAGAAGTGCCCCACACCTGTGCGCCGCATTGGTGTCAATGATGAGTTCGGTCACTCCGGCGCAGCAGTTCCGCTGCTGAAGCAGTTTGGTCTGTCTTGGGAGAATATTGTTGCCGTGGCAAAGGCTTTCTGCGAAAAGTAAGGAGAAAACCTATGACCGTAAAACAGGCAATTTGCTTAGTGCTGGCTGCGATTATGCTGCTGAGCCTGATTGCAATGGCAATCCCTATGCTGTAAAACGAATGAAAACGCACCGCATTTGCGGTGCGTTTTTCTTTAAAAATGGTCCAAAAAACGAGGAAAAGAGAAGATTTTATAACAATTACCAAAGATTTACCTTGATTTTAAACGAGAAATGTGGTAAAATGTACCACGGTTTTGGGATTTTTATGCGTCCAAGCCATATACTTTTCGAGTAAGGAGGGATATGTTTGCGTAAGCGTATTTTGGCAATGATGCTGTCTGCGATCGTATTGCTGTCTGTTTTTGCGTTCCCTGCAAATGCAGCTACCAACAGCGAAAGCACGGCGCTTCGTCAGAAAATCACCCAGACATATAAGCGTTTGCGGGCTTCTAACGGCTATAACTCGTATCACGGTTATTGCGGAAGAATGGCAGCATATACCCTGCATTACTTAGGTGTCGATAAGAAAGTCCATGTACATAATGGCAAAGACGAGTACGATGCCTACAAGAATCTGGAAGTGACTACCGGCGGCTACAAGGTAGAAACTTATCCTGCGTCTAAGTATTCCCTGGAGGAAGCCTTGAATGCCATCAGTGAGGGCGGCACCCGGGATGTGTACAACATTTTGGTTGGCTTCCAGAAAACCAATACTGCGGCCGGTCAAAAATATGGCCATGCTGTTGTAATTTACGGCATTCTCGATGGCAATGTGTACTTTACTGAGAGCTTTACAACGGCTTTGGGCGGCAAAGAAGGCACACCTGTGGTTTGTACCATTAAGGAATTTGCAACCTCGTATAATAAATGGACTACCTTTGAGGGTATTGTTTATTTCGGCACGAAGAGCTATGCGGACTTCTGTACGTATTATCCTGCGGATTTGTATGTGGAGGCCACAGAGCATATGAGCGTATATTCTATCCCCAGTGATGTAAATGTGGATGGCTATACAGTCAAAAAGCTTGCAAAAATCGTGCCATACGAGCGTATTGAAGTGTCTGGTTTGTACGAAAACAAACAGGGTCAGCGCTTCTATGAGGTCAGTTACAACGGCATTACCGGTTTTATTGAAGCTGGAAAGACTCGTTTGATTCGGCTAAATACCTACAAGATGACGGCCTCTGGATTCAATGCACCGGATGCGCTGCAGGAAGGAAAAAGCTTCTCTGTCAGCGGCGCAGTTTCCTTGAAGCAGGACGGCCTTGCGAATCTCAAACTGGCAATTCTGGATCAGGAAGGCAATACGGTTTACAGCTACCAGATCGATAAAGACGGCACAATGGCGTCTATCACAAAAGCCGCCAGCAATGCAATGCTCTTTAGCAAGCTGAAAACCGGCGTTTATACCTATGTTGTAACCTGCGACGTAGAGAATTACTATGTTGCCGGTGAAGAATTGCTTTCTGAAGCAACTGCTGTTACATTGGTAGATAAGATGTTCACGGTTGGCAATGCAAAATTGCCTGTCGAGCAGGAAGATAATGATTCCGACGATCTGCTAAATGGCTGGCAGTTTGATGAAAAGGCCGGTCAATGGAAGTATTATATTGACGGTGCATTGGCAAGTGGCTGGGTATTGGACAACAATGCCGACTATTACATTCTTGAAAATGGTACGTTTGCCACTGGCTGCGTAAAGATCAATGGCGAAAATCGTTATTTCACCTCCAGCGGTGTGATGCTTACCGGCTGGCACGATACAGCAAATGGCCGGATGTATCTGCTTAGCAACGGCGCACCGGCTACTGGTTGGCACAAAGTAGATGACGTGTTCTACTATTTTGAGGAGAACGGCATTTTAGATGCCGATGCAGAGGGCGCACCGGACGAGGGCGTGGAAGCAGAGATTTCTACGGATGATTTGTTTACGGAGCTGTTTGAAAATATGAATAAGTTTACAGCTCTGTACGAAAATTTCTTCAATTAAAAAGATAATCCCGATGTGACTACACATCGGGATTATTTATTGAAGTCTACACAGCGACTGATCGTCCAATATTTTAGTGCGTTTTCGATATCCTGCTGGGGAAGATCAAAATATTCTGCAAGTTGCCACGGCTCGGTAAATCCATAAGAGAAAGCCTTTCGGAATTCTGCTTCTGTCAAATAGTGCTGCGCTGCCCATCGGTTTGCCCGGTATTCACTGCGTTCTACCAATTCGTAGGGGCTGTCTACTTTGTGAAGGGCACCGGTCGCCGCATGACCCAGTTCGTGGTAGCATACGCCCCTTAGCAGGCGCGTAGAGGTGATTTTTGTAAAATCCAAGAAAATTGCATAGTCACCTCGATCCCGAATGGTTGCACCCGGCTGAGGGCAGCCGTTATAGGGGATAATGTCCACTTGATTCTTTTGACAATAGCCATAAAAATCCGAAAGCTCAAACATAGTTACTCCTCAGTTTGCCGTCGCATTCGCATAATCCGCACCATATCTCGGACGGCATTCTTTTCCTGCTCGTTTAATTCCTTAAAATCTCCGTAGAAAGCAACATCTACTTCGTCAAGCACATCCCGGGATGCATCTTGCCCCAAAAGATAACCAACAGAAACGCCTAAATAGTCCGCAATTTTCCGGGCGGTTTCTGCGTTAACACTTTTTTTGCGTCCCATTTTCAAATCGGTCATAAGACCGCGGCTGAGGCCTAAATCGGTGCAAAGGCGTCCGGGACGAATGTTGCGCTCCTGACAAAGCAGTTCGATGGTTTCATACAGATTTGCCATTATATTTCCTCCATGCCAAAGGCACAGGCGCTGGGGGATTCCCGACGCCTTCTCTCTTTCTTTCGACAGAAAAGTACATATTAAAGTACGGATATCTGCCCGTAATTCGATAATAGTACACAAAAGCGTACTTGTCAAGAGGAAAAAAGGGGAAATATGCGATTTATGCTGTTTAGAAATTGTATAAAATATGCTGTCCAATAAAATGGACGAATAATTCTTGCAGCACGGGATATACTGTATCAGAGGAGCAAAATGGGGGTTGACAAAGGCGGCCGTCTATGCTACTATATAAAAGCTCTCCGGAGCGCCATATCGCGGAGTAGAGCAGTTGGAAGCTCGTCGGGCTCATAACCCGGAGGTCGTAGGTTCGAGTCCTGCCTCCGCAACCATAA
>JAZKXS010000070.1:0-1021 GCA_045611745.1 Faecousia sp.
CGAAGGCAGACAAGCGTCTTCAAGGGTTGACCAAAACAACTTACCAGCTGGCCTTGCGGACACCGGGAATCTGGCCCTTGTAAGCCAGCTCACGGAAGCAGATACGGCATACGCCGTAGTCACGCAGGTAAGCGTGGGGTCTGCCGCAGATCTTGCGGCGGTTGTAGCGGCGGGAAGAGTACTTAGCCTCAGCCTGCTGCTTCAGAATCATAGACTTTCTAGCCATTCCTAATCCTCCTAATTAAGCGTGGAAGGGAGCGCCGAGCTGGGTGAGCAGCTCTTTGGCTTCCTCGTCGGTGGGAGCGGTGGTGCAGATGCAAATGTCCATACCACGGATCTTGTCTACCTTGTCGTACTCAATTTCGGGGAAGATCAGCTGTTCCTTCAGACCGAAGGCATAGTTGCCGCGGCCGTCGAAGGAGTTGGGGTTGATGCCACGGAAGTCACGGACACGGGGCAGCGCAACGCTGAACAGACGGTCCAGGAATTCGTACATCTTGTCACCACGGAGGGTGACCTTAACGCCAACAGTTTCACCCTCACGGAGCTTGAAGTTAGCAACGCTCTTGCGAGCCTTGCAGGTTACAGGCTTCTGACCGGTGATGGTAGCGATATCCTTGCAGATTGCTTCGATCTCCTTAGCGTTGTTCTTGCTTTCGCCGCAAGCAACGTTAACGATGACCTTATCCAGCTTGGGAATCTGCATGACGCTCTTGTAGCCGAACTTCTTGTTCAGAGCAGGAGCGATCTCGGAAACATATTTTTCTTTCATTCTGCTTGCCATAGATTAACTCCTCCTCTCTTAGATCTCGGCGCCGCAGCTGCGGCAGATGCGGGTCTTCTTGTCGCCGTCGATCTTGTGACCAACGCGCACGCCCTTACCGCACTTTTCGCAGTACAGAGCAACCTTGCAGGAACGGATGGGGGTCTCGCGCTTTACGATGCCGCCGGTCTCACCCTGCTTGCGGGGCTTGGTGTGGCAGGTAGCCACGTTAACGCCCTCAACAACGACCTTGTTTTC
>JAZKXS010000071.1:0-7277 GCA_045611745.1 Faecousia sp.
CCCTGAAGGCCCACCAGCCATTTTCAGGCTCCGGCCTTTATATCAATATATAATGTATATAGGGGTATAGCTCAATTGGTAGAGCGGCGGTCTCCAAAACCGTAGGCTCTGGGTTCAAGTCCTAGTGCCCCTGCCAGAAAAAAGCACTTGCTTTCGCAAGTGCTTTTTTCAGCTAAATCCGTCCTTTCGGGCGGAATAAATCCCACTTTCGTGGGATGAAATCACTTCGTGATGAAATCCGCCTTGCGGCGGGAGATATGGACGGATTTAATTTCATCCAAGCCTTTGGCTTGGATTTCATCCTTGCGAAAGCAAGGATTTCATTAAAATCAAGGCTCTGTGGTCGCTGTCAAACAGCTTTCACAGAGTCTTTTGTTTCATACAATTTAACGAAAGGTCAGCCGGGGTGTGTATTTGGTATCAAAATAGGTCACTAATTTCAGAAAAAGACTCTGATTGTGATACAATCAGAGTCTTTTTCAACTACGTATGCTCCGCAACAGAATTACAAGTTGCAAAAATTGGATATTCGTGGTATAACTGTAATAACTTTCCCGAATAGAAACAACAAACGAGGAATGGTTATGCGAAGAAAATTATTGATCTGTGGCATTCTTATGCTCCTTATTATGGCCTTTGCCGGATATTTTACAAAAGGCCTTCTTGCGCCCAAGGTTGGTCTTTGTCTTAGCGGTGCAGACAGCACCTTAGAAAAAGGTCTGCGTGACAAGCTGGTGCTGGCAGGTTACAACGTAGTAAGCCGCAGCGGTGAAAATAGTCAAGAAAAGCAAAACCAGCAGGTAAATACCCTTTTGCAAAAGGATGTGGACATCCTTGTGATTCAGCCGGTAAACCCAGATGCAGTTGCGGAAATTTTGCAGATGGCGGTAGAAACGCCGGTGGTGTTTATTGGCAGCGAGCCTGCTGATTTAGGAAACGCTTACTATGTGGGCTGTGATATTTCCCAGGAGGGCATTATGCAGGCCCAGCTTTTGGATACATCCTTCTCAACGGCGGATATCAACGGCGACAGAACGGTGGATTACATGATTCTCACCGGGTCCAGTGATGACCCAATATGCCAGCTTTATGCCCAAAGCGTAACAGCCCAGATGGCTCAGTATTCTGCGGAAAAATTGCAGGTGTCCTTCTGCGACGGAACAGCTGCCGCAGCGAAAGACTTGTGTCGCAAGGCGTTTTCCAAATACGGCAGAGATTTGGAACTGATTTTGTGCAGCAGCCACGACCTTGCCGTTGGCGCAATTGCAGCGGTTAAGGACAGCGGCCGCATCCCCGGCAGAGACGTGATTATCTTTGGCGCAGGAACGGAAGCTGCCCTCAGTTCGTCCATTCGCACCGGTGCGCTGACTGCTGCTGTTGTAGAAGATACAGATGCCGTATTTGGCCGAATCGTTCATGTTGTTGGCAGCCTGGTGAAGGGTGAAGCCATAAATCAAAAAAATTATGTAAACTACAAGCTTTTAACGATCGATAACATAAACTAATATACAGCAGGCGGAATCTTCCGGGATTCCGCCTGCTAAATTTACAGTTTACAGACACACCACCTGTGTGATATGATAAAAGGAGAAAACAGAAATCTGAGGTTTTACTTTATGGATTACATTGTTTTGGATATGGAGTGGAATCAGCCGTGGCCCGGCTCGCCCTCCGCCAAAAAAGTTTTGCCGGTGCAAATTCGAGGAGAGATCATACAAATTGGCGCTGTGCGGATTACAGAGGATCAGGTAGTTGCGGACGAATTTCAGGTGCTTATCCGCCCGAAATATTATAGGCGTCTAAACCGTCGCATCAGCAAACTCACAGGAATCAAGGAGTCTCAGCTAACACAAGATGGCATCCCTTTCCCTGAAGCTATGGAAAAATTCCAGGCTTGGTGCGGTCAGGATATTACATTCCTCACCTGGGGTTTTGACGATATTACCATATTACGAGAAAATCTGCGGCTTTTCGGTATGGATGAAAACTGGGTCAGCCGGTGGTACAACGCCCAGATGATTTTTAACGCCCAAACCGATGGCTCAACCTCCCAAAAAGCGCTGAAAACAGCGATGGAGATGTTTGAAATTCCCGCTACCCGTCCTGCCCACGACGCCCTCGGTGATGCCTACCACACCGCATTGATTTGCGCCAGGTTAAATCTGAAAAAAGGTACGCAGGAATACGGAGCTGCTTTGCAAAGTCACGTCAACGGCTTCCACGGAGCAGAGCTCCCAGGCTGCATCAGCCGAAAGGTATTCTACGATTACGCTGACAAAAAAGCTGCGCTGGCAGCCCAATCGGGAGCAGAAAACAAGTGTCCCACCTGCGGACGACAAATGTTAGGCTCTCGCTGGTTTGCCCAACCAGGCCGGCGGTATATGGACCTTGCCACTTGCCCGGAACACGGAAAATTCCTTGTCCGTGTCCGTCTTTCCGATCAACCGGATGGCACTGTGCGTGTCAGCAGACTCACTTACGAAGCCACCTCTGAAGCCGCAGCGGTGTATGCCCGTCGGGCGGAAAAGGCCGATCCGGAAGAAAGAAGCAGTGGAAAGCGCCGTTACCGTCGCAGTAAACTGCAAGAAAAACCATAAATTTCACCGCTGCAAGCTTTGCAGCGGTGTTTTTCTGCAAAAAAGGTTTGCTTATTTGGAATTTTGTGGTATCATTATAATGTATGATTATGCGCCTTTTGGAAGAAAACAAAAGTGCAAGATATATAATATTTAGGGTTTTTAAGGAGTCAAACTATGATCACAGTCAGTAATCTAGGTATGCAATTTGGCGGTCAATGGCTGTTCCAGCACGTAGATCTGCAGTTTTTGCCCGGCAACTGCTACGGCATTATCGGCGCCAACGGCGCAGGCAAATCCACCTTTCTTCGTCTGCTCACCGGAGAACTGGAGTCTACCTCCGGCAATATCTTCATTGATCCCGAAAAGCGGGTATCTGTCCTGAAACAGAACCAGAACGCCTATGACGAATTTACCGTTATGGATACGGTTATTATGGGCAACCAGCACCTTTATGATATTATGAAGGAAAAGGATGCCATTTACGAAAAGCCGGACTTTACCGACGAAGATGGCATTCGTGCCTCTGAGCTTGAGGTAGAATTTGCAGAAATGGGCGGCTGGGAAGCAGAGAGCGACGCCTCCAGACTCCTTCAGGGTCTTGGCATCGGCACAGAACTGCACTACGATATTATGGGTACCGTTGACCCCAGACTTAAGGTCAAGGTATTGCTTGCCCAGGCGTTGTTTGGAAATCCTGACATTGTTATGCTGGACGAGCCTACCAACAACTTGGACATTGAAGCCATCAACTGGTTGGAGGATTTCCTTTTGGACTTCCCCGGAATGGTCATTGCTGTTTCCCACGACCGCCACTTCCTCAACACCGTCTGCACCCACACCGTGGATATCGACTACGGTAAGATCAAGATGTACGTAGGTAACTACGATTTCTGGTACGAGTCCTCCCAGATGGTGCAGGCAATGATCCGCAACAAAAATAAGAAAAATCAGGAAAAGATTGAAGAATTGCAGCTCTTTATTCAGCGCTTTTCCGCCAACAAGAGTAAAGCAAAGCAGGCAACCGCCCGCCGGAAGCTGTTGGACAAGCTGACTGTTGAAGAAATGCCCTGCTCCACCCGTCGCTATCCCTTTGTTGGCTTTATGCCCGAACGGGAGTTAGGTAAGGATATTCTGACAGTAAATGATGTATCCGTCACCGTGGACGGTGTAAAGTTGCTGGACAAGGTCTACTTCTCTGTGGGCAGAAACGATAAAATCGCCTTTGTTGGTGAAAACGAGCTGGCGCAGACCGCACTGTTCCAAATTCTGATGGGCGAACTGGAACCGGATGAGGGCAGCATCAAATGGGGCATCTCCACCATTCGCAGTTACCTGCCCAAGGACAATTCCGAATATTTTGACGGCAACTCCATGGAACTGGTGGACTGGCTTCGTCAGTATTCCGTTAAGAAAGATGACGTTTATCTGCGTGGTTTCTTGGGACGTATGCTCTTTAGCAACGAAGATGTATTTAAGCAGGTAAACGTCCTCTCCGGTGGTGAAAAAGTGCGCTGTATGCTCTCTAAAATGATGCTCTCCGGTGCCAACGTGGTGCTCCTTGACCAGCCCACCAACCACTTGGATATGGAGTCCATTCAGGCAGTGAACAAAGGCTTGGAGGCCTTCCAGGGCGTTGTGCTGCTGGCATCCCACGACCACGAAATGCTGACCTCTACCTGTAACCGTGTTATCGCATTCCAGCCCGACGGCACCATCGTTGACCGCTACGGCACATATGACGATTACCTGGCTTGGATGGCCGAGAAAAACGGCCGGTAAGGAGTAAAAGATGAAAAAGATTTTAGATATTATAACAGAAAAAATGGAGCAGGCCTTCCTTGCTGCCGGATACGAGGCATCTTACGGCAAGGTCACTGTCTCCAACCGGCCCGATTTATGCCAGTATCAGTGCAACGGCGCACTTTCTGCCGCAAAACAGTATAAATGCGCCCCTATTCAGATCGCAAAGGCTGTGGCAGAAAAGCTGCAAGGCAGCGACTTTTCCATGATCGATGCCGTAATGCCCGGCTTTATTAACCTCAACCTTTCTGATAGCTTCCTGCAAAGCTATTTGGAGGAAATGAGAACTGCTCCTGATTTTGGTGTGGAAAAGGTTGGCGCAGGCTTGACTGCCGTTGTGGACTATGGTGGCGCAAATGTTGCAAAGCCGCTGCACATTGGCCATCTTCGCCCCGCCATCATTGGCGAGACGCTGAAGCGGCTGCATAAGTTTATGGGCTACAACACCATTGGCGATATCCACCTGGGCGACTGGGGTCTGCAAATGGGTCTTATCATTGCTGAGCTTCAGGAACGTCAGCCGGAACTGCCTTATTTCGATGAAAGCTTTACCGGTGAATACCCCAAGGAGTCTCCCTTTACCCTGTCGGAACTGGAGGAAATTTACCCCACCGCTTCTTCCAAGAAATCCGATCCTGTCTTTGCGGAAAAAGCACATACTGCAACTTACGAGCTGCAGCATGGTCGTCGTGGCTATCGGGCGATCTGGGATCATATTATGGGTGTAAGCCTACCGGATCTGCACCGAATCTACGATATTTTGAATGTTAATTTTGAAAAATGGCTGGGCGAAAGCGACGCTGACCCCTATATTCCGGCCATGATCGAGGATTTGAAGGCAAGAGGTTTTGCAGTTTTGTCTGAGGGTGCTTGGGTCATTCCCGTGGCAGAGGAAGCGGACAAGAAAGAAGTTCCCCCTATGATTCTGGTGAAATCCGATGGTTCTGCTATTTATGCAACCACAGACCTTGCCACAATGGTTCAGCGTATGCAAGACTGGACACCGGATAAAATGCTGTATGTTACCGACAAACGGCAGAATTTGCATTTTGAGCAGGTATTCCGGGCCGCAAAGAAGTCCGGCATTGTCAAGGAAACTACGGTTTTGGAGCACGTAGGCCATGGCACAATGAACGGTGCAGACGGTAAACCCTTCAAAACCCGGGACGGCGGTGTTCTGCGGCTGGAGCAGCTCATTGATGATATGACCAACTTTGTGCGGACAAAGGTTGTAGAAAACCAGATCGTTTCCGACGACGAGGTAGAGGACACCACCCGCAAAATTGCTCTTGCAGCGCTGAAGTACGGCGACCTATCCAACCAGCCTACCAAGGACTATAACTTCGACTTGGAGCGTTTTGCCGCCTTTGAGGGTAACACCGGTCCGTATATCCTGTACACCGTAGTGCGGATCAAGTCTATCTTGAACCGATACGGTGCTTGGGAACATTTGCCCATCGCACCTGCAGCCAACCAGTGGGCAAAGGATTTGATGCTGGTCATTACCAAGTTTGGCCCCACAATGGAAAGCGCTCTTAAAACCCTCTCCCCTAACCTGATCTGCGCTTATATTTATGAACTTTCCGGTGCTGTCAACAAATTCTATCACGAGACCCGGATTCTGACTGAGGAAAACGAAGAATTGAAAGCAGGCTACATTGCCCTTATCGGCCTGGCAAAACGAGTTTTGGAAACCTGCATTGACATTTTAGGTTTTTCTGCCCCGGAGAAAATGTAATTTTTTCATTATCCCCTTTTCAACAGGAAATATTTGTGGTATACTAAAAGAAAAACACAGGAGGAAATAACTATGGCAAATAAATACGCTGGCACCAAGACAGAGGCTAATTTGATGGCCGCTTTCGCAGGTGAATCTCAGGCAAGAAACCAATATACCTACTTTGCATCTAAGGCAAAAAAGGAAGGCTATGAGCAAATTGCCGCCCTGTTCCTTAAGACGGCAGATAACGAGAAGGAGCACGCAAAGCTGTGGCTCAAGGAGCTGGATGGCATCGGCAATACTGCCGAAAACCTTTTAAAGGCCGCCAACGGTGAAAACTATGAGTGGACCGATATGTATGCAGGCTTTGCCGACGTTGCTGACGAAGAAGGTTTCCATGAACTGGCAGCAAAGTTCCGTCTGGTTGCCCAGGTCGAGCGTCACCACGAGGAGCGCTACCGTGCACTGCTGCAGAATGTTGAGCAGGCAAAGGTATTTGCTAAAGACGGTGAGACCGTTTGGGAGTGTCGCAACTGCGGTCACATCCACGTAGGCAAGGAAGCACCTGCCCTGTGCCCCACCTGCGCCCATCCTCAGAGCTACTTTGAGGTCAACGCTAAGAATTACTAATATCCACCGGGGCAGGCCGGAAAGCCTGCCCCAAAAATCTCCGATATTTGGAAAATAGTTGTTGCAAATTGTTTTCTCCTATGCTATAATGCACGATGTGCCCATTGTCGGAGTGAATATTGGGATGTCGCCAAGCGGTAAGGCACCAGACTTTGACTCTGGCATTCGTAGGTTCAAATCCTGCCATCCCAGCCAAACGATCCGCTAGCTCAGTTGGCAGAGCAATTGCCTTTTAAGCAATGGGTCCGGAGTTCGAATCTCCGGCGGATCACCAAAAAAGCAGATACCATCCGGTATCTGCTTTTTTGCATCGTCGGAGATTCGAAGATCTTAAATGCAATATGCCAGTGGCATATTGCTGACACCAGTGCAAACACTGGTGGCTACATTAATTTTCGGCAAAGCCGAAAATGCAAACGAATCTCCGGCGGAAAGTAGCCAAGACACACGCCCATTGGGGTATCTGCTCTTTTTGCATCGTCGGAGATGCGAATAATTCAAATGCAACAGTCCGGTGGACTGTTGCTCGAGGCAGTGTTTTTCCGTAA
>JAZKXS010000072.1:0-2131 GCA_045611745.1 Faecousia sp.
CACCTCGGTATTATCCGATGAGATCGCAGAAAAAATAAAGCCCCTTGGCGCTGATGTTATCATTAATTCTACCACACAGAGTGTTGAAGCTATACTGAAAGCGGAAGAAGAAAACGGTACGCCTGTAAGCGTCTCTATGGATTGCCTTTCCGGTGAAACTCTGGGCAAGAGCCTTCCTTATATGGCACGAGGCGGTTACTGGATCGTGATCTCCACCTTGGCAGGCATCGAAACTACTGTGCAGCTCCGTATCCACGCCCACGTCCAAAAGCAGCGCTGCGCAGCGCATGGTATCGCCGGTCACACCCTCATATTTAAACCGTCCGGAGTCGGTCACAAGGCCGGTATAAATGTAGGTCGCCGCCTCGGAGTCGATTTTCAGCTCGTCCTTAAAGGTGGCGTAGAAATCTGCGATCATTTCACAGGCTGCAGCGCGATCCTCCTCCACCCAAATCAGATCGCCATAGTTTTCCAGAGGAATGTGGTGGTCAATCTTAATAAGCTCCTTGCAGAGCTTGTAGTTCTTATTGGATATCCGGGCTTCCGAGGCAGTATCCACAACGATGCCCAGCGCCTCTTTATACATTTCCTCCGGCACAGGCTCATCCTCCGGGCCCATAAACGCCAAATACTCGCTCCGGTCGGCATCAATCAGATAAATTTCCTTTTCCGGGAAAGAAAGCTGCAAGATCCGCTTTAAGCCCTTGCTAGCGCCTACGCAGTCACCGTCATTGCGAACGTGGCGGAAAATCATAATGCGGTCATATTCTTTGATCTTCTGTAAAATTTGTTCTTTTATTTCTCTGTTCATTCCTTATCTCCTTTCACAATCTCGTCTAAATCCTGAAGCATCGCCATTGCTGTTTCCTTGTCTGCCACCGTTGCGCCGCTGGCCTTCTGGTGGCCGCCACCGCCGTACTTTACAGCAATGGGGTTGATATTATACTTATTGGAGCGCAACTCGCACAAAACGCCCTGCTCCGTCTCCGTGAAGTTTACCCAAATGGAAACGCCCTTAATGTCCGCCATGGTGTTGACCATTGCACGTGAAACCGTAAAGGTATCCAGTCCCAGGGCGTCAAATTCCGCCCGGTCGGTGTAAATATAGGCCACATTCTCCGGCGTAAACTGAATTTTCAGAATAAAGCTGGCCTTGAGCTTCTTGCTTTCAAAATCGTCAGCATACAGATCCCGGAACAGCGCATTGGTATCAAAGCCCTTTTCCATTAAGGCAGATGCCAGACGGAAGGTACGAGAGGTTGTGCCGTCGTAGCGGAAACGGCCGGAATCTGTCACCATGCCGGTGTACAGGCTCTTGGCAGCAAGCTGGTTGATTTCCAAGCCGCAATCAAGGGCAAACTGGGTCACCAAACCGCAGCAGCTTTCAAAGGAGGTGTCCACCACCTCGTGCTCTGCAATTTTCTCGCAGAAAATGTGGTGATCCAGCCGTACCCGCTTGGCGGCCTTTTCGTACCGATCATCGCTGATAAGCGGCCGGGAAGCGGTGTCCAGAATGACCGCCAGTGCGCCATCGTAAACGCTGTCGGGGATCTCATCCATGACGGAATCGGCCATAAAGCTGAAAAACCGTGCCTCGTCACCCACCGTATAAATCGCCTTTTCAGGGAAATTCTCCAGCAAAATGTACTTCAGTCCAATCTGACTGCCCAAGGCATCGCCGTCGGGGCGATTGTGGCGGTGAATGATAATGGTGTCGTATTCCTTAATTGCCTGCAAAATATCTTCAAACATAAGAAAAACCTCTCTATGGTATGTTTTCACTTGACAGTATATTTTATCATACCCAATATGCTGTTGGCAAGTAATTTCATCGCAAAAATCGCCTAAAATTCCCCTGTCACTTGACAATCCCCAGTGCATACAATTATAATATAGAAAAGTTTTAGGAGGATGCGTTTATGGAATTAAGAGAAATAACCTTATTGGCCGTTTTTCTGCGAATTTTCGCTTCGGTGATCATTGGCGGCTTAATCGGCTTGGAGCGTGGTATGAAGCACCGCCCTGCCGGCTTGCGTACATATATGATCGTGTGTCTGGGCGCTTGTCTTGTAATGCTGACCAACCAATACGTTTATCAGTTCTCCGGCACAGGTGACCCGGTGCGTATGGG
>JAZKXS010000073.1:0-6973 GCA_045611745.1 Faecousia sp.
CTTGATGATTAGAGGTTGTTTGTAGTGGAAAAGCATATTTACGATCAATATGTTGCGATCTTGCATGAAGAGCTTGTTCCTGCAATGGGTTGTACGGAACCGATTGCCATTGCTTATGCATCTGCATTGGCCAGACAGACATTGGGAACAAAGCCGGAGCGCGTGCTGGTAAAGGCAAGCGCAAATATTATTAAAAATGTTAAGAGCGTTGTTGTGCCGCACACGGGTGAACTTCGAGGCATTGCTGCTGCAGCTGCTGCAGGCATTGTTGCCGGTAGGGCAGATGATCAACTTCAGGTGCTATCTTCTGTCACAGAAGATGAAATTTTGCAGATTGCTGACGCGCTTGATAAATTGCCTATTACGGTTGAGCAGTCCAACGAGCCGTACGTTTTTGATATTCAGGTTTTTGTTGAAGCTGGCAACGACAGGGCAGTTTGCCAAATCGCAGGGCATCACACAAATGTAATCCTTTTGTCGAAAAATGACAATATCATTATACAAAAGCCGTATGAAGAGGAAACGGCTTCGTATAAGACGGACAGAAGCTTGTTAACCATTGATGGGATCATCGAATTTGCCGATTGTGTGTCCATAGAAGATGTTGAATCGGTTATTAATCGTCAAATAGCTTGCAATACAGCGATTGCGGAGGAAGGCTTATCCGGACGCTGGGGGTCTAATATTGGACAGGTTCTGCTGCAGGCCTACGGTAATAACGTCCATACACGCGCAAAAGCAATGGCGGCAGCCGGGTCGGATGCGCGTATGAGTGGCTGCGAAATGCCAGTGGTTATCAATTCCGGTAGTGGAAATCAGGGACTTACTGCATCCTTACCGGTGATTGTTTACGCCAAAGAACTTGGCGCAAGCGAAGAATTGCTTTATCGTGCGCTTGTGGTGTCTAACCTTGTAACCACGCACCTAAAAACCGGCATTGGAACTTTGTCTGCATATTGCGGAGCAACCAGTGCTGGCTGTGGAGCCGGTGCGGGAATTTGCTATTTGCACGGTGGTAAAAACAGCGAGGTTGCCCATACGGTTGTAAATGCGCTGGCGATCAATTCCGGAATGATCTGCGACGGTGCAAAGGCAAGCTGCGCAGCAAAAATTGCATCTGCTGTGGAAGCTGGCTTACTTGGTTGGCAAATGCAGGTGCAGGGCACCGAGTTCTCCGGTGGTGACGGTATTGTTACAAAGGGTGTAGAGAATACGATTCGGAATGTTGGCCGTGTTGCTCGCAATGGAATGGTTGATACCGATCGTGAGATTATTGATATTATGATTTCTTCGTGCTGACAAAGAACATCCACGGCGTTGCTTGCCGTGGATGTTTTTTATCTTGCTCTTGTGACCAAATCGTTTTTGATTATATCAAACAATAAATCCAGTTCTTCTTCGATAGTATCCCGACCAATTGAAATTCGAAATGCGCCGTCGATGACTTCCGGTGAGATGCCCATTGCTGTAAGGACGTGGCTTCTGTGACCTTTCGCGCAGGCAGAGCCTGCGGATACGCAGATACCTGCATCCTGTAAAATGTTAATGGAGTTTTGTGTCGGCAAGCCTGGTATAGATATGGAGAGAATATGTGGTGCTTCGTGTGCGCCGTTAATGATTACGCCATCAAGTTGACATAACTTATCTATTAGACCGTTAAGCAGCGTCTTTTCCCGGGAAATGTCTTCAGAAAGACTTGCTTTGCAAACCTCACAAGCAGCAGCAAATCCGAAAATTGCAGGTATTGCCTCTGTTCCGCTGCGGAAACCACCTTCCTGTCCACCGCCAAATAAAAGGGGAGGGAAGGATTTCAGTTTTGGGCTGATATATAGTGCTCCCGCACCTTTCGGTCCGTGGACTTTATGGGAAGAAATGCTGATTAGGTCGGCGCCTAAAGTCTTAGCTTGAAAGGGAACCTTCAAAAAACCCTGAACGGCATCGGTATGGAAAATGGCATCTGGGCAAATACGATGGGTAAGCTTAGCCATTTTTTCAATGGGCATAACCGCACCAGTTTCGTTGTTTACCATCATAATGGAAACAAGAATGGTATCTTTCCGTAAAGCGTCTTTGAGACTTTCGGTGGAAATGTTGCCCAATGCATCTGGCTGCAGGTAGGTGACCTCGAAACCATCTGACTGGAGCTGCTTATAACAGTTTAGTACGGCAGGGTGTTCAATTGCAGTTGTAATAATGTGTTTACCACGCTTGCCCATACGACGTATACTTCCAAAGATTGCCCAGTTATCTGCTTCAGTACCGCCGGAGGTGAAGAACACACGACCGGGTTCAGCACCAAGAGCAGCCGCAACCTTGTATCTGGCGTTTCTAAGAGCGTCATTTGCCTCAATACCAAATCCATATAAGGCACTTGGATTTCCCCACCCGGATGTTAATGCTTTTGTCATTGCTTCCACAGCATCAGGGCAGGGCTTTGTGGTGGCAGAGTTATCTAAATAAATCATAATATTTCACTTTCCTACACAAAAGCGTTCGAAAATTCTTGCGGTAATATCTTCGCGGACAGTATTGCCTGTTACCTCGCCCATAGCTTCCATCGCTTCTTCGATGTCTGTTAAAACTGCATCCGGTGTCTGATTCAGCAGAATACCTTGTAAAGCACGAAGCAAGGACTCGTAGGCTCTGCGTATTGCATCGAACTGACGGGGGTTTGTAAGGATAGAGCCATCGCATGGAACGTCGTTAGCAAACATGGTTTCTACAACATCGGATAGCTGCTCAATGCCTTCTCCTGTTTTGGTGGAAATAGGAATTACTTGCATAAAGGGTAAGTCAGAGGGCGCTACCACCATTCCCAAATCGGTTTTGTTAATAAGGGCAATGGCGTTTTTGGAATCCATACAGAGGGATATGACCTCTTTATCTTCTTCGGTAAGGGAAGCAGATCCGTCACAGACGAATATTGCAAGGTCAGCACCTTCCAATGCTTTGCGTGAACGCTCTACGCCCATAGCTTCGATTGCATCGCCTGTTTGCCGGATACCCGCTGTATCCACAAGGCGTAAGCGTGTCGGCCCAAGCATAACGGTCTCTTCTACTGTGTCACGGGTTGTGCCGGGTATGTCTGTTACGATCACACGTTCATAACCGGCTAGCGCATTGAGCAAACTGGATTTGCCGACATTTGGTCTGCCAACAATAGCAGCAGAAACGCCTTGTTTCAAAATTCTGCCTTGGCCGTATGTTTGAAGCAAAGAATGAAGTGCTTTTGCGTCTTGACGAATGGTAACAGCGTAAGCATCTAACTTGAAATCATCGATATCTTCGTCCGGATAATCCAAAACAGCGTGGAAGTGGCTACATAAATCTGTCAACCGATCATAAATGGGATTGAGACGTTTTTGAAGTATGCCACCAACCTGTCCTGCTGCATTTGCAGCTGCCTCTGCACTTTCTGCCTCGATCAGGTCGATGACCGCTTCTGCCTGGGTCAAAGCAAGCTGTCCATTCATGAATGCTCGCTTGGTGAATTCTCCTCGTTTTGCCGGCTTGGCACCTGCTGCGTATAGCGCTTCTAATCCGGCTGATAAAACGGCAGGAGAGCCGTGACATTGAATTTCTACCGTATCTTCTCCGGTATAGGTGCGTGGGGCTCTGGTATATACAGCCATGCATTGATCAATAATACGACCGTCTCTGTCTTTTAAAGTGCCGAGCATCAGCTTTCTGTTCGGTGCATCACAGAGGGCTTTTCCGTTGGCTAATGTAAATACGGATCCGGCAATTTCCGCACAGTTGTCACCCGTCAAGCGTAATATGCCGATCGCGCTGACTGCGTTTCCGGTAGAAATGGCAGCAATTGTATATGCCATAAATGTCTCTCCTTAAATAATTTTTACTATCATAACACTCACAGCTAAAAAAAGCAATATTTCGCATAATCTCAGTTTTTATCACCATACTAAGACTGAGGTGCAAATATGGAAAAATACCGTGGTGAACTGACAGATAAGAATATATGTCATATATTTCGTGACGCAGCTGATTTTATGCGTCGTGAGCTTCGTTGCTGTGAGCACACACTGTATGCCTATGCAATCGATGGCCTAATTGCATCTGCAGATGCTTCAGATTATATATTCAAACCCATATCGGAGGACCTTTATGGTCTCACTATTGAAGAGTTATATACGCAAGCACTTCGTGGCGCAGTATACAATAGTGTAGCTTTAGAGAGTTGTGACTTAGATTCAGTAGCGAAATTGCTTGTGAATGGTTTCTGTGTTGTTTTATTTCCGGACGTAGGCGCAATTGGTTTTGAGGTAAAGACACCGGATAAACGAGGAACATCGGCACCCGAAGTGGAAAGTACGGTAAAGGGTGCGAAGGATGCCTTTGTAGAAACAATCCGTTCAAATACAAGCTATATACGCAGACACCTGCGCAGCCCGGATCTTAGGATCTACGAAACAACAATTGGGAGACGCTCCCTTACAAACGTTGCAGTTGTATATTTGGACGGCGTAACCAATCCTGAGTTGGTTAAGAGAATGAAGGAAAGATTGTTGCGTATTGATATTGATGGGCTGTTGTATCCATCTGCTGTGGAAGAGTATATAACGGGCTCACGTGCAACTTCCTTTCCGCTTTTGCAATATACAGAACGCACCGATCGTTTTTGTCAGGGCTTGTTGGACGGAAGAATCGGATTGTTTGTAGACGGCTTGCCTCTCGGGTATCTTGCTCCTGTTGATATTGGTTATTTTATGGAAAGTCCGGAAGATAACGGTGTGGATTATATATCGGCGTCATGCGTTCGTATACTTCGATATTGCGCATTGTTTCTAAGTTTGCTTTTGCCAGGGGTGTTCGTGGCGATGGCAGTACACCACCAAGAAATGATACCGCTACCGCTTTTGCGGTCAATAATCGAAAGTAAAGAGTTTGTGCCGTTTTCTACTACTGTTGAAATTTTAGGGTTGCTCATAGCGTTTGAACTATTGCAGGAATCTGGAATTCATTTACCAAGAGCAATTGGTCAATCTGTTTCAATTATAGGTGGTATTGTTATTGGAACAGCAGCCGTTGATGCGAAAATAATTTCACCGGCAGCACTGATTGCTGTCAGTACTGCGGGAATTTGCGGTTTTGTTCAGCCGAATAGAGATTTTGCGCAGGCTGTGCGCGTTTGGAGATTCGTCATTGCAATACTGGGCGCTATTGCAGGACTATTTGGCGTTATTTTCGGATTAATTGCACTTATTATTCATTTAGCAGGTCTTACCAGCCTTGGTATATCCTATTTGGAACCATATTCTAAGTGGAACGGTATGTCCTTGCTTCGACCAAGGATGAAAGATCGGAAATATAGAGATCCGGAACTGAAACCAATAGACAGGAGAAATCAGAAATGAAAAAGGTGCTGATGTGCGTTTTGTTGATTGGAGGAATCGGAATTGCGGGTTTTTTGCCATTTAATGGTACGGATGTGGCCAAATTACACCCGGTTGAAGTGCTTGTGGTTAACCATATTGATGGCAAGTATATCATAAAAACAGACACAGGAATGGTTGGCATTGGCGCAGATGCGGACGCGGCCATTGAAGATTTAAAGTTAACCGCTCCGGGAGATGTCTTCCTTGAAACAGCTAATTATATACTTGTTGGAAAAGAATGTGCGCATATTTCCGTTTTGTTTTATGATTATTTGCGTCCTGCTTGCCAGGTTTATATTTTAGATGGAGACGGTGAGCTGAAGAAGATTGCGAGATACTTGGAAAATCATCCATCAGAGGCAACGATTCTGAGCTGTCGTCAAGGCGTAGCATCACCAACAAAATTGGTTATTGATGGGGAGGTACGCAGAGTTGTTTACCAACGAAATTACAACTAAACATTTGATAGTTTGGATTATCAGCTCTATGATAGGCGCCATTGTTTTCTATGCGGACGGAAATTGGATAGGAACACTGATTTGGGGCAGTGTAGTTTCTCTTCTTGTATGGCTGTCTTTAAGGTTGGGGGATCATTGGAATGGAAGTGTGTATCGTATCGTGCAATGTATATGGCTATCCGTGGTGTTATCTCAATTGCTCGGTTATAGTGCGGATTGCTGGCCAACTGGAGAACGTACATTTCCTGTTGTTCCGCTGTCGCTTCTGACGCTTGCAACGATTTCTGCGCATAAAGGCAGCGAGTGTACTGCAAAGGGCGTTTGCGTGCTGTTTTGGATAATGGCTGGTTTGCTTGGTATTGTGGTAATTTCAGGTATACCGGAACTAAATTTGGCGTTTTTAGAACAAAGGAATGCATTGGTAAAACCGCAAATATTGTTCCTCTATTTGTTGCCTTCATTAACTGGGTTCTTCAAATACAAAATCAAAAGCGTTTACCCGTTCGGGGTTCTTATTGTATTTGGAGTCTGCATTTCCGTATGGATCTGCGGAATTCTTTCCCAACAAATAGCGAATGTTGCTGTTTGGCCGTTTTATGAATCTACAAAAAGCGTGCAGTTTTTAAATATTGCCAAACGGCTTGAATCACTGGTGAGCGCAGGTGTGACGATTGGTAATTACGCATTATACAGTCTGTTGCTGTGTGCAACAGGGAATATTGGCGAAAGATTTGGCAAGAGACGGGTTGCAGTTAATCTTTCCTCTGTAACAGCCGCTGGTTTTATGCTTTTAAATGTGAAAATCGATGACTCATTTTTGATTATTGCAAGCGGTTTTTTATGGGTATTTCTTCCTTTGCTCGGAGCTTTTAAAAGGAAAGTGCGGAAATGAAAAAATTTTGTATTTTCTTGAAAATAATGCTTGACAATATAAATGTGCCATGATAGAATAACCAAGCTATCTGCGAAAAAAATAGCGAGATGTACCTTGTAAATTGAATAACGCAAAGACGAACAAAACACCTTGAACAACAAACAAATGGATTGTTTAAGCGTAAGCGAAAGAAACAGCCAACGAAATTCTTGAGTAATAAATTGCTAAGAGCAAATTATTCAAAA
>JAZKXS010000074.1:0-1186 GCA_045611745.1 Faecousia sp.
GTAGAGTACCCGGTTCATACCCGGTCTGTCACCTGTTCAAGTCAGGTCGCCGCTACCAGGCCCGTTGGTCAAGCGGTTAAGACACCGCCCTTTCACGGCGGTAACATGGGTTCGATTCCCGTACGGGTCACCAAAAAATAACCACTCCATTTTTGGGGTGGTTATTTTTTTATTTGAAACTTAGTACGGGAATCGAGTAATAAGTTGCAACAGTCCGGTGGACCGTTGCGCACGACGGCCCGACGGAGTGCAATATTAATTTTCATTCCCAAATGGGAATGAAAATGCAAACGATCCCGTACGGTTCACCGAAAATATATCGTCTCTCTTAATATTTTCTTAATAAAATATAAATATAGTCTATACATTTTACGTTGGATATGCTATAATACCACAAAGTCGAAATTTGTCGACAAGGATTTGGAGGGATTTTTGTGCAAGAATTCTTTGGCTTTGGCGGCTATCAACGTACACCAGAAGGCTTTCTGTCCTGGCAGCATTTAACATTTGTAACCACCCTGATGATAATTATGGTGGCTGCCGCATGGATATTGGGCAAGAGAAACCGCCTTTGTGCATACAGCGTTAAAAACAAGGTTTTGGTCTGGGCTGCCCTTTTGATCGACGGCTTTGAGTTATTTAAAATCGTTTTGCTGTGCTTCCGCAACAATGATCCTTTGAACTGGCTGCATAATCTCCCCCTGTTTTTGTGCAGTATTCAATTAATCGCCATTCCTATGGCTGCATTCTGCAAAGGTCGGCTTCAGGAGGCTTCCATCGATTTTGTTTTTATCTTTGGTATTTTGGGCGCTGTGCTTGGT
Source organism: Faecousia sp. (assembly GCA_045611745.1). Lineage (GTDB taxonomy): Bacteria > Bacillota > Clostridia > Oscillospirales > Oscillospiraceae > Faecousia. The sequence continues at coordinate 822 of JAZKXS010000074.1, forward strand.
ACTTACGGCGCAGGTCAAAACTATAACGCCTACCCGGTGCTTGGCTTTGACAATGTGGTATCCGGCCTTACACACAGTATCTCCGGCTTCTGCTCCTTGTATATCGCATTTTCTGGTATGACCAGCATGAAGAAACGGAATATCGGTATCTGCTTTTGTATTCTCCTTGGCTTTTGCGTTTTAGCATATGTAGCAAATCATCTTGTGAACTATAACTATATGTTCCTTATGGCCGGTGACGGCACACCCTACGACATCCTCTATAATCTATTGAACGGCAACCCGATCCTGTATCCCCTTTGCGTGGTAGCACTGTTTTTGCTGTACATCAGCGGATTCTATTATGTATATTTCCTGGCAACCCG
>JAZKXS010000075.1:0-1128 GCA_045611745.1 Faecousia sp.
GGATGAGGAGTTCATCCGGAATAATATCCCCGCCGAGGATCTGCTTGGCATGATCCACTACAACCTGGAGATCATGGACGCTGACCGTCAGGGAAAATCTCCCTACGATTTCAGCCCCGCGGCAATCGAAGAGATCCGGAAGATCAAAGCTGTTCTGGATCAGGAATAACCTTTCCGTAAAAAACGGACAAACCTATTCAATAATTATAGGAGGAAAAACCGTGACACTTTTTGATAGAGTTTTTGGCGGTAACGACTACAACTATGCTCGTACCGTAACTGCCATTGATGCCGCTATCGCCCAGTACGGCGAGAGCGAGCCTGTTGCATTCCCCAGCACCGCATACAACCTGCCCGGCTACTACTCCATCACCGGCAAGAAGATCAACAACCTGGGCGAGCTGAAGGCTGCTCTGGAAAACGATGTCAAGCCCATGATGACCCGCAACAAGCGCCTGCAGGACGTATTCGACAGCGGTATCGCTTCCGCTCTGTGCGCAGAGTTCCTGGAAGTTCTGAAGTACCTGCACGGTGCTGAGCCCTATGCTGAGCCCGAGATGGGCTTCCTGACCGACTCCTTCGTCCGTAACCTGGGTCTGCCTCTGGTTACCGGCGATATCCCCGGTGTTGCTGTTATCATCGGCGGCGCTGAGAATCCCGCTGAGACCGTTGCTCTGGCCAAGGAGTACCAGGCTCAGGGTATTCTGGTCACCCTGACCGGCGATGCCATCAAGCACTGCCACGAGGCAGGCATGAACCTGGGCGAGGGCGTCCGCGTGGTGCCCCTGGGCTACGAAATGCAGTCCGTCATCCATGTCGTTTCCGTCGCTGTCCGTGCCGCTCTGATCTTCGGCAACATCCAGCCCGGTGACTACAAGGCTCTGTACAAGTACACCATGGACCGCGTCCGCGCTTTCGTCAACGCTTACAAGCCTCTGTCTGACGAAATCGTTTCCTACGGCGCCGGCGCCACCTGCCTGGGCTTCCCCGTTATCTCCAACGAGACCGAGAACATGTTCCGTGTTCCCAAGTCCCTGATCCAGCAGCTGGATACCACCAAGTGGAACGCTACCTCTCTGGAGGCCCGTGACATCAAGCTGAAGATCACCAAAATCGACATCCCCGTGT
>JAZKXS010000076.1:0-7932 GCA_045611745.1 Faecousia sp.
GTATTTGCCATTCGCATCCACCCGGCCGGGGAATATCATCCCACCTGGGGCGACCGCATTGACGGCCGTCGGATCCGCACCCTCTCCCCTATGGCGCAAATTACCACCTATTTCCAATGGGAACGGAACATTTGCTCCAACCTCTTCGAGGAAGCCATTGAAATTACCCACATTGACCGCTACATTCGCCAGAAGCGTCGGGAAGGCCTGACGGATTTCGGCATCACCCACGTGCTGCTGGCAGCCTATGTCCGTGGCGTTGCCAAATATCCCCAGCTCAACCGCTTCATTGCCGGCCAGCGGGTCTACTCCCGTGGCGAGGACATTCAGTACTGTATGGTCATCAAGAAGGAAATGAATGTGGACTCCCCCGACACCTCTATCAAAGTCCACCTGACGCCCAGAGATACTGCTGAGGACGTTTACCATAAGCTAAATGCCGCCATTGCCTCTGTAAAGGCCACCCGGGAGCTGGACTCCAATTTGGACGGTCTGATCCAGTACTTTAACCTCATTCCCGGTCTGTTCCTGAAGTTTGTGGTATGGCTGCTGAAGCTGCTGGACTACTTCGGCTTGCTGCCTAAGTTCCTTCTGGAGCTGAGTCCGTTCCACGGCAGCTTGTTCTTTACCTCTATGGGTTCTTTGGGCATTCAGCCCATTTACCACCATTTGTACGATTTCGGTAATCTCCCGGCTTTCGGCGCATTTGGCGCAAAACGAAAGGCTCTGGAGGTGCAGGAGGACGGCAGTGTGGTGCAGCGCAAGTATGTGGACATTAAGTTTGTGCTGGACGAGCGCATCTGCGACGGCTTCTACTACGCCACCTTCTTTAAGTACTATAAGCGGCTGCTGCGCAGTCCCGAAGTGCTTGACCTGCCGCCGGAAGAAATTGTTAAGGACATTGACTAATGAAGAAAGAAATTCTTTCCCTGCTCCCCCCGGATAAAAACTGGGGGGAGTCGGTATATTATTTAGAAACGGTGGACTCCACCAACCTCTTTGCCAAAAAATTAGCAAAAGAGGGCGCTGCCCACGGCACAGCCGTAATTGCCGCTTCCCAGACCGGTGGTCGTGGTCGGCTGGGGCGGTCGTTTCATTCTCCCCAGGGCGGTCTTTATATGACGGTGATTTTGCGGCCTGGGTGCAAAGCCGAGGAACTGATGCACTTGACCTGCGCCGCAGGGGTTGCGGCAAGGGACGCCATTTTCCACACCTGCGGTATTCGCCCGGGGCTAAAATGGATCAACGACCTGGTCATTGGCACAAAAAAGGTGGGCGGTATTCTATCGGAGCTGTCCCTGACATCGTCGGGGGATGTGGACTATGCCCTGGTCGGCATCGGCATCAACTGCAAAGACCAAATTCCACCGGAGCTAAAGGAAATTGCCACCTCCCTTGACCGGGAAACGGGCAAACATATCTCCCCTGCCCTTTTGGCGGCACAGCTGCTCCAAGCGCTGCACAAAATGGCAGATAATCTGCTGACCGAAAAGGCTGCCCTTATGGACGCTTACAGAACACTCTGCGTGACGGTGGGGCGTGAGGTTTTGCTTATTCGGGGTGAAGAAAGGCAAGCTGCCTTTGCCCTTGGGGTAACTGACGATGGCGGTCTTTTGGTGGAATACCCCGACGGAAATCATGAAATCGTCTCCTCGGGAGAAGTCAGCGTTCGGGGACTTTTCGGTTATATGCCTTAATTTATTTGCGAAATTTCTATTGCTTTTTTCTTTCCCTTTGGTTATACTGAAAGTAGAAAACAACAAATGGAGGAATTCTTATGAAATTGATTGGTACACTGCTGAAGATTTTGGCTGCTCTGGCTGCTGTTGCAGGCATCATCTATGTGATCGCAACCTATGGCGACAAGATCGTTGCCTGGGCTAAGAAGCTGCTGGGCTACTGCCCCTGCTGCTGCGAGGACGACTGCGAGGATTGCCAGTGCGAGAGCGACTGCGACGATTGCCCCTGTGATTGCTGCTGCGACGAAGGCTGCTGCTGCGATTGCGAGGAAGAAGCCGAGGCCGAGGAAGCTGAGGAAACCGCAGAAGACGCTGACTTCGAGGGCTAATTTTATTAGGAAAAGGCAGACAGCATTGCGCTGTCTGCTTTCTTTATACAAAAAGACGCCGAGTACAATCTCGGCGGCTTTTCTATGCCATCTCACTTTTTAATCAGAAAGGTGAACTGTGCCGTCAGAACATACAACCTCTGTGGCAGGAACATCTGTGTTCCAATCGTACCAAAGCTTTATACTCTGCCACTGTGCCTTCGTACCTATATAGGTTATGCTTGTCAGCTTTTTACAGTTATCGAAAGCATAATAATAGATCTCGGTTACACTATGAGGGATCGTAACACTTTTTAGTCCGGTGCAGGATTCGAATACCCGATCGTGAATGCTTTTTACGCCATTGGGAATCGTAACGCTTTTTAGACCGTAGCAGTGAGCGAAGGCGCTGCTGCTTAATATTTCCACACCCTCCGGGATCGTAATGCTTTCCAATTTGAAGCAGCTATAAAAGGCAAATTCTTCAATTCTTGTTACACTGTTAGGAAGGGTAACACTGGTTAGGTTATAGCAGTAGGCAAATGTATTTGCATCAATACCGGTTACGCCGTTTGGAATCGTAATGCTTGTCAAGTTTTCGCAGGATTGGGCTGTTCCAATACTTTTTACAGTGTCCGGAACGGTATATGCGCCCTTAAATCCACAGGGCATCTTGATTAATTCCGTCTTGTCCTTATTAAACAGAACGCCCTTTTCATCGCTGCTATAAACGGTATTCCCCTCACTAACCCAAATTCCTGTCAGGTTAGGGCAGCCGTAGAATGGAGAATTGCCAAGGCTGGTTACACTATCAGGGATCGTAATACTTGTCAAATTTGAGCAAGCATCGAATGCGCTGTCAATGGTAATTACGCCTTCCGGGATGGTGATGCTTGTCAAGCCGTCGCAGTTTGAAAACGCCAGCATACCAATGCTTTGTACACTGCTGGGGATTGTGATTCCGGTCAAGCCGTCGCAACAGTAGAAAGCGCTCGCACCAATTGTGGTTACACCTTGTGGCACGGTGTATGCTCCCTTCAGTTTGCCGGGCGCCTTAAATAGCACCGTTTTATCCTTATTAAACAGAACGCCCTTTTCATCGCTGGTATAGGCAGCATTTCTCTCACTGACCCATATTCCAATTAGGTTAGGGCAGTCAATAAACATATCCTCGCCAATGGCGGTTACACCGCTTCCAAGTGTGATGCTCTCCAAGTTTGTGCAGGACGCAAACGCATACACGCCAATGCTTTTTATGCTGTCGGGTACGGTAACATTTGTTAGGCTTTCACAGCTATTGAATGCACTCTCGCCAATGGCAGTAACAGGAAACCCTTTATAGACATTGGGAATTATGATGTGGGCATCCTTGCAGCTTCCAATGCCGGTAACAATGTAATAGTTGCCATCGCCTAATGTAAAGCTTAGTCCCTCGCTGGGTTTAAACGCACCGCATTCGGTGCATTTGCCATTGTTCCAAGTATGTCCCTCGGCTTCGCCCTCCGTTGCACCGCAGGTTTTACAGGTTTTCGGCTTTGCGCAGGTTGCATTGGACCAGCTGTGGGTATGGGGAGTATCCGCAGGCGATTTATTTCCATTGATCGCAGGAACCAACAGCAAAACAGCACCCACGACCAACAGTACGGATATTGCTGCGATAAGCCACAGTATATACTTCTTCATTGTTTTCCCCCGTTGTATTATGATTGTAATTATTATAATACTACGGAAAACAACTTGTCAATCTTACCCCATATTTTTGTATGCGATATCAACTCAGGCCCTGAAAGGTTTCTAAAGTGATATTATAATACTTTTTCTTACCGTTCTCATCCTCAACACACACGCGTTTAAAATAATATTTCTGAGTTCTTGTGTCTATATGGGTATAATTAGCTGCAGCATTCCATTCGATTCCTTTCATTCCTAAGCTTTCCGCTTTTTGCGCCAATTGCAGGGGCGTTTTCTTGCTGCAAACGATATCCGCCGCCTTTCCCTCTATATGTTTGGATTTTGTTGCGCCACCTACACTTGCATTATGGCTTGGCGTGCGATAAGCACTGTTAATTGTTACAGAGCCGCCGGCCCAATCTCGAATTTTCTGGAGATAGCGCACCAATTCCATATCGATCAGAATTTCGTCCGAGCCGTCTTTGCACCGAAACTCACGAACCTTGAAATTCTTACTTAAAGATTTGTCCCCATCCGCTTTATATGAAAACGTAACAACTTCATCTCCATATTGATCCACAAGATAAGGCGATTCTACAACGATCTCACAACCGGCGCGCTCACCGCTGTAATCCATAGCCGTTTCGTCCGTTAATTCCTCCTTCGGCAGTTCGTCCTCTGTTACCTCACGCCAAGCAGAGGCATCTGCGTCTGCCGGCAGTACTACGGTCTTGCCGTAGGTTTCGCCGTCTGTTAAGTACTTGCCCTCATCGGCTGTGAGAATGGTTTGGGTAATGGTTTCTGTTTTCATAAAATCCCTCCTTAGTACACCAGTGTCCAGTTTTTTGCGGTGATGGCAGCTTTCTGCTCATCCGTTAGCTTTGCGCCCACACTTGCGTTGAGTGTGAGGGTCTGTGATGTCAAACCTGTCAAGTCCTTTAGGTGGTCGATAATGGACTGCACAGATTGGGCGGAAAGTTTAGAAGAATCAGACAGGGAAATATTCTTCCCAATAACGCCCTCAAACCGAATTTCAACAAGACTTCGGCAAGACTTAAACCAATTACTATATGTCACGCTCTCCGTAACAATCAGTTTTTCAATTTTCGTAAGATTACTGGCAGCAAGGAACACATTTCCGCTTGCAGTATTCAGTCCTGTGCAATCGATCGTTGGAATGTTATCTATAAAAGGAGAGTAACCAAACAGATTGGATATATCGGTTGCTTTCGATGTGTCCAGCACAACACCGCAATCAGTAAGCCTTTGTTTTAGGTCTAATAGGGTATGGGCTGGGTTTGAAACTGCTTCCCACGCGTAAAATATATGGGTGGCTACGCCGACCGGTACGATGTCGTACTTTGGAAAAAAGTTAGTGGCATTAAACCTTGCTCCGGAGAAAACGCCCCTGATATTACAACGCTTTGTATTTTCATATTGGTACACGTCCCAAAAGCGGTCATATTCGGCTTTCTTGCCTTGTTCTATGCCCTCGGCAACCAGCTTGTCTACCTCTGCCTGGGAGTAACCGTCTTTAATTTCCTTTATTTCGCCAAAGCTTGCCGGAAATTTTCCTGTGGATTGTGTGAATGTTGCATTTAGTCGCATCACATCACCCCTTCATTCAAACACCCATAGACAGACAGCGTGTATACATCGGTCGCCCACACCTTCCCGGCATTTGTCTTTATTTTCAGCTGTACAAGCACACGCTCTGCCGCGTCTGAGGCAAACAGCAGCGTTTCTTCCTGGGTCAGCAAAACCCGGATTTCACGCTCGGTGAGTGTGCAATCTTTTTGGGTCTTAATCAGCACATTTTTGCCGCCCTGCTGATAGGTAATTTCTATCTTTTCGATCTCCCCCGTAGAAAAGGGAAGCTCCCAAATATGCTCTGGGGTCGTTGCTCTATACATCATCGATCCTCCTTTTTCTTTTGAAGCACATCCAGCGCCCGTGTTAAGACATTGGGAATGGGAATACCCATAAGGCCTGCATTTTCCAAAATGGACAGGCTCTCATTAACCAAAAATCCCACGCACAGGGCGGTACGGATGTAGCTAAGCTCCAAAATCACATCCATTTGATGACCCACCGCCACCAAAGCAAGGAGCATGGCTTTTTTGCAAAGACCGGCAAAGCCGTAGGCGGAGCTGTATGCGCCGGTGGCGGTTTTCTGGCTTTTGTGGAATACCAGAGCCACGGCGCTGCCGGAGAGGTAATCCACCGCCATACAGATCAGCAGCGCTGTCAGATCGCTGCTCCACGGGCCAAATAGGGATGCCAGTCCCCCTGCTAACAGGCCCGACAGTATGGAAATCTTATCTTTCATCATTTCACTTCCTTATTGTAAATTCTCCCGGGGATAATAGGATCACCCGATCTGTTCCCGAGGGCAAGGAAAGGGTGATATCCCCGGAGGCTTGGGGTGTAACGGTGACACTGCCTTTGCCCTGCCACCCGCTAATATCTGCAACGCCCAGCACCCCGGGAGCGCAAACCATAACCCCAAAGGGGGCATAGACAGACAATCGGTTATTTGTCACCTCTGCAGCGCCCATATGCACCCCGGAAATCACCGCCGGCACATTCACCGAAAAGGAATTTTCTCCCCAGTGAAACACCGGAATACCCTTTTGCACCGGGGCTGTGGCGCTGACGGACATCAGCTTGTCGCTGACAAAAATTTGCAGGGTATGGTTTTGTGTGTGGGAAATATTCTCTAAAAGGACAGAGCCGTAATAGCTCTCCCCCTGGCAGGTGGGCGAAAAGGTCACTTCCCTGCCGTCGGGCAAGGCGCAGCGGACGGTAATTTCGTTTCTTTCTTCCCCAAAGTACCCGGAAAAGCAAGCGCCCCGAACTGTTAAGATCACCTGTCCGTTGGTGGGGTCAGGCCTTGTGGCGGTGGCATTGGCGGTTAACATTACATAAGGAACAAAGGGTACACGCACGGTTTTTTCCGTCTTATAGCCACGGCTGTCGATAAGTGCAAAGCGGTATATATCTTTTTCCGTCTTTTCTATGGAAAGCGCCTGCCCGGCAACGCCTTCAATGAAGCAACTTCCAACAGTTGCCCCCTTTTGGCAAATGGGCGATAAAACGCAATCTGCCCGGGAGGCATAGCGCACCAAAACCGATGGATCTCCTGTCAGCGCCACGGTCTTTTCGTTTCCGTCTGTAATGGCTGCAGTAAGGTCAGGGGCGCAGTCATTTTCCCGGGTCATCACCGTAAAGCTCGTCTGAGACAGACCCACAAGGGCGCCGTTTTCGTATGTACGGCAGGTCAAGGTACAACTGCCGGAGGCGCTGTCGGTAATTGCCCCGTAAAAGCTTTCCGGTATGGAAAATGGTACACTCAGAGTCTCAAAAATTTCCTCTTTCTCTGACATAAGACCATCTTCCGTAAGATAGCCGGAAAGGGCACCTATTTCATAGGAAAGGGAGTGGACATAGCCGCTTTTTTTCTGGCGGATCGCCACCATAGAAACCGACCCGATATAGGCATCGGTGGCAGAGACGGTATTGACCTTTTCAATGGGTGTCAGGGTCATACTGCCGCCGGTATAGGTAAAATTACCGGGGGTATAGCTGGAGGTGGTGGGGTGATACACCGAAAAGCTGACAGAAAGAGAGCAAGTGCCGTCGGTGTTATGGGGTACGGTGATTTCCCCTTGGCACAAGGTAAGGCTGGCGTTTCTGTCCAGGGTAATTTGATTTGCGTAATCCGTGCCGTCCCGATGGACATAGGTTTTGCCGTTTAGAATAATTTTTGCGCCGGTACGCCACTGGGAAATCCGGGTGTTGCCGGAGTAGAGCACCAAGCTATAAGAAAGAACCGTGCTGTTTTTATTTGCACTGACGCTCTTTTCCGTCAAGGTCAGCACTGTCCGGTAGTACCGGGAGGCGGTGTTATGCTCACCGCCATATGTAAAGGTTTTTGTTTGCATTTTTTCTCCTTTTGTAAATGTAGGGGACGGGTTTCCCGTCCCGAAGTTGATAGTTGATAATTGATAATTGATAATTATGGTGTCTGCATTGCAGACAAATTTAAATCATCGCACAGCGACACCTCAACTCTCAACTCTCAACTCTCAACTCTCAACTCTCAATTTCCTTGCATGCAAAGACACCCTAAATATCGTCCCTTTTCTCATAGGGGACGGGTTTCCCGTCCCGCTTTGTTTACAAATGTTTATAAATAAAAGCAGCCGGTGCCG
>JAZKXS010000077.1:0-6666 GCA_045611745.1 Faecousia sp.
CGACGGTAGAAATTTACAAGCCATTTCTTTATGGTTTCCGGTGTATACTCCCCCGCAAACGCACGACAAGCCAAAGTGTAAATCTTCTTGGGTGTGAAACCGTAACGAAGCACATAGTACAAGAAGAAATCGTGCAGAGCATAGGGGCCAACCAAATCCTCGGTCTGCTGCGCAATCTTACCTGCCTGATCAGGAGGCAACAGCTCCGGACTAATGGGCGTATCCAAAATGTCCAAAAGATAGGGTCTTGCAGCCGCAAAGGCTTCTTTCTCCGCCAGAACGCCAATCATTTCCCGTATCAGCGTCTTAGGAACAGAGGCATTAACGCCATACATACTCATATGGTCGCCATTATAGGTACACCAACCCAGCGCCAGTTCGCTCAAATCGCCGGTTCCAACCACAATGCCGCCACACAGTCCGGCATAATCCATCAGCACCTGGGTGCGTTCCCGGGCTTGGGCATTTTCATAGGTCACATCTGTTCTTTCAGGATCTTGGCCAATGTCCTTAAAATGCACTGTAACTGCGTCCCGGATGGGAATTTCTTTTGCTGTTATTCCAAGAGCCGCCATAAGTGACAAAGCGTTTTGATAGGTGCGGTCGGTCGTGCCAAAGCAAGGCATCGTAATGCCGTGAACATCTGATGCTTCCTTTCCGTTCAGACGCATCGCTTCCACCGCCACCAGCAGCGCCAGTGTAGAATCCAGGCCGCCGGAAACACCGATCACCGCCTTGCTGCCGGTCAAACGCAGTCTTTGGGCAAGTCCACGCGCCTGGATAGCAAACACCTCTTGGCAGCGTTCCACCGCATTTTGTCCATTTACCGGCATAAAGGGGTACTTATTTACACTGTAATATGTGCCGTCGCTTCTTGGGGATTCTCCACAGGGAATTACACGGAAATGCTCCGTAGGCGCACCCACAAAGCCTTTCTTTCTCCGGTCTGCCCGAGATTTTCCAACATCGCTGTCTGTAACCAGCAAATAGTTAGAGGCCAACATTCCTTCACTTTCCTTCAGCAATGTGCCTCGCTCCGCAATCAAACTATGTCCGGAAAACACAGTGTCTTGGGTAGACTCGGTATGGCCGGCAGAAACATACGCATAGGTGCACCGGGTCATTCTGGATTGGCCGCACACCAAATCTCTGCGGACAGACCGTTTGCCCACAGTTTCATTAGAGGCAGAAAGATTTACGATCACCTCTGCGCCGGCATGGGCCAGCTTTACAGATGGCGAAATAGGACGCCAAAGATCTTCGCAAATCTCTATACCAAACCGTGTGCCGTCCGCAAAAGCAAACAGCAGGTCTGTTCCCACAGGAATATCATAACCTAAATTGATAGAAGTCGCACTTAAAACCGAACCAGGTGCAAACCAACGTCCTTCATCCATCTCATTGCACAAAAAGGTTTTGGGCACAATGCCACGGATAAAACCGCCGGAAATTACCACACCACAATTAAACAAACCGCCACCAAGCTGCAAAGGTGCGCCCACAACAGTTGTCAGTGCCGGGGTCTTTTCCGTATAAGATGCAATGGCTTTCAGTGCCTGCTTTGCGGCAGTCAGCAAGGTATCCTGGAAAAACAAATCTCCGCAGGTGTAGCCGGTAACAGCCAGCTCCGGAAAGATCACAAGGTCGCACTTTTGCTCCTCTGCCTTATCCAGCCACGCACAAATTTCCTCGGCGTTTTTTGCCGCATTACCCACCTGCACGTCCGGCACGGCGCAACCAATTCGAATAAAATCCAGCATGGGAATTCCCCCTATTGCAATATCTATAAGCATATCATACCACATTCTTTTAAAAAAGCAAACAAAATGTCCCGAATATTAGCCTCGGGTGCTAAAGGACAGTAGAAAAGCCGATATGGATTTGATTCCGTATCGGCTCTTTTCTGTTGTTCCGCCACTTTCGGTGGTGAGTAAGTGCACATTTTTTGATGTGCCCCGCCAAGGCGAGCCCTTTATCTTTATGTTACCACGCCATCGTCCTTTGTCCATACCATTGTTGCATAATTATTGGTCATTTCCTGGGTGAAAGGTGGTGAAGGATGTAAAAATAAAGAAATACTGCTCACTTGGAAGAATGCCCGTCCAGGGCGTTTTTTATTGTCAAATAATCATTCGTAAGGATACAGTCAATTCCCATTTCCCTATATTTAATCGCTTCTTCGGGATCATCTGACCAAAACACATTGCACAAAATGCCATTCTTATGAGCGATGTCTATGCTCTGTTGATTAAAATACGGTTTGAATAGCTGAACCTTTTGAGCTCCGAGTGCAATGGCGCGCTCAACAATGGACAGAGGCTCTTTGTTACCATTCCAACCTACACAAACGCTTATATCCGGAGCATAACACATCACTTCTTTGATGATTTTGTCGTTGGTTGTCATAAAATAAACGTGTTTTGCACAGTCATATTTGCGGATCAACCCAACGATTTCTTCCATCATACGGTCTTCAAAATTCGCGTCCCAAATCTTAACGTGAATATTCATAATGACGCGCCCTGCAAATTTTTGCAATATTTCTTCAAACGTGGATATCTTCAGACCGCGGAATTTTTCGTTGTGCTTCACACCAAAATCAAGCTTCAAAAGCTCCTCGTATGTATGATTGTAAATCGCGCCGTTTCCGTCACTCACTCGTTCAAGAGAATCGTCATGGCACGAAACAAGAACACGATCCTTTGTTGACCAAATATCAAATTCAATTTCCTCTGCTCCAAGAGCAATAGCCGCGCCAAAGGCCGGCATACTGTTTTCCGGAGCAATGGTGCTAAAACCGCGGTGGGCGCAAATTCTCGGATATTTCATCACTGAATCAAAAGGAACCACCGATGCGCCGCCGTTGCGATAAAGCCAAGGTCTACGTCCTTCTTCTATGTATTCGTAATGTGCCTTCAATGCGCCCTGATGACCGGCAGCTTTATAATATTTCTCTTTGGGGTCGATATCGCAAACACCGAGTCCAACTTGATTTTTCAAATTTATAATCTCTTCACCCTTCGGAGAAACAACCATACTGCATCCGCATACGTTAGATTCAACACCAAGCGATACGGATGAACGTATAAGATATGCGTTTGTTTGATAACAAAGAAATTTATTGATAATAGAAAGAGCCTCGTGGGTGTCTGTTCTCTGCAAAGAACAGCCAATAATGACATCTACACTTTCGCGCGCAATTTGAGCGAAATTTTCGTAAAAATAAAAATCATAGCATGTCAAAAAGGCAAATCGAATTCCCTCGATTTCAATAATATACGGAGGGTTATACTCATAACTGTACCGAACGTCTAATTCGTGTCCGCCCTCCTTATCTGTTTTTACCTCACTGGGAGCCGGGTGTGCCTTGAAATAACGACCGACTATCTCTCCGCTTCTGTTGATCGCATAGGTTGTGTTGCGAATCCCGCAATCCGTACAACATCCCGCATTAAAAAAGAGCAATGAAGAACAACGCTTAGCTGTGCTCTTTGCCTTTTCCAAAAGCACTTGGCTATATTTATTTACCGTGCCATAATACCCTGCTTTTCCTTTCACATCTGCAAGCACGTCACTATATTCCGGTAAAACAATAATATCCATGCTGTCATCGCATTGCTCTAAAAGGAGCAATAAGTCCTCAAAGCACTTGTCCGCATCATTTTCGTTAAAAGAATAATTGGGTTGCAGGACACAAACTTTCATATTGATCATCTCCTATAAATTATCAATCAAGTTTGCACAATTATATCACAAATAAAAAATACTGTAAATATAGCATTGCGAAAAAGTCGCAGATGGAAACATCATGAAGCGATATATGGGATCATCCGAAGGCAGATGCACGTTATCGCATAATGCCATACCAATCCTTCGGCTTGAATGAAAAAGCCCTCCCTTGTGCAAGGGAGGGTGGCACGGCGTAGCCGTGACGGAGGGATTGTAGAAGTTGAATTTGCGCCAAAACGATCCCCCGGTCAACTATTGACAGCTCCCTTTACACAAAGCGAGCCTCTGGCTGTAACCGTTTATCTTTCTGTTGAATTATTGCAAAAACTGTCCTTAAAACCGAAAGTCTTCTCCGGGACATTTTTATTTATGGCAATCGCAGGCGCCTTGCTTTCCGCAGGTCTTGCTGTGAGGACATCCGATGCATTTCGCACCCTTCTTTTTTGCTCGCACGATATAAAAGATTGCACCGCCTAAAATTGCCGCAAGTATAACAGCAGCAATCATATCATCTATCATCTGATTTTGCTCCTTTATGGTTATTTCCGCAAACCAACCAATTCCCGTCTGCCCTTTGCGTTGGAACGTATAGAAAGCACCACAACAGCAGTGATAATACCTGCCACTGCAAGGATACCTGCCCCAAAACCAGTTCCAACTGTGCCGATCGTCAGCAATGTGCCGATCTGGTATACCAAAAAGGATAATACATAGGCAACAGCAAACTGCAAACCGACACCGGCAAAAAACCACTTTTTGCTTTTAATTTCAGCGTTCATTGCGCCGATTGCCGCAAAACAAGGGGGCGTGAACAGGTTAAAGATCAGGTAGGCAAGACCTGCCGATGCCGTGATGCCCAGAACCGCCTCACCGTTGCCGGTCTGGAGCAATTCAAAGTTCTCGTTTACTGCCAGCGCCGTAAACACAGCGCCCAAAGTGCCGACCACTTCCTCCTTTGCGACAAAGCCACTCACTGCCGCAGCAGCAAGCTGCCACATACCAAAGCCCAAGGGTATCAGTAGGAAAGCAAAGGGCGTTGCGATATCGTGGAGAATGGACTCTGTGGCCTCCGCCTCCTGCAGCGTCCAGGAATAGTTGAGCATAATCGTAACTGCCGCATTACACAGCAAAACGATGGTACCTGCCTTTACCACATAGGACCAGCCACGGGCACACATAGACTTAAATGCATTCCAAACAGAGGGCACCTTGTATTCGGGCAATTCAATAATAAAATAGGATTTTTTGCGATTATAGCCGGAGATCCAGCGAATCAACAGCGCGCCAAAGAACACCAGTAAAATGCCCGCAAAGTACATCGCAGGCGCAACCCAGGTAGATTCCGGGAAGAAAAGACCTGCCAGCAAGGCAATGACCGGGATCTTTGCGCCGCAGGGAATAAAGGGGGTCAGCATAGCGGTGGCTCTGCGCTCCCGTTCGTCACGAATGGTTCGGCAGGCCATAATGCCGGGAACAGAACAACCTGTGCCTACCACAAGAGGGATTACAGACTTGCCGGACAGACCTACTTTCTTGAAGATTGGGTCCAGCACAACAGACACACGGGCCATATAGCCGCAATCCTCCAAAAGGGCAAGGAGAAAATACATAACCATAACCAGTGGCAGGAAGCCCACTACTGCGCCCACGCCGCCAATAATGCCGTCAATAATCACCGTCTGGAAAATCGGCGCTGTGCCGGATAGCAGCTCGCCTACCCACTCACCGAACATCTCGATAAACGTCACAAGGCCGGGAATGGTTGTACCGTTTGCAAATTCATAGCCCTCTGCCAACCAAACACCGGGGCCAACTTGGGAAAGCCAGAAAACCAGCCACATAACCACGGCAAAAACGGGAATGCCGATCAGAGGATGGGTCAAAACCCCATCGATTTTGTCCTGATAGTTTCTGTCCTTCGTAAGTACTTTCCGTTTTTCCACTTTATGAACAATGCCGCCCACAAAAGCAAACCGTTTCTTGTCCGCTTCCGTCACAGAAGCCTTGTTGCTCAGATCCACATCGCCCTGACAATAAGGTGCCCTCTGTGTTTTTCCCACGGAAGAAATTGCCGCCTTCACCAGCTCCTTCAAACCGTCACCTGTGGTAGAGGTGGTGTCGATCACGGGGCAACCCAGCTCTTTACTCAGCGCCGCAGTGTCAATACTTGTCTGCTTCTTCTCATTGATATCGTGCTTGTTCAGCGCCACCACCATAGGAATTCCAAGCTCCAAAAGCTGGGTGGTAAAGAACAAGCTGCGACTCAAGTTGGTCGCATCCACAATATTAATCAGCACGTCCGGTGCTTCATTTTTCACATATTCGCTGGTAACACTTTCCTCAGATGTAAAAGGCGACATAGAGTAAGCGCCGGGCAGGTCAACGGCGATCATTTCCCGCTTCCCTGCATACGCCTTCTTAATAGGCGCTTCCTTTTTATCTACCGTAACGCCTGCCCAGTTGCCAACCTTTTCATTGCTGCCGGTCAGGGCGTTATACATTGTCGTTTTGCCGGAATTGGGATTGCCCGCAAAAGCAATTCTCATTTTCTTTCCTCCTAAGAAAGTTAGCTTCCGCTAACCAAAATACAAAATAAGGGTGGCAGCCCACTATGATAATTTCAGTCAATCAGAATGGCCGCTGCCAACTGATTATCAATATTGTATCTGCCGTCCTTTATGGCAACCGTGCAGTTCCTCCGACGACGGGAGATCACCGTGATCGGCTCACCGGCATAACAGCCAAGGGAAAACAGGAAGCTGTTAAGCTCATCGTCATCGGTTTCGATAGCAGTAACCATATATTCTTTTCCAAGCTCCGCCCCACACAGATTCATTTTCGCCGATCTCCTTTAAATTCTCATCAGTTAGCATATGCTAACCTACCCAACAAAGGAATAGTTAGTCACCGCTAACCTCAAATATAATACACGCACTC
>JAZKXS010000078.1:0-3627 GCA_045611745.1 Faecousia sp.
GTAATGTCTATTGTTTTGCCGCCACGGTAGACCGTAAACACCACGCTTTGGCCGGGTGTGCAGCTACCTACCATTGCCACCAGCACGCTCTGGTTATCCACCGCTTCTCCATTAAAGTGGGTGATAATATCGTCCACTCTGAGACCGCCCTTGGATGCAGGAGAGTCGATTGTTACCTCCGTAACAAGTGCGCCATTAGGAATACCCCAGGATTGCATCTGCTGGGTAACGCCTGTCACGGTAATTCCCACAAAAGGCTTCGTCACTGCGCCCTTTTCGATAATGGCGAACACGATGTCCTTTACTCGGTTCATAGGAATGGCAAAACCGATATTGTCGATAGATGCCTCGGTGCTGCTGCCGTTATTGGAATATTTGGCATTGGTAATGCCAATGACCTCGCCATACATATTAAACAGCGCGCCGCCGGAATTGCCGGAATTGATGGGACAATCGGTTTGCAGCAGCGTCATCGTCGTGCCGCCGGACAAGGTAATGATCCGATCCTTGGCGCTGATATAGCCGGCTGTCAATGTAAAGCTCAGCTCGCCCAAGGGATTGCCGATGGCCACCACGCCGTCGCCTACATTCAGATTATCCGAATCGCCCAACACCACAGGTGTCAGGTTCTCCCCTTCTACCTTCAGC
Source organism: Faecousia sp. (assembly GCA_045611745.1). GTDB lineage: Bacteria > Bacillota > Clostridia > Oscillospirales > Oscillospiraceae > Faecousia. The sequence goes on from JAZKXS010000078.1 coordinate 649, forward strand.
ACCGCAATGTCGTTACTCTCGTCATAGCCAATCAGGTTTGCCGTCAGCTCCCGTTTGTCGTACAGAGTCACTTTAATAGCGCTCATTCCCTCTACCACATGGTAATTGGTCAGAACGTAGCCATCGTGGCTTAGGATAAAGCCTGAGCCGGCAGCGGCTACAGACTGCTGACCGCCCCAATAGCCGCCGGAACTTGTTGTACCGGTGCAGTTAACGGATACGGTAGAATTGACATTTGCCGCATAGACCTCCGCAGCCGTCATCAGCTTAGAGGTATCGATTTTCTCAATTTCAATTATGGAGTTTTCTCGCTGACCCTGCAAAATTCCGGAGATATTTCCCGGAAAACTGCCGCTTCCCTTATTTTGCAAAAGCTGCAGACCTAAAAGCGTACCGCCTGCGCCGCAGATGCCGCCAAGGAGTGTACAACACAGCGCCAGAGCCACTATTCTTTTACCGTGACCTTTTTTCTTTTTCGGCTTTTTCGGCCTTACGGGCGTGTATTGCGCTGCTACATATTCCGGGGCAGGCTCCGGCTTATAGTGGTAAGTGGTATCCTCCTCCGGCTCTTGTGTGACGGCATTTACCGCTTCTTCCTCCGGCACAGGGTCGTTTTTCTCAAATTCGTTATCCATAGCAAACACTCCTTTGCTTATCTTTCTATGTTTATTCTACCAAATGTTAGAAAATACATACTGAAATATCTATGAATATATCATAAACAAACTGTAAACACAATATTTTATTTATAAAAGAAAGCCGACAGGAATAACCTGTCGGCTGTTTCTTATAATGTTGCGGCCATAACAGCTTTGATGGTATGCATCCGGTTTTCCGCCTCGTCAAAGACGATGGAACGGTCGCTTTCAAAGACCTCGTTTGTGACCTCCATACAGTCAATACCGAATTTCTCGCCAATTTCTTTGCCGATAACGGTATTCAGATCATGGAAAGCAGGCAGGCAGTGCATAAACTTGCATTGCTTTCCGGCTTTTTCCATCAACTCCATGGTAACCCGGTAGGGAGAAAGCTCCGCAATCCGCTCTGCCCATACACTCTCCGGCTCGCCCATAGACACCCAGACGTCTGTGTAAATCACATGAGCGCCCTTGACTGCTTCTGCAGGGTCGGTAATGAACTGCAGCGTTGCGCCGGTCTGGGCGGCAATGGCCTGACACTTAGCGATCAGCTCGGCATCGGGGAAATATTTTTCCGGAGCGCAAGCCACAAAATCCATACCCATTTTGGCGCAGCCAACCATCAGGGAGTTGCCCATATTGTATCGGGCATCGCCCATATAGACAAGTTTTTTACCCTTAAGTGTACCAAAATGCTCCATTATCGTGAGAAAATCAGCGAGTATTTGGGTGGGATGGAACTCATTTGTAAGGCCATTCCAAACCGGAACGCCGGCATATTTAGCCAGCTCCTCAACAATTGCTTGCCCGTAACCACGGTACTCAATGCCGTCGTACATTCTGCCCAGAACCCGTGCGGTGTCCGCAATTGACTCTTTTTTGCCCATTTGGGAGCCGCTTGGCCCTAAATAAGTCACAGACATTCCCAAATCCGCACCGGCTACCTCAAAAGCGCAGCGCGTACGGGTGGAGTCCTTTTCGAAGAGCAGAACGATGTTCTTTCCCTCGCACAGTCTATGGGGAATCCCAGCCTTTTTCTTTGCCTTGAAATCTGCCGCATCTGCTAAAAGACCGGCAATTTCTTCGCTTGTCAGGTCTAACAGCTTCAAAAAATCCTTATTGTTCAGTTTCATATTACAGTACCTTTGCCAAGAAAGATTGTAGTCTTTCGCATTTTGGTGTACCAAAAATTTCCTCCGGTGTACCTTCCTCTGCAATGATGCCGGCATCCAAGAACATCACCCGATTGGATACCTCACGGGCAAAACCCATTTCGTGGGTAACGACCACCATCGTCATACCGGCTTTTGCCAGATCCTTCATAACATCCAAAACCTCGCCAACCATTTCCGGGTCAAGGGCAGACGTCGGCTCGTCAAAGAGCATCACATCCGGCTCCATACACAGTGCTCGGACAATAGCAACTCTCTGCTTCTGGCCGCCGGAGAGCTGATTGGGGTAAGAATCTGCTCGGTCAGCAAGGCCAACTCGTGCCAAAAGCTCTAAAGCTTTCTTTTCCGCCTCTTCCTTAGGCGTTTTTTTCACCAAGGTAGGCGCAAGGGTCATATTTTCCAGAACCGTCAGGTGAGGAAACAGGTTGAACTGCTGGAACACCATACCCATTTTCTGCCGGTGGAGGTTCAAGTCCACCTTTTCGCTGGTCAGGTCTACATCCTCAAAGAAAATGCTGCCATCGGTAGGGATTTCCAGCATATTCAAACAACGCAGGAACGTGGATTTACCGGAGCCGGATGCGCCAATGACGCACATTACATCGCCCTTATGGATATCAATATCGATTCCCTTTAATACGGGCAAGTTTTCAAATTCCTTTTTTAAGCCTTTGACCCGAATAATGACTTCATTCTTATTTTCCATCGCTCTTTGCCAGCCTCCTTTCCAGAATCGTAAGCAATCGTGTCATAATAATAACGATCACCAAATAAATGAGCGCCAGCAATACGATGGGATTGACCGCATCGAATGTTTTATTACGGATATTGGCTGCAGCTTTTGTTACATCTACCACCGCCACATAACCTGCAACAGAGGTCTCTTTCAGAAGGGCAATACACTCATTGCCGATAGCAGGCAAAATATTCTTAATTGCCTGTGGGAAGATGATTTTTACCATCGCCTGTCCTTTGGAAAGGCCTAAGCTTCTGGCTGCTTCCATCTGCCCCTTATCCACTGCGTTGATACCACTGCGGATCAATTCTGCCATATAAGCGCCGGAGTTGATGCCAAAGGCGACAATTGCCACAGGAACGCCATCCCGTGCCGAGGAGAAGATCACAAAGAAGAACACCATCAAAAGGACCGTTACCGGGATACCACGGAT
>JAZKXS010000079.1:0-2031 GCA_045611745.1 Faecousia sp.
CGCCCTGTATCTCATTGTAGATGCCCTGTCCAAAGTGTTTGCACCTATCCTTGCCTACACTTGCGATGAGATTTGGCAGGCAATGCCCCATAAAGATAGCGACGATAACCGCAACGTCCTTCTGAACCAAATGCCCGAAAATTTTGATGCTTATGCATTGAACGAAACAGCTATGGCAAAGTGGGAAACGGTTATGAAGCTCCGCCAGGACGTAAACGGTGTTCTGGAAAAGGCAAGAGCCGACAAGCGTATCGGCAAGGCTTTGGAAGCAAGAGTAACTCTGCAAACTGCCGACGATACCATCAAGGCCGCTTGCGAAGGCCTGAACTTAGCGGAAATCTGCATCGTCTCTGCCTGCGATTGGGCAGCTGCCGAAGATGGCGCAGAAATCGCACAGGGCGTAAACTTCCCCAACCTCACCATTGGTGTTTCTGAAGCCAAGGGCGAAAAGTGCCCCCGTTGCTGGATGCACTCTTTAGAAGCAAACGCCGAGGGTCTTTGCCCCCGCTGCGCCGCTGTCATTTCCAAGATGGACTTGGATATCTAAAAAATTACTGGAGTACCGAAATTCGGTACTCCAGTTTATTTCATAAAAACAGAGCCGTCAAAAGCGCATACATCACAGGAATCGTGATCACGCAAGCCGTATGAGAAATGGTTGCCATAGACACACCGGTAGAGGGATCGCCGCCATATGCCGCAGGAAATACGACAGTATTCAGTCCCAAGGGCGTGCCGTAAGCAAACAAGCACAAGACAAGGGTAGAATTATTCGCACCCAAAAGCTTTAAAATGATAATAAACAGTGCCGGAAGCACCACGAGCCGCAAAACAGATGCGATGTAAATTTTCTTATCGCTAAGCAGTTTTTTAATTGGGTACTGCCCAATCAGAAAGCCAGTCAGCACCATGGCAAGGGGACCCATGCAGTTTCCTAAGCCGGTCAGCGTGCTGCCAACAAACGCAGGCAGATACTTCACGAAACCTGTCAATCCCAGCACCATACCGATCACTACCGCAAACACCGACGGATTCATCAGATTCTTAAGGGGGTTTTGTTTTCCTTCTCCCTTAGGAATCAGGCCGGAAATACCCCATGTATACACCGCTACGTTCAGCGGCAGCGCAAAAAGCATATAATCGTAAAGCGCCGCCTCTCCCAAAATAGCAGGCACAATGGCATTGCCCATAAATCCAAAATTACCAAATGTCAATGCGTAGCGGTATACATTCCGGTTGTAGCCCTTGCCTGTAAAAACGGGTGCTAACGCGAATGCAATACCGATCGCAATTGCCAAAAGCAACGTGCAAAGCAATATATTCATATACTGCTCGGATAGAGATTTTACTGTACAGTACTTAGAAAATGTACTGATCGTCAGTGCCGGTGCCAGAACATTGGCCTCCAATTTAGAAAGGACAGATGCTGTATTATCCGGACATATTTTCTTCTTGTTCAAAATAAAGCCGGTGACCATACACGCAAACATCATCAGCATCGGTGATAACGTATTTAAAAACACTGTAAGCATACTATGCGCCTTCTTTCAAAAAATCGATTTCATTGTAGCACACATTTTAAGAAAGTCCAGCCTTTATAACATAAAGACTGGACTTTTTTTATACTTTTTACTTGCCAAACCTTTCTGCCACTTTCATAAGCATATCCCGAATAGGCAAATGATAGGGGCAGCGTTTTTCGCAATCACCGCAAACAATACAGTCTGATGCGTGTTTATCTAACGTCGCATATCGTTCCCGCGCCCAATCCGGCAGATCGTATCGGGTCATATAGCCGTCAAACAAGAATACGGTGGGAATCTTAATGCCCACAGAACAAGGTGCGCAATAATTACACCGACGGCAGAAATTCGAACCTAACTCCTTGCGGACAGCAGCAATTTTCTCCTGTTCTTCCTCTGAAAGCGGTGCGCTGTCCATAATAGCATCGTAATTGTCCTTCACCTGGGCAGGCTCGTCCATACCGGGAATGATCACATCTACCAAATCATTTTTAGCGATAAAGCGCAG
>JAZKXS010000080.1:0-12633 GCA_045611745.1 Faecousia sp.
CATCAGGTGGAAGAGAAATACGAAATGGTGCGTCGGGAATTGCAAAGATTAGAGGCAACGGGCGTTGCTGCCTGCGATGCGCTTAACGAGATGCTCAAAAAATACGACTCCACTCCGGTTGCCAATTCTGCAAGGCTTGCCGATCTGCTCCGAAGACCACAGGTGACCTATGGGGATATTGCACCCTTTGATAAAAGCCGACCGGAGCTTCCGGAGGCGGTGACGGAGGAAGTGGAAATTCAAATCAAATATGCAGGTTACCTTGCCCGACAGGAAAAGCAGGTGCAAACCTTTTTGCAGGAGGAAAGCCGAAAGCTACCTGCAGATCTTGATTATGAAAAGATTGGCGGACTACGCTTAGAGGCAAGACAAAAGCTCTCCCAAATCCGCCCGGTGTCCATTGGACAGGCTGGCCGTATTTCCGGCGTCAGCCCGGCAGATATTGCAGTATTACTAATTTATCTGGAACAGAATAAATAAAAAACCATCGCACCACAGTATTGTGGTGCGATGGATTTTATTTTGTAATACGTTTCATTTTTCTGGAAAACTCCCGGAAGGGGACACTGCGGTTGCCTTCGTCCATTTTGTGCAGAGTTTCTTCCATAATCTTATTCCATTTGGCGGCAGGTATCGTGTCACGCAGAGGGTAGTCTATATAAGGACATTCCCGGAAAGGCTTTGCGCCAAATTGTCTGGCGAAGGCTTTTCCCACACCCAAAGCAAGAGCGTAAGGTGCCAGATCAAAGAAATAATCGGGATTGCGCTTGCTGAGGGTATCCAGGGTCGTCCGGTCAATCCGTCTTAAATATCGGCGGAAGCCCAAGATCCGTACCATGGCCTGTCTGCCGTCCTCGGTGCGTCTGCCACCGTAGTAGGCAAGAACACCTGCAAGGAACTCGAAAGCAACGAATAAAACACCTATGATCAGCCGTCCAGCTAAAGCAGACAGCCCTAACCATATGATAGAAAGGAATGTGCTTGTCACAAGCTGCTGTCGGTTCAGAAGGAAAAGACAGCTTGCCCAGTTTTGAATATGATAGGCGGTGTAACACCCAAGTGCGGCAAAGAAAATTGCTAAAACAGGCTGCAAGAAACCGCCAAAGCCAAGGCTCAAACCTGTGCCTAATCCGGCAAAAAGTCCGCATAAGGTGTTTAAAATACGGAATATCCGCACATTTCCGCAGCGTTTATCCACAAGGTGACTGATGGGTGGCGGCATATGGGCGACTTTTTGACATTGCAACGCATAGCGGTAGCCGGAGCAATCTACACGATCTCCCTTGGCAAACAGGCCTGAAAAACACTTTTGCTCAAAGTCGCTGCGTTCGTTGCCCATATCCATACGTTTCATAAGCATAACCCGTTCCCGTTCGGGGCGGATACGAATATAACCAAGCTGCGCCCAAGAAAAAACCATAATACTCAAGTTTGCATTTTGCAAACCCAGAACCGTACCGAATTGACCGGCATTGAGACCTTCCGGAGGGGTAGTGTAGTCTTTCTTTTTCGGTGGCATACACCGCAGCTTCCAGAGCCAATATATAAGCGCCAAGATTGCGCAGACGGCAAAACCAATAGAATCCAGATCCGAGGTAAATATTTCCAAAATGGGTTGTGGAAACATAGCTTCAGTTACGGAAAGGGTCAGCAGTAATGTTTCGTGGTCAATTAAGGTTTTGGTGGTATTGCCGGTAATGGTTGCGCCGCTTGTGGAATAGATGATGTCTTTTTCAATGTTATTTTGGTGATATCCGCTTTGGAAAGAGGGCTTTTCTGTGATTTCGCCAGGCAATGTCAGGGAAAAATGGAAACGATCGATCCGATATGCGCAACTGTTCAGCAGTGGCAGACGAAGCTCCAGCTTACCGCTGGTTGTTTTGTGGATCACATCTCGTAAGGTGTAGTGAATAGAAAAAGAAAAATCCCCTGTGCCTGTGCCGTACAGGGCGGAGATATCAACAATTTTGGCATCCTCTGTTGCTTTTGGACGGATGGATTTGCCGTTCAAGGAAACGGAAGCGGCTTCCAAGGGGATGGCAAAGGAGAGTTCACCGGGATTTACCTTGTGAATCGTGGCGTTGACCCAAATCTGACAGCTTCCATCGGAGGCTACAGTCGCCTGAACCTGCACAGAGGATTCTTCAGGGGCAGCGGACACTTGCTGTATGCTAAAAAAGAATATGAGTGCTATGAGCACCATGGAAACAAGTCGCTTCATAGATAGCCTCCTTTCTTCAAAATCACGCTTGTGTTTTCGTTATTTTAGCATAAGGAAAAAGTAAAAGCAAGGCGTTGGCTGTGTCAAAACGTTACCTTGATTAAATTCTTTGCTGTATGCTGCGTGTTCTTGACAAAAACTGACGCAGCTATTTGTTATGATAAGGCATACGAAAATATTTATTTGTGCTTTGCATATACGAAAGAGGGATGAAATATGGGCTTTTTCCAAAAAATATTTGGTACGCAAAAAAAGGAATTGTGCTCTCCTGTGTCCGGTGAGGTGGTAGCGCTCAGTCAGGTTAATGACCCCACATTTGCCATGGAAATGGTAGGAAAGGGCGTCGCTATTCGACCTGAGGGGAATACAATCGTAGCGCCTTGTGCATGTACAGTGGATATGGTGTTTGAGACAGGTCACGCAATTACCCTTGTTACTGCTTGGGGTGCAGAAATACTGATACACATAGGCTTGGATACTGTAAAATTGCAAGGCGCCCACTTTTCCGTAAAAGCGAAAACCGGCGATAAGGTAGAGAAAGGCGATTTGCTCATAGAATTTGATCGGGAAGCGATTGCTGCGGCTGGATATGATACAGTTACGCCTATGGTTGTTTGTAATCCCGATGCTTTTTCGGCATTTCATATCCACACGGAAAAGACGGTTGCGGCCGGTGACCCTGTGATCGAGCTGACATAAGAAAGGGGTCTGGAATGAAACAGGGTGTGGGAATACCGGTTTATCCCGGCGTTGCCATTGGCAAAGCTGTGGTTTATCGCAAACAGGGGAATAACACCCCTGTCAAGGTGGAGACAGCTCCTCGGGAGCAGGAGAAGTTTAATGCCGCAGTGGAAGTTGCCAAGTCCCAATTAATGCAGCTTTACAAAAATGCAAGAGCTACTCTTGGAGAAGAGCAGGCGGCCATTGTGGAGGTTCAGCTGCTGATGCTGGAGGATCCGGATTACCTGGAGGCGGTGGCAGATGCGATTTCTGCCGGAGATGGTGCGGCAGTTGCCGCCGCAGAATGTGGCGAGCGTATTGCCCTTATGTTTGCTGGGCTGGAAGATAGTTATATGCAGGTACGGGCAGCGGATATACGGGACGTATCTGGGCGTGTAGCAGGCGTACTGAGGGGAGATCGGGTTTTCTCCCTGCCGGAGGGGAAATTTATTTTGGTGGCAGAAGATTTGGCACCAAGCGAAACAATCCAGTTGCCCCGAGAAAGGATATTGGCGCTTGTTACCAGGCAGGGATCCTATAGCAGTCATACCGCAATTCTTGCCCGTACGTTAAATATCCCTTCTCTTGTGCAGGCGGATATTACCCTTGACGATGCTGAGAACTGTGGGGTTTTGGCGGTAGATGGAGAGACCGGCGCCTGGCATATCGATCCTGATGGAGAGATATTGGCTATTTTGCAGAAGAAACAGAATATAGCAGATGAGAACCGCGCTGCCCTTGAAAAGTACCGTGGCAAAAAAAGCATAACGAAATCCGGAAAAACCCTTTTGCTGTACGCCAATATTGGTTCACCGGAAGATGCCCAGATGGCTATGCTGGGGGATGCAGAGGGCGTTGGTCTAATGCGGAGCGAATTTCTCTATTTGGGACGAACAGAGCTGCCAACGGAGGAAGAACTGTTTACTGCCTATAAAAAGGTTGCTGAAATTATGCAAGACCGTCCGGTGATTATCCGAACGCTGGATATTGGCGCCGATAAGCAGGCAGAGTACTTGCATCTTCCGATGGAAGAAAATCCGGCGCTGGGTCTGCGGGGCTTGCGCCTGTGTATGGACAGACCGGATATATTCCGGACGCAGCTTCGTGCCATTTATCGGGCTTCTGCTTATGGCAATTTAAGTATGATGTTCCCGATGGTTGCATCTGTTTGGGAACTTCGTAAGGCAAAAGCTTTCTGCGAGGAGATTCGCAAGGAGTTATCAACCCAAGGAATTTTAACAGGAGAAGTTCCAATTGGTGTAATGGTAGAAACACCGGCAGCTGCATTGATAGCAGAGGCGCTTGCGGAAGAAGCGGACTTTTTCAGCGTTGGTACAAATGATTTGACCCAGTATACGCTAGCTGTGGATCGGCAAAATGCGGCGCTTGGTGAATTTTATGATCCCTATCATCCGGCCGTATTGTCCCTTATGGCCCATATTGCCGCCTGCGCACACAAAGCCGGCATTTGGGCAGGTGTTTGCGGAGAATTGGGGGCAGACCCAAAATTGACAGAAAAATTCCTGGAAATGGGATATAAAGAGCTGTCAATGGCGCCGGGATGTATATTGGAAATCAGGAAAATTGTATGTGAAAGTGAGGTGTAGAAAGTGAAAACATTTACACATAGGATAAAAGATCCCTTGGGTCTCCACGCCCGTCCTGCAGGAATGCTCGTAAAGGCTGCCTCTGGCTATGCCAGCGCAATTACCGTCGAAGCGCCTGCCGGCAAGGCGGATGCAAAGCGGATTATGGCGGTGATGCGCTTATCTGCAAAACAGGGCATGGAGCTGACCATTACCTGCGAAGGTGCAGATGAAGCAGCAGCGGCAGAAGGCTTGCAGAAATTTTGCAGAGAGAATCTGTAAAACCCTTGTGGACGAACAATGATCTGAATTTTGATAAAGGAGGAATTTTATTATGATGAAACATCTGCAGAAATTGGGAAAAGCTTTGATGCTGCCGGTTGCTGCCCTTCCTATCTGTGGTATTTTGATGGGCTTGGGTTATGCGCTTGCTCCTGCTGCAATGGGCGCTGCCGGCGCCACAGAAGGCTTTGCGTATGTGCTTGGCGTTTTCTTGATCAAGGCAGGCGCTGCTCTGATCGATAATATGGCGATCCTGTTCGCAATCGGCGTTGGTGTTGGCTTGGCGAAGGATAACGACGGCACAGCCGGCCTTGCCGGTATGGTCGCCTACCTGATGATGACCACATTGTTGGCTCCCGGAACGGTTAAGACGATCGCTCCTTTTATGCTAAATGCCGTAAACGAAATTGCTTATGCCAAGGTTGCCGGTAACGCTTTTATCGGTATTCTGGCCGGTATTATTGGTGGCCTATGCTACAACAAGTTTAGAAACACGAAACTGCCGGACTTCCTGTCCTTCTTCTCGGGCAAGCGTTCCGTCGCCATCGTGACCGGTGTTGTTTCTATTGTGGTTTCCGCGATTTTGCTGTTTGTCTGGCCTGTGATTTTCGGTGGATTATACGCTTTGGGGCAGGGCATTACCAAGCTGGGCGCAGTGGGCGCTGGTATCTATGCTTTCTTGAACCGTTTGCTGATCCCTACCGGTCTGCATCACGCATTGAACAATGTATTTTGGTTTGATGCCATCGGCCTTGGGGACTTGAACGCATATTGGAGCGGTCTGGTACAGGGCAATATTATGAACGGAAACGAGATTACTTGGTCTGTTGGTACGTATATGGCTGGCTTCTTCCCGTGTATGATGTTTGGTATTCCTGGCGCTGCATTGGCAATGATCCAGACCGCCAAAACCAAGAACCGTAAGGTTGCCGCCGGTATTGTTGGCGCTGCGGCCGTCTGTGCATTTATTTGCGGTGTTACCGAGCCTTTTGAGTTTGCATTTATGTTCCTGGCCTTTCCTTTGTACGTTGTTTATGCTTTGCTTTACGGTGTTTTTACAACCATTACGGTTGCCCTGGGCTTCCGTGCAGGCTTTTGCTTCTCCGCCGGCGCTACAGATCTGATCTTCTCTGCTTCTTTGCCTGCTGCCGCTAACACTTGGCTGATTCTGCCTTTGGGCGTTGCAGCGTTTGTAGTGTTTTATCTGGTCTTTAAGTTCGCAATCACCAAATGGAATCTTAAGACTCCCGGCCGTGAAGACGACCAGGAGGGGGAGATGAAGATCGAGTTGGCAGGTGACGACTATACCGCTATGGCACAGATTATTCTGGAAGGTCTGGGTGGTAAGGAGAACGTTGCTTCCATTGATCATTGCATTACCCGTTTAAGACTGGAAGTGAAGGATCGCCTGCTGGTTGATGAAAAGAAAATCAAGTCTGCCGGCGCATCAGGCGTTATCCGTCCCTCCAAAACAGCGGTGCAGGTTATTATCGGGCCTAAGGTCCAGTTTGTTTACGAAGCCTTTAAGAAAATTGCGGAGCAATAACCTTTGCGCTTGCCAGCACAGCTTAATTTTGATCCCCCATACGCTTAGGCGTATGGGGGATTTTTGCGAATTTTGTAATGTTAATTGGCCTTCCGGTTCTCCATATGCCCGGAGTGGACAATGGGCGGCTTTGGGTCTTTTGCTTCCCAGGGAATGGGCTGCTTTTCCTTTTCCTTCATATTGATCCCTCCTGATATTACTTTTTACAAAAAGCGGGGGAAACATACATAGAAAGATTGACAGCTTAAAAAGGAATGTGCTATATTAGTTGCAGATACAACTGTTGCATATGCAACGAATAAGGAGGCACATATGTCTGTTATTATTCAGCACTTGACGGCTATTTCACGCTGCGGAATGGAATATCGCAAAAAATATTTAGAATCTGTGGGCATTGATGCCCGCTACGGCCGTTTTTTAATGGAGGTATGCCAGCAACCCGGCATTTCCCAAGACGGACTTGCCCGTTTGTTGTTGGTAGATAAAAGCACGGTAGCACGTATCAGCGCCGCATTGGAAGAATCCGGTTACATTTCCAGAAAATGCTGCCCGGAGGATCGGCGCATCACCCGGATTTATCCTACGCAGAAGACAATGGAGATCCTTCCTGCTTTGCGCGATGCATGGGATTCCTGGGAAAAACGCATCACCAAGGACCTGACCGAGGAGGAAGTTTGTCAGCTTCGGGAACTTTTGCAGAAAATGAAAACTGCTGCCCGTGCCTATATCGAGGAGGGATAATATGCAAAAACTAATTAAGTACATAAATCCCTACTGGTGGATCATATTCGTGGGTTTGGTCATTAAATTTGTGGCTACTTATGTAGAATTGCAAATTCCAAAGCTGATGCAGGTTGTGCTGGACGAAAAAGTGCCTGCAGGTTTGGAAAAAGACATTTACTTATTTGGCGGTTTGATGATTCTTTGCTCTGTTGTGGCAATGGTTATGAATATAATAGCTAACCGAATGGCATCGAAAACGGCCGGAAAGATCACAAAGCATCTGCGTCACGATCTGTTTGATAAACTCCAATGCCTGTCGCCCCGACAGATGGATGCGGTGACTGTTCCTTCTGCAGTGTCCAGATTGACCAGCGATTCTTACAATGTCAACAGCTTGATTGTTCGTATTCAGAGAATTGGTGTCCGTGCGCCAATATTGCTTATTGGCGGTATATTTTCTATGATGACTATGGATGTGCCTTTGGCGCTGATACTCGTTGGATTGTTGCCTTTCATCGGCATCGTTGTATACGTAGTTACAAAGAAATCTGTACCTCTGCACCGCAAAACCCAGGAACAGCAGGACAAGCTGGTTATGATTTGCCAAGAAAACATTACCGGCGTGCGGATTATTAAGGCGCTAAGCAAAACAGCCCATGAGAAAAAACGGTTTGACAATGTGGTAGAAGAAAGAAACAAGGTTTCCCTGAAGGCGCAAAAAATCACCAGCCTCAGTGGTCCACTAACGACCCTTATCCTCAATTTGGGTCTTACTGCCCTTGTGGTGGCAGGTGCGTTCCGAGTAAATGCCGGACAGGTTGGTTCCGGTGTGATCGTGGCGTTTCTGCAGTATTTTGTTATGATTTTGAATGCTGCGGTTATGGTCACACGGGTCATTATTATGTGCGCAACCGCTCAGGCCAGCGCCAACCGAATTGCAGAGGTTATGGAGCTTCCCGAGGATATGCAGTGCCTGCCCCAGGAGGCAGCAGAGGAAAATGCGCCTCATATTGAATTCCGGGATGTAACTTTTAGCTATTCCGGAAAGGGGAATAATTTAGAAAACCTTAGTTTTGTTTTAAAAAAGGGGCAGACCTTGGGCATCTTAGGAACCACCGGCTCGGGAAAAAGCACCATTATTAAGCTGCTTTTGCGGCTTTATGATGTGTCTTCCGGTAAAATCCTGGTTGATGGACGGGACATCCGTACGATCCCCGGGGAGGAATTCCGGGCAAAATTTGGCATTGTATTTCAAAATGACTTTGTAAAAATGACCACCATCGGGGAAAATATCCGCTATTATCGGGATATCACGGACGAAGCGCTGCTTTGTGCAGTGGAAGATGCCCAGGCGGCAGAGTTTGTGGAAGAAAAAGGCGGACTTTCCGGGCAAGTGGATATTCGGGGGAATAATCTTTCCGGCGGTCAAAAGCAACGATTGCTTATTAGCCGCGCTTTGGCAGGGAAGCCTGAAATTCTGATTTTGGATGATGCATCTTCTGCGTTGGATTATAAAACGGATGCCAATCTGCGCCGTGCGCTGCGGCAAAATTATGAAGCGTCCACGAAAATCATTGTGGCCCAGAGAATTAGCTCTCTGCAGCACGCAGACCTTATTCTTGTAATGGATGACGGTGAAGTGATCGGCGCAGGCAACCACAAGACCCTTATGGATACTTGTGAAGAATACAAAATGATTGCCAGAACCCAAATGGGCGAGAGAGAGGAGGGGGCATAATGGCAGGACCTATGGGTCGAATGACCCGGGGTGAGACCAGTGGAGATAAGCGCCGCTTGTCGGGTAAGCCGGTGGACAAAAAGAAGACGCTGCTGCGCCTGTGGCAATACTTGGGCAGAAGCCGCTACCTGTTGATTCTTGCGATTGTGCTTTCTGTATCTGGCAGTGTGCTGGCACTCTATGGCCCAAAGCTGTCCGGTACAGCGTTGGATGCCGTAGATATTGGCGCTGGTGCAGTGGATTTTCCAGTGGTGTTCAGATGCGCTTTTTGGATGCTTGTGTGCTATTGCCTGTCTGCTTTGCTGACCTATTTCCTGCGTGTTGCAATGGCCTACCTGTCCAAAAATGTTGCCACTCATATGCGGCAGGACATTTTTGCCAATATGATGCGCCTGCCTGTTGGCTTTTATGACAAGAATCAGACAGGAGATATCATCAGCATACTGACCTATGATGTGGATACTGTCAATACTACCATTTCTGCAGATGCGGTGCAGATCTTGCAAAGCGTGGTCACTGTGGTGGTGTCTTTTGGTATGATGCTGTCTATTGCCCCTGTGCTGGTACTGATCTTTTGCGTGACTGTGCCAGTTACCTTCCTGTTTTCCAAGTGGTATGCCGGCTGGACAAGGAAACTATTTCGCAAACGCTCCCAAAAATTGGGTGCACTAAACGGTTTTGTAGAGGAAATGCTCTCTGCCCACAATACCACAAAGGCCTATGGCCTGGAAAAGGAAGTGCTTCGGGAATTTGATGAGAAAAACGACGAGGCAATCCGTGCCTATACCATTGCAGAAGCCAATGGCACAATGAACGGCCCGATTGTTAACTTTATCAGCAATCTTTCCTTGTCTTTTGTTGGTTTGTTTGGCGCAGTGCTGTTTTATAGGGGAAAGGTAACGCTGGGTAATTTGTCCAGCTTTATACAGTATTCCCGGAAGTTCTCTGGCCCGGTAAATGAGATTGCCAATATTTTTGCAGATCTGCAAAGCGCCATTGCTGCGGCGGAACGGGTATTTGGACTTATTGATGCAGAGCCGGAAAAGGAAGATGCGCCCCATGCATTGGCGCTGGAAACGGTTTCCGGAGATGTGCAATTTAGGCAGGTGGACTTTTCTTATCTGCCGGAAAGACCCATTATTAAAAAACTGGATATTCACGCTGCGCCTGGTTCTCTGACGGCCATTGTGGGACATACCGGTGCAGGAAAAACCACCATTATTAACCTTTTAATGCGGTTTTACGATGTGGATAGTGGCAGAATTCTTCTGGATGGACGGGATATCCGGGATATCACCAGGTCGTCCTTGCGCAAAGCCTATACAATGGTTTTGCAGGATACGTGGCTTTTTAACGGTACGATTTTTGAAAATATTGCCTATGGAAAGCCGGACGCCACTATGGAAGAAGTGGTCGAAGCGGCAAAGACCGCCCATATTCATGGCTATATTTCCCGTCTGCCCCAAGGCTATGACACGGTGCTGTCGGATAACGGCGCTTCTATTTCCAAAGGACAAAAGCAGCTTCTTACCATTGCAAGGGCGATGCTGTTGGATGCCCATATGCTGATCCTTGACGAGGCCACCTCCAACGTGGATACCCGTACGGAGCAGCGCATTGCCGATGCGATGCGGCAGCTTATGAAAGGAAAAACTTGCTTTGTCATCGCACACCGATTGTCCACAATTCAGTCTGCGGATAACATTTTGGTGCTTGATCAGGGCGAGGTGGTGGAACAGGGTACTCACGAAAGCTTAATGGCGCAAAAGGGACATTATTATAACCTTTATAATGCCCAATTTGATACGGTTAGCTAATAAAAATCCGCTGATGCATTTCGCATCAGCGGATTTTCTGTACTTAGTTAAAGCGAACGATTTTGTTTGCCAGCTTGTAAATAAAGACGGTAAAATTCCGGCTGAACTTACTCTTGCCGGCCATAACACGCAGGATCGTGCCGTAACGGAGCTTATCTGCCCATTTTTGGTCAAAAGCTCTGCACTCGGCCCACATTTCTTCCAAAGCGGCATCGGCCTCGTCACTCTTGTTCAGGCGACTAAAGCAGCAGGCAATGGCAAAGAGCATAAAGCAGAAGTGGCGTAAATAACGCTGCTGTTTTGGCTCTTGGATGTCATCAAAGTGGCAGCAAGTGAAGCAATCTCTTGCGGCGCCCTGGTGCTGGCGGTATTTGCGTATGCCGATATCGTGCTGAACAGATTGACCTTCCCGGCCAATGGTGTAAAGATAGAGGTCAATGTCCATATACTGCAGCCGTTTTGCTTTACAGACGCTTTGAGCGACCATAAAATTATCCTCGTAGGATACGTGCTTGGGCAGCATTTTCCAGCCATTTCGCATCACCTCTGTGCGGAAGGTGGAGCTGTGGAGACTGAGGTGCTGGTGAATGCGGAACTTGTGGGTCTCGCTCCACTCAAAGATCTTACCTTGGGGCATAACATTTCTATAGGAAATGCAGCGATCGCCCTTTCCGTCCTCGTGGGTATAAACATAGTTGGTGACCATCAGATCTACGCCGCCGTGCTTTTCACATTCTTCCAAGGCGTCCAGAAACGCAGGGAGATCAGCACCCATCTTATCGTCACTATCCACAACTTTAAAATATGTACCGGTGGCGCTGAATAGGCCTTGGTTGATACCCTCACCGTGCCCGCCGTTTTCTTGATGAATAACGCGGACAATGTTGGGATAACGCTGTGCGTATTCGTCTGCAATTGCGCCGGTGTTGTCCTTGGAGCCGTCGTTGATAACGATGACTTCCAATCTGTCTCCGCCAACGACCAGACTGTCAAGGCAGGAAGCCAAATAGTCCTGGGAATTATAGCTGGGGACAGCAATTGTTAGAATCTTCATAAAAACACTCCTTTTTTGGAACTGCGCTGAGTACATTATACCGTTATTTGACAAAAAATGCAATCTTTTGTTAAATGGAAAACGGCATTACTGCGGCGCACCGTGAAGCTTGATTTTACGATGCTCCCGAATGCCCTGAATGTAGCATTTGTGGCACATTGCGATGTAGGCATCATTGCCACCCAACAGCACCTGATCGCCCTCGGTAACGATATAACCGTCAATAATACGGGCATTCACAATGGCTTTGTTGCCACAATCGCAAATGGTTTTGATTTCCTGAATGGTATCTGCTACTTCCATCAGCCGCAGAGAACCGGGGAAAAGCTTGGTCTGAAAATCTGTACGCAGACCAAAGCAAATAACGGGAATGTCAAAATCATTGGCAATGGCCCGAAGCTGATCGATTTGCGGAATTGTTAAAAACTGGCACTCGTCTGCGATAATGATGTCACAGCAAGTGGACTTTTCGTTTTTGAATATTGCATAAATGTCCATATCTGGTGTAACAATTTGCGCAACGGCTTGCAGACCGATGCGGCTGCGTACGATGCTTTCACCGTCCCGGGTGTCTGCGCTGGGCTTAATCAGCCAGACCTTCAAATTGTTTTCTTCGTAGTTATATTTGGTGATCAGCGCTTGCGCTGTTTTGCTGGAACCCATTGCGCCATACTTGAAATAAAGCTTTGCCATAGTTGCGCCTCCTCTTTCTATTCGCTGTTATTATACAAAATTCCGCCATAATAAGCAAGTAAAAAATCCCCGTTCCGATTGGAACGGGGATTTTAAGCTTTTGTAACCTTTAAATTACAGGAGAGTGGAGAAGTGCTTAATGGTGCGAACCATCTGAGAAACGTAGGAGTTCTCGTTGTCGTACCAGGAAACAACCTGAACCTGGGTCATGCCGCCGGGCAGCTTGTTGACCATGGTCTGGGTAGCATCGAAC
>JAZKXS010000081.1:0-7448 GCA_045611745.1 Faecousia sp.
TGGGGTCCCTGAATTGCTCGTCATTACTTGTCTTGCAGACAAGCAATACCGGGCAATTCCAAGCCTTCCAGGAACTCGAGAGAAGCGCCACCACCGGTGGAAATATGGGTAATTGCATTTGCAAAGCCAAGCTGTTCGCAAGCAGCTGCGGAGTCGCCGCCGCCAACGATGGTCACAGCGTCGCTATCTGCTAAAGCCTGTGCAACAGCGATGGTGCCCTTTGCCAAAGTGGGATTTTCAAACACGCCCATAGGTCCGTTCCAAACAACGGTCTTGGCGCTCTTTGCTGCAGCAGCGAAAGCTTCGCAGGCCTTAGGACCGATGTCCAGACCCATTTGGTCAGCAGGAATTGCGGTGCAATCCACATAATCTACGGGAATTTCAGCATCAATGGGGGAGGGGAAAGCAGGCGCAATGGCGGTATCCACAGGCAGGAGCAGGTTTACGCCCTTGCTTTCTGCCTTGGCCATCATTCCCTTGCAGTAGACCAGCTTTTCGTTGTCACCCAGGGACTTGCCTACGTTGTAGCCCTGGGCAGCCAGGAAGGTGTAGGCCATACCACCGCCGATGATCAGGGTGTCTACTTTTTCCAGAAGGTTATTGATAACGTTCAGCTTGTCGGAGACCTTAGCGCCACCCAGAATAGCAACGAAGGGGCGCTCGGGGTTGGCCAGAGCCTTGCCCATAATGGAAACTTCCTTCTGCACCAGATAGCCGGAGACGGCAGGCAGGTAGTCAGCTACGCCGGCAGTAGAGGAGTGGGCGCGGTGTGCGGTGCCGAAAGCATCGTTTACGAAAATATCGGCCATATCTGCCAGAGCCTTAGAAAGCTCAGGATCGTTCTTGGTTTCGCCCTTGATGTAACGGGTGTTTTCCAGCAGCATTACATCGCCGTTTTGCAGGGCAGCAGCCTTAGCTTTGGCATCTTCGCCTGCAACATCGGCAGCCATAATTACTTCCTTGCCCAGCAGCTCGGAAAGTCTGTCAGCAACGATCTTGAGGCTCAGCTCAGGCTTCCACTCACCCTTGGGCTTGCCCATGTGGGAGCAGAGAATGACCTTTGCGCCCTTGTCAACCAGATACTGGATGGTGGGCAGAGCGGCAACGATACGCTTGTCGGAAGTGATCTTGCCTTCCTTGGTGGGGACGTTAAAGTCACAACGGCACAGAACACGCTTGCCGGCAACTTCAATGTCTTCAATAGACTTCTTGTTGTAGTTCATTGTTATTTCCTCCATAATGGTTATTTACGCATTTTTCCGAAATCCTGCAGGTGGGGAAAATCCAATTGTCGCAGGGCTTCAAAGACGGTGATCGCAACAGCGTTGCTTAGGTTCAGGCTGCGGGCTTCCGGTCGCATAGGGAGCCGTATACAGCTTTCACTATGCTGCTCCAGAAAATCCTCCGGAAGACCTTTGGTCTCTTTGCCGAAGAACAGGTAGCAATCCTGCTCAAAGGCAGCTTCTGTGTAGCACCGGGGTGCTTTTGTAGTTAGACACCACATTTGCTTTACATCGTTTTTTTGGAAGAAGTCCTCTAAGTTATCATAGTCGTGGACGTCCAAAAGATGCCAGTAATCCAGACCTGCTCGCTTGAGCGCCTTATCAGAAATATCAAAACCCAGCGGTCTTATCAAATGCAAACTGCAGCCGGTGGCGGCACAGGTGCGTGCGATATTTCCACAGTTTCCGGGTATTTCCGGCTCGACCAAAACGATATGAAGCAATCCATTCACCTCGCTGATGATTTTCCATCCTACTCGCCAACATATTGTACGGCAAAATTCCAATAAAATCAATGAAAAAATTAAGAAAAATGCAACTTTTCATAGTATATACATAAAAAAACATTACAAGCCGGTAAATTTGTGAAAATTGCAAAGGCTTTCTCGTTAAATTGTAAGAAATGATTGACTTTTTTTCGGGTTTATGAGAGAATAAGCGGTGCAATATGAGAAAAAATGAGGGGATATTTTATGTTCCAATCCAGAACCCACACCTGCGGAGAATTGCGCCTTTCCGATGCAGGTAAAAATGTTACGATCTCCGGCTGGCTGGAGAACATTCGTGAAGTCGGTGCAAACTTTGCGTTTTTAGTGCTTCGGGATTTTTACGGCACCACCCAGGTGGTCGTTGAGACCGAGCAAATGATGCAAGTTATCAAGGGAATCCATAAGGAAAGTACCATTTCCGTAACCGGCACTGTCCGGGAGCGTGAAAGCAAGAACCCGAAGCAGGCAACCGGTGAAATTGAGGTTGTACCTACGGATATTAAGGTACTGGGCAAGTGCCGGCACAACAGCCTGCCTTTTGAAATCAATAAGTCCAGAGATGCAGACGAAAATGTGCGTCTAAAGTACCGTTATCTTGACCTGCGCAATCCTGCCGTTAAGCAGAATATCATTCTGCGCTGTCAGGTGGTTGCAGAGCTGCGGCGCTTAATGACCGAGAAGGGATTTTTGGAGATTACCACGCCCATTCTGACCGCATCTTCTCCCGAAGGCGCAAGAGACTATCTTGTTCCTGCCCGTAACCACCCCGGCAAGTTCTATGCGCTGCCTCAAGCGCCTCAGCAATTTAAGCAATTGCTGATGACCTCCGGCTTTGACCGTTATTTCCAGATTGCACCCTGCTTCCGAGATGAGGATGCTCGTGCAGACCGCACCCCCGGTGAGTTCTACCAGATGGACATGGAAATGGCCTTTGCTTCCCAGGCAGATGTACTGCAGACCTTGGAAGAGGTCATTCGCCCCGTGTTCCAGAAATTTGGTAAATACGAGCGTGTTTCTGAAGCACCCTTCCGTCACATTCCTTTCAATGAGGCCATGGAGCGTTACGGCTCTGACAAGCCTGACCTGCGTATCGATTTGGAGATCACCGATGTTACCGATGCGGTTGCAGGTTCTGAGTTTGACCCCTTCCAGAATGCGACTGTCAAGGCAGTTAGTGTGGACAACTTCAACGAGGGTCGCAAGTGGATTGATAAGCTCCTTGCGGATGTAGAGGTACAAACCGGCAACAAGGCCTGCTGGGTCAAGGTAGACGAAAACGGTTGTCTTACCGGTGGTGTTTCCAAGTTCCTCACTGAGCAGACAGCGGCGCTGACAGAAAAACTGAATCTGAAGCCCGGCAGCTTTGTATGTATGGCTGCAGGTAAGAAGCTGGCAGCTCAAAAAACTGCCGGTGTTATCCGTACAATGATGGGCAAGCGTATCCCCGGTCACTTCGACGAGGAGCAGTACGCAATGTGCTGGATCGTAGACTTCCCCATGTATGAAATGGGCGAAGAGTCCGGCCAGCTGGAATTCTGCCACAATCCCTTCTCTATGCCTCAGGGCGGTATGCAGACCCTTCTGGATGCCGAGGGCGATGTGGATAAGCTTCTGGCGATTAACGCTGACCAGTACGACTTGGTTATCAACGGCTATGAGTCCGCCTCCGGCGCTGTTCGTAACCACGATCCTGAGATCATGGTCAAGGCCTTCCAGATGGTAGGCTTGGGCGAAGAGGATGTAAAAGCCAAGTTCCCGGCTATGTACAATGCCTTTACCTATGGCGCACCTCCCCACGCAGGCGCAGCACCCGGTGTAGACCGCCTGGTGATGCTGCTGACCGGCGAGGAGTCCATTCGTGAGGTCATTACCTTCCCCATGAATAAGAACGCTCAGGACTTGATGATGGACGCACCTACCACCGTTTCTCAGAAGCAGCTGGACGATGTGCATATCCTCATCAACGAAAGCCATCTGCAATAAACAGCAATATCCCCTGCGCCAAAAGCGCAGGGGATATGTTTATTTCTTGCGGATTTTTGCAACAATGCGGTCACCAAGGTCGAAAAGCTTTTGATTGATCAGGTATACGAACGGCGTGAGAACCAACAGTGCCACCATAATCCAACGGGTGTTCCCCTCCACAGCTGTTAATTGGAATAGGCTTCCAAGGAAGAAAAAGCTGAACAGCAAAGCTGCGGCCATCAAAAACCAAATAACACTGCGGAATTTGTCAAAGGGGTGGCAAACGGATAGAAGGACCATTAGACCGGTTATTGCCAAAATAGCTGTGCATATGGTCTGTATCTGCGCCATGGGAACTTGGAATAGCGACAGCGCAATTTGGGCTGCAACTACCACGAATATGTTGGTAAGTCCGCCTGGGAAGGCTCTGCGAAGGACGCTGATAATAAATCTGCCTTGAACCCGTTCGTAATTGGGCTCCATAGCCAAAAAGAAAGAGGGTACACCAATTGTTAGCGCGGAGATCAGGCTCAGATTGATCGGTGCGAAAGGATACGGCCAATCCGCAATAATGGCGATGAGGGACAAAAACAGAGAAAAGATGTTCTTTACCAAAAACAGCGCAGCAGCGCGTTGGATGTTGTTAATGACCCGACGGCCTTCATCCACAATGCTGGGCATAGCAGAAAAGTTAGCATCCAGCAGCACAAGCTGGGCAATTTGGCTGGCAGCTTGCGCACCACCGGCCATAGCGATGCCGCAATCTGCTTCCTTCATTGCCAGTACATCATTGACACCGTCACCGGTCATAGCAACCGTATGTCCACGTCTTTTCAGCGCCCAAATGAGTTTCTTTTTCTGGTCGGGTGTCACTCTGCCAAACACAGTGTAACGCTCTGCTGCCCGGAGAAAATCCTCGTCAGTATTGAACGCAGAGACATCAATGTATTTATCGGCATTGTCAATACCTGCCCGCAGGGCAACATCAGAAGCGGTTGCCGGATTGTCACCGGAGATGACCTTAACGGCAACCCCCTGTTTTTTGAAATAGGCAAAGGTTTCCGGGGCGGTCGCACGGACACGGTTGGTCATTAAGATGAGCGCTTCCGGGTAGATTCTGCCGAATTCCAGCTTTCCCGGACGGGGCGTGCCGTCGTAGGCGGCAATGAGCAGAACACGATACCCAATGCCGGACCAGTGATTTGCGGTTTTTTCAATTTCCGGAAAATGTCCGCCCAAAATAGCCTCCGGTGCGCCCACAATAAAGGTGCCGCCTTCGGCATATACTGCGCCTTTCCACTTATACTCTGAGGAAAAGGGAATATCGAAGCTTTTTTGCCAAGTGGGCTTGCCGGGGAAAAGCTCTTGAAGCGCCCGTGCAGTTTCATTCTCCGAGTCCTCGTCACCGTAAAGATTTACGATGATTTCCTCTAAATATTCCGGGCCTTGCCTGCTTAGGGGAATCACATTTTCTACCTGCTGCGTAGGTTCTGTAATTGTGCCGGTTTTATCCACGCACAGCACATCTACCCGTGCAAGGGTCTCTACGCAATGCATATCCTGCACAAGTACCCGTTTTCGGGTCAGCTTTAAGGAAGAAACTGCCAGCGCAATGCTGGTAAGCAAGTATAGTCCCTCGGGGATCATACCAACTAAGGCGGCAACAGTCGCCTCTGCGCTCTGGCGCAGGCCAAGGGATTGCACTTTATACTGATTATAAAACAGCAAAAGGCCGATTGGCACAAGGGCGATGCCGATGAAGCGAATCATAATGTCCAAGGAACGCATCATCTCTGACCGGGCGGCTTTTGGGTTTTTCTTTGCCTCCATAGCCAGCTTTACAGCAAAGGCGTCGTCGCCTACTGCCGTTAACTGCATTTTTCCTTTTCCCGTGACTACATAGCTGCCGGAGAGCAAAGCCTCTCCGGGATGCTTTTCAACGGCATCTGCTTCACCGGTGAGCAGGGATTCATTTACATAAATGTGGCCTTCCCGTAAAATACCGTCTGCACTGATCTGGTCGCCAGGTCCGCAAAGCACGATATCGTCTCTAACCAGCTCATCACAACGCACAGAAACAAGGTCTCCGTCCCTTATGGCTTTAACTTTGTGGACAGAAAGTAACGTAAGTTTATCCACAGCCCGCTTGGCGCGAATCTCCTGAAAACAGCCAATGATGGCGTTGATAATAACAATGACCATAAAGGCCATATTCATAATGGATGAGCCGGCAAAAAACAATGCGATGGCCATAATTACAAATACGGCATTAAAAAAAGTACACAGATTTTCTTTTATGATCTGTCCTTCTGTTCGGCCGGTTTTCACCGTGGGTTTGTTTTGTAATCCGTTTTGCGCACGAAGCCGTATTTCTTCCAAGCTCAGGCCGATTTCCGGATCGGCATCTATTACAGGGATGTAGTGTTCTTCTTTCATTTTTCTACCTCCCCACAGGGGAAGCCGTTTACCTTGTCATAAAGGAGCAAAAGGGAACCGTCTGTGACTTGTACTGTTGCAGATGCGCCTGTAAAGTAATTGCTTACACCTAAAGGAAAACCTGCGCTTAAGCAACCGTTTTGAAGGGGGTATTTTAGACCTGTAAGGGTAACGCCCTCGGCATCCTTTCCCATACAAAATACAGAGAGAATACCCTTTGCCGTTTCCGGGAAGGAAACAGCGCTGTTGCGAACCACCGTGGCAATGTAGTCGTTTCCTACAAGATAACCCACAGCCCCATGCTCTGCCAAGAATTGCAATGTTTGCAGATTTGCGATGGTATGATCCAGCCGAGGGCCATCCAAAGCGCCATAGAGAATGATCTCCTTGTAGCCAAGGGATAGCGCTTTGCGCACAGCGAGCATAGCATCGGTGTCATCTTTTTCCACAGGAAATACAAGGGAATTATCCGGTGTGTAGCCAAGAGAATCAAAGTCGCCCAAAATCGCATTGGGGGTGAGGCCTAAGGCTTGTAAATGACACAGTCCACCGTCGGCGGCAATCAGATAATCTTCCTTCTCAATAGGTGCGGCAAGGGCGGTAAAGCCACCGGCACAAAAAATGATACACTTTTTCATTTTGCTTCGCCCCTTTCACACAAGTTGCTATTATTTTATAACAAAAACACCCGGCTGTAAAGCAGGGTGTTACTTTTTCATAAAAGATTCCATAAATTTAGAGCGTGCGCCTCGCCCATATTACGAACCATTATGGCAAGCTGTGCGCAAGATGCAGCAAAATGAGGAACTTCTTCTGCTTGGGCATAAATATCCGTTTCTGCAAAAAGATGGTCGATTTCCTCCATTGGTGTGTGGTCTGCCACAGTGGCGGTGGCATTTTTCCGCTTGTCCCACAGCTTTTTTGCTTCCTCTGCCTGAGACTTTGCGGTTTCAAAATTGCCATTGAGAGCAGTGTTACTGGCTTTTTCCAAAAGGGCAATTACAGGCTTATACATTTCTTCTGTGGCCTTTGCAGCCCAAAAACCCGATAATAGCAAAAGAGACAGCACAGTAATGCCAATAATAAATTTCTTCATTTTGCCGCCTCCTTTGGTAAAAACAGGATGTGATCCCGACCGTCTACGGTGAGCAGCCAAGTGGTTTTAATGGTTGCGTTGTGCTGGGAGAGTACCTTTTCCACCCACAACCGATCTTTCCCGGCTTTATGCAGGTTATCATCCGAGAGATAACCGTCGGAAATAATCGTCAAAGGGATA
>JAZKXS010000082.1:0-4784 GCA_045611745.1 Faecousia sp.
TGAGCCTGTCTGTCACCGCTTTTGCGGCTAACACCACCGGCGGTGATGCTGACATCACCACCAGCATCGCGCCTAGCTACACCGTGACCATTCCTGCTGACGTAAACGTAGCCTTCAACGCCACCGAGACCGCTTTTGGCGCCATCGAGGTTACTGCTTCTCAGATCCACCCCGACAAGTGCATCAAGGTGGAACTGACCTCCGACGGCAAGCTGGAAAACAGCATCGATGCTACCAAGGTGATTCCTTATGCCATTAAGGACAGCACCGGTGCTGCATTTACATCTGCTACTTATCTGACAGAGGGCGACAAGACCGAGCTTTCTATCCACATTACTGCTAACGACTGGAACGCCGCTTACGCAGGCGAGTATTCCGACACCGTTACCTTTACCGTTTCTTACGTAGATAAGGCCGCAAACAACTAAGGAGGCGGTACTGTGAAGAAAATAACAGCACTGCTGTTATGCTTCTTACTGCTATGTACGTGTAGTGTGACCGCCTTTGCCGCAGAGCCGGAAGCCGAGGAAACAAACACCACAATCTCCGTTACCGTTCCCGACAGCCACAAGATCACCGTTTCGGCAGAAAATGCCAAGGTGTTTTATGAGGGTGCCAGCGGTGAGGAATTTATCGTAGAACGTTTAAGCGAGCTGCGGCTTCTCATTCGCGCCGAAAGTGGCAAGGTTATCAAGTCGGTTATGATAAACGGCGAAGATGTTACCGAGGAGCTTCACGGCGGCTATCTTGACCTTGACGCTGTTTATGAGGATAAGGTGCTTACTGTCACAACCGAGGATGAACCCGTGGCGCCGAAAGAAACCTACACTGTAAAAGGCAAGGTTACGCTGAACGGTCAGCCTTTGACAGAGGCTCAGTTGGAACTGCGTTCCACTTTAAAGACCACCAAGACCGATAAAAACGGCAATTTTGTCTTTACCGACGTGGAGCCGGGTAAACATTCCTTGACGGCGCTAAGCGACGACAAGGTTATAGGTTATCTGTCCTTTACACTTCAAAAGGATAATGAGACGGACGTTGTCTTGCTGGACGATGGCACCTACACCGTATCGGTTGCCGAGAATGGCGCAGGCGTGGAACTGCACCTCACACTGAACGAGGAAAAAGGCACCCTTGCCCCGACCGAGATCGGCACCATCGAAAAAGCAGAACCAAACTCACCCCAAACGGGAGATAACACAAACCTCTCTTGGTGGTGCCTCTTGGCTGTACTCAGCGCCACCTGCATAGTAGCTTTAGAAACCTACCGCAGAAAGAAAACAGTAAAATAAATTCAAAGAACCGACCGTTTCAGCGGTCGGTTCTTTGTTTATTAATTGAAAATGACTGATGAGCCCAAAGGAAAGCTTATCGGCAAAACTTGGTATATTCCGGAGGACGCAAAAAAGCCGGAGCGCTCGAACAAGAAAAACGATGCACCTACGTTGCTGCAGATTCTGAGAGAACAGAAAGCTTCTAAGATGACCGGTGGTATTGTAGAGAAGCTTGAAAATTAAATAGGGAAGAAATATAACCCCCTGGGGGGCTTGCGAATTCTAATTTGGCGATATAGAATGATGAAAAAAGAAAGGGTGATTTTCAAATGAACAAAATGAATCCTATTAAAAAACTTTGCATTTGCGCCATCTGCATTGCGCTTTGCTGTATATTACCAACAGCTTTTCATGCGATTGGACTTGGGACTACGTTTTCGCCTATGCATATCCCGGCGCTGCTTTGCGGTCTGCTTATCGGACCAATCTATGGCGCTGCATGCGGAATTATTGGACCTATACTTGCCAGTTTGACAACCGGAATGCCTCCTTTGATGCGGCTTTTGCATATGGCTCCGGAGATTTGTACATATGGCCTTGTAGCCGGTCTTATGATGAAAGTCATCCGCACCCGTCATTTAAGCGCTGATATCTATATTTCACTGGCTATTTCTATGATTGCCGGTCGATTAATTGGCGGTATCGCACAGTGGCTTGTGATCTTAATTACGGGAAGTGGGCAGCCCTTTGGTATTGCTATTTGGGTTACAAGCTATATCGTTGGAACACTTCCCGGCGCTGTGGCTCACCTCGTTTTGATACCAATGCTGATTCTTGTACTGGAGAAGGCAAGAGTTATTCCGAAGCGCTATCAAAAAGTAAAGCAGGAAAATTGATGGAAAAGAAGGATGTTGTCGAATTTTTTGACAAATGCGCTCCTTGGTGGGACGCAGATATGGTTCGAAAAGAGGATATTATAAAAACGATCCTGACCTGCGGCGGTGTAAAAGCCGGTGTGGATGTTTTGGACGTTGCCTGCGGTACCGGTGTACTGTTCCCGGATTATTTAAATCGTGGTGTTGCCTCTGTAACCGGTATTGATATTTCTCCGGAGATGGCTAAAATCGCAGCTTCCAAGTTCCCGGATGTCAAGGTAATTTGCGGTGACGTGGAAGAAGCGGAATTTGATCGACAGTTTGACTGTATTATGGTCTATAACGCCTTTCCTCACTTTCCTGACCCAAAGCGCCTGATATCTGTTCTTGCCGGATTGTGCAAACCAGGCGGCAGACTTTCTGTTGCACATAGTATGAGTCGTGAAGCACTTACGGCGCATCATTCCGGCAGGGCGAGCAATGTTTCCATTGATCTGCTCCACGAACAGGAGCTGGCTGCCATTTTCGGGCGATGGTTCCAAGTGGATGTGGTTATTTCCACAGATCAAATGTATCAGGTCTCCGGTGTTCGTAAAAGGGAGGATGCAGAGCCTCTGGAGCGTGAAGGTGCAGCCATAGAGGAAATACTGGCAATGATGAAATTTATGGTAAGCCATAACGATTCCCACGCCCAAGAGGTGGCAGATCTTGCCAGAGAGATTCAAAGTGCAGGTAAAATAGATGTCTACAATCAGATTATGGATGTTGTTTCTGACTTTGATGTAGTCAATGCGAAACTTTCCGGAATTTTGCAGAAACTGAACTCTGAAAGCATATAACGAAAACAGCGGTGCAACCGAAACTCGGTTGCACCGCTGCTTGTCATACTATGATATTAATTTATGTGTAGTGCCTCAAGGCTTAGCTCGGCAGCAAGCTTAAAAAGGGAATCGGCAAGAACTTTTTCCAGTGGCACTTTTGCTGCCTCTGCAACCTTCGTATAAAACAGAGCCACAGATGGCTCTAATAGTAATGTAACCTGTGTCATAGTATTCCTCCTGCAGGCGGAAAAATGTTTATTTCATCCTATGCAGACCCTTGACAGGTGTGCTAAAATATATAATACGGAATAATGTTAAAAAGAGGTTATAATTATGGCAAAAGATAAGAAAGTTGAACAGATAACCGATATGGAGGTAGACTTTGCCCAATGGTTTACTGATGTGTGCAAAAAAGCCCAGCTTATTGACTACTCATCTATTAAGGGTGTATTTATCTATCGTCCCTATGGTTATGCAATTTGGGAAAATATCCAGCGTATTATGGACGCCGAATTTAAGAAGCAGGGTGTTGAAAATGTTTATATGCCCCTGTTGATCCCCGAAAGTTTGCTGCAGAAGGAAAAGGATCACGTGGAAGGCTTCGCACCTGAATGCGCTTGGGTAACAATGGGTGGCAATGAAAAATTGGAAGAGCGATACGCCATTCGTCCTACATCGGAAACGCTGTTCTGCGAGCACTTTGCCAATGTGCTACAATCCCACAGAGACCTGCCTATGAAATATAACCAGTGGTGCTCTGTCCTGCGCTGGGAAAAGACAAGCCGTCCTTTCCTGCGCCACAGAGAGTTTTTGTGGCAGGAGGGTCACACCATTCATGCAACAGCAGAAGAAGCGAAGGCATTTACTGAGACGATGCTGAACGTTTATGCGGATTTCTGCGAAAATGTGCTGGCAATGCCTGTTACCCGTGGTCAAAAGACCGAAAAGGAAAAGTTTAACGGCGCAGAGGCTACCTATACCATCGAATGTATGATGCACGACCGAAAGGCACTGCAGGCCGGTACATCTCACTATTTTGGCGATGGTTTTGCCAAGGCCTTTGGTATTGAGTTTACCGATAAAACAAACCAAAAGACGAACCCCCACGAGACTTCCTGGGGTGTTTCTACCCGCCTCATCGGCGGCATCATTATGACCCACGGTGATAATAATGGCCTTGTTTTGCCGCCCAAGGTGGCTCCTATTCAAGTAATCATTCTGCCCATCGCCCAGCATAAGGAAGGCGTTTTAGAGGCAGCAAACAGCTTGAAGGATCGGCTGACAAATGCCGGTTTCCGTGTTAAGCTTGACGATTCTGATAACTCTATGGGCTGGAAGTGCGCCGAGTATGAAATGAAGGGCGTGCCGCTGCGCGTGGAGTGCGGTCCCCGTGATCTGGAGAACGGTCAGGTTGTGCTGGTTCGCCGTAATGATGGCGAAAAGACAGTAGTCAAGATCGAAGATCTGGAAACTGCCGTTGCTGAGCAATTGGAGCTGGTGCATAGCGGTATGTTCGCAAAGGCAAAGAAGAACCTCGAGGATCACATTTACGAGGCGCACAGCGTAGAGGAAGCGAAAGCGTTGCAGGATGCAAACGGTGGCTTTATTAAGACTATGTGGTGCGGAGAACTGGATTGCGAGCTGAAGATGAAGGAAGTTGCCGGCATGTCCTCCCGCTGCATCCCCTTTGCACAGGAGAATTTGGGCGAGACCTGCGCTTGCTGCGGAAAGCCCGCAAACAAGATGATCTACTGGGGCGTAGCCTACTAAGAAAAATTTACGGAGCGATGGTTTTTCCATCGCTCCGTTTTGCG
>JAZKXS010000083.1:0-8296 GCA_045611745.1 Faecousia sp.
CGCATTTATTAAAAACAGATAGATGGCAAACAGTTCCATAAAAAACCTTTCCGGGAGGGTGCATAATTTGAAAAAGCTATTGATCATTATACTTATGCTGTGCCTGCTCACCGCCTGCGGCGGCGGACAAGAACGGGAAACTTTACAAGATGAATATATCCCACTGCAGGAAATGCCTATGCAAGTGAGTCTAACATTGCCGGAAGATGCCACAATGCAAACGATTGCCGGTGCAGAGGGGAAACTCTATCTTTGCGGCTCCTTTACGGCAACGGTGCAGACACTCCAAGGGGGAGATCTTTCCCGTACTGTTGCGGATACCACCGGTTATGATTTCTCCCGACTGAATCTGATAAAAACAGAAAAGGATGGAATTACCTGTTATCGGTGCAGTTGGACAACAGCCGGTGAGGGAGGCCAACAAGTGGCAAGAACTTTGATTTTAGACGATGGGAATTTTCACTATGCAGTTACGGTAATGGCATCGGAAGAGAATGCCGGCGAGCTGTCAGAAATTTGGCAAGGAATTTTGCATTCTGTAACCCTTAGTACTGCGCCATAGTCTCCTGACATAGCGCCTTGCAGGCGTCGATTACAGATGCCGGGTGCAAAACTTTTGCTTTGTTGCCGAAACCGATGACCCAGCTTAAAAACATGGGAGATACTGCCACCTTTACAGTAAAAATAAAATATTCTTCTCCATCAGGAATCAGCATGGTCTCTTTCCCAAAGCGGTCAATAACCACATTGAGAAGATCTTTGTGGAAGCGGAGCTTTACATCTGCCATTTCTCCTGCAAACATCTGGAACATACGGTTGGCATACTGGGAGAGCTTTGTATCACTCAGTTCCGGGCAAGGGAGACGCTTTTGGTCAGTCAGAGAGATATTTACCATTCGATCCACTCGGTAAGAAGTGATGCCGTGGCGATCCGAATAGGCCAGCAGGTAACAGTTTTCGTTATCCTGGGAGAGACCGTAAGGGCTGGCCACATATGCTTTTTCTCGATATTTCCGCTGCCCTTTTATATCCCAGTCAAAATAGCGGAAAGTGATCTGCTTGTCCTGGGCAATGGCTTCCTGAATGGTGTCCACATTGTAGTAAATGGACTCGTTCATACTTTTGACCCGTCCGGAGACAAACACATTGCGCTTTACAAAGCGAGCATCCTCTTCGTTGCACTGGGCGCAGAGCTTGCCAATGAGCTCTCTGGATTTCTTTTCCGTTAAGTATCGGCTGGACTGTACTGCGTCAATGAGAAGCTTTAATTCCGGCAATTCAAAAATTCGGGAGGCAATATAGTAGCCGCCATTTCTGCCGGGAATTGCAACAATATCCATACCATAATCCTGAAGCGCCGCAATATCAGAATAAATGGTCTTGCGATCACAGGAAATGCGGTGTTTTTCCAACATATCTATAAGCTCTGATGCTCTCACGGGATTTTTCTCGTGAGAGTTTTTTAGCAAATAGTCGTAAATATACAGAATCTTAAGCTTTTGATTATCGGACTTGGGCATAAAAATCCCTCCTTTGCTTCATTTTACCACAGGGAAACATAAATTGCAATTCCTACAAAATGTGCTATAATAGAATAGATGGTTGATAAATTTATAATTTCCAAAGGAGATTTCTTATGCTTGCACTTGGTTGTCATCTTTCCGTATCCAAAGGCTATGCAGATACGGTTCAAACAGCCCACGCATTGGGCGCAAATACGTTCGCTTTCTTTACCCGTAACCCACGGGGGAGTCAGGCCCGTGCGGAAGATCCTGCAGATGCTGCAGAGGCTGTAAAATTGATGAAAGAACTCAATTTTGCGCCCTTGGTCGCCCATGGCGCATATACAATGAACCTTTGCACGGCAGAGGCTTCTGCCCGGGCATTTGCTGCGTCTATACTTGCTGATGACCTGCGCCGTATGGCGGCGCTCCCCGGGAATTACTATAATTTTCATCCGGGCAGCCACGTGGGACAGGGCGCAGACGTGGGAATTTCCCAAATTGTAGATGCCCTGAAAGCTGCCCTTGCGCCCGGTTATCCCGTAACGGTTCTTTTAGAGGGAATGGCAGGAAAGGGCAGTGAGATCGGCGGTAAATTCGAGGAACTCCGGGCTATTATCGATGGCGTAGGCAATCCCAATGTAGGTGTTTGCCTGGATACTTGCCACGTTTATGATGCCGGGTACGATATTGTCAACGATTTAGACGGTGTTTTGCGTGAGTTTGACCGTGTAGTGGGCTTGGATAAACTGAAGGCGATCCACATTAACGACTCCAAAAATCCCTTTGCCAGCCACAAAGACCGCCACGAGTGTATTGGTGACGGCGCATTGGGACTTGCTACATTCCAAAATGTGATCAATCACCCGGCCCTTCGTGGCAAGCCGATGATTTTGGAAACCCCCAACGAGCTGCCTGGCTACGCAAAAGAGATCGCCTTGCTCCGGGAAATGGAAAACAAATAAATCCCATTTGTAATTTATAAAGGAGGTGCCGGATATGGAGCTGTCTGCGAACATATATGCTGATGTGCTGGTAGCACTGCTGCGGTATCTGGCACCGATTTTGGCCTTTTATATCCTTATCCGGTGTGTGAAGCCAATGCTGTTTTTCCGTCGTGAGCCGGAAATTTGGGGTTGGCTCTATACCGAAGATGACAGAAGGATCCCCATTACCCATTGGGAAACGGTTATCGGCAGCAGCAAACGCAGTGATATACGGATACCTGATGAAGGGGTGGAGAAAAACCATGCGGTACTGACCCGTTATGACGACGGAAGCTGGACAGTGATCTGTGTGGGAGATGCAAAAATGAAGGTCAATGGACGCAAGACAGAGGTTTTTGCCCTTCAGAGCGAGGATGAAATTTCCATCGGGGATACGAAACTCCTTTTTGTGCCCATCACTGCCATGCAGGAAAAGCATATGGCAAAAATCCGCACTAAGGCTTCGTCTCTGGCCTATAGCTTTTCAACGCTGATTTTCCTAACGGCATTCCAGCTTCTTTGCGCTTTGGGCTATACCTTAAACGGAGCATCTGCCTATGCAGGATCTATACTTATCAGCTTTGGCGGTATCATCGTATGTCAATGGCTGATGCTGATTTTCTATTTTTCTATTCGCAGAACAGCTTTTGAAATAGAGACCATTGCTTTTTTTCTTTCCACCTTAGGTATGTGCGCCATTTGTGCAGTTTGCCCGGAGGAGTCGATCAAGCAGCTTGTTTCCATGATGCTGGGCATTGTTGCCTTTTTTGGTATCGGCTGGTCGCTCCGGGATTTGGAACGGGCAAAGGTTATAAGGCACATTGCGGCTGCCATGGGAATTTTGTTCTTGATCATTACGCTTTTATTTGGTAAAGAGTATCATGGCGCGAAAAACTGGCTTTCCATAGGCGGTTTTTCTATCCAGCCATCGGAATTTAGTAAGGTTTGTTTTGTCTATGCCGGTGCATCTGCAATGGATCGGCTGATGGATAAGAAAAATCTGATATCTTTTATCGCCTATTCTGCGCTTATCTGCATTTGCCTTGCCCTTATGAATGATTTTGGCACGGCGCTTATCTTCTTTGTGGCGTTCTTGGTGATTGCGTTTTTGCGTTCCGGCAGTGTGGGTACAGTTACGCTGGCGTGTACGTCGTTGGGTTTTGCCGGCGTAGTTCTTTTGAAAATCGCGCCCCATGCACTGCGACGTTTTGCTACTTGGCGGCATATTTGGGAATCCCCCTTGGCCGGCGGCTATCAGCAGACAAGAGCGCTGATGTGTATGGCATCTGGTGGCTTTTTGGGCTTGGGCGCAGGAAATGGTTGGATGAAAAATCTATTTGCTGCAGATTCGGATATGGCGATCGCAACCGTTTGCGAAGAATGGGGACTTTTTATGGTGCTGATCCTGATTCTCTCGGTGGTGTCACTTGCTGTGTTTGCGGTGCGCTCTGCGTCTGTGGGACGCAGCAGCTTTTATGTGATCGGTTCTGTGACCGCTGCCTCTATCTTAGTATTCCAGACCATCCTAAACGCCCTTGGCACAGTGGATATTCTGCCCCTGACCGGTGTGACCTTCCCCTTTGTGTCCAACGGTGGATCCAGTATGATCTGTGTTTGGGGTCTGCTTGCTTTTATCAAGGCGGCAGATACCCGGCAAAATGGCAGCTTTGCCGTACCTCTTATGAAGAAAAGGAGGACGGAGGATGAATAGAATTGTAGGCCGCAGTATGGTGGCACTAATACTCTGCTTTGCCTTACTCCTGGGCTTCGGCTATTTTGTTTATGAATATGGTACAAACGCCCATAATTGGGTTGTTTTCCCTGGCTCGCCCCACGTCTATACCGGTGGTAATATCGGTTGCGGCACGGTTGTGGATCGAGAGGGGAATCAGCTTCTTTCCTTAAATGGAGACAGGGTTTATACCCAAGATTCCCTTTTGCGTATGGCAACCGTCCACTACTTGGGCGACCGAAAGGGCAGCGTCAGCGCTCCGGCAATTTCCCACTATTCTAAGCAAATTGTGTCATTTGATTTGCTAAACGGCATTTATGTCTATGGCACCACTGGCTCTACCGCACAAATGACCTTGTCCGGTAAGCTTCAAAAGGCGGCATTGACCGCTCTTGGAGAAAAAAGCGGAACGGTAGCTGTCTATAATTATCAGACGGGGGAAATCTTGTGCGCTGTCACAAATCCAACCTTTGACCCGGATGGAGCAATTCAGGAAATCGATAGTATGTACCTTAACCGATTCACCCAAGGCCTGTATACCCCTGGTTCTATTTTTAAGATCGTAACCTTAGCGGCGGCATTGGAGGATGATCCTGCTATCCAGAACAGACTTTTTACTTGCACAGGCGAGCTTGTTTACGGACCGGATAAAATTACCTGCGAACAGCCCCACGGAACACAGACGTTACAAAGCGCTTTCCGTAATTCCTGTAACTGTGCATTTGCCCAAATTGCAGAGGCGCTGGGCGGAGAGAAGATGACGACATATGCAGAAAAGTTCGGTATCGTAAATAGTGTTTCTTTTGACGGTGTTACCACCGCAAAGGGAAGATACGATGTTCGTGACGAAGCGGCGGTGAATATTGCGTGGAGTGGTGTGGGCCAGTTTACGGACCAAATCAATCCCTGCGCATTTCTCACTTTTGTGGGAGGGATTGCTGCCGGAGGGCAGGGCGTTTCACCTTATTTGGTAGATAAGATTCAAGATGGTTACAAAACAATTTATCAGGCAGAACCTACCAAAAGAGAGCGGATCATTTCTGAAGAAACAGCTACCATTTTGCAAAATTATCTCCGCAGCAACGTTCAAGATAAATACGGGGATAGTCATTTTGCCGGACTTACTGTTTGCGCCAAAACCGGTACGGCAGAGGTAGGCAGCAACAAAAAACCAAATGCAATGCTTACCGGATTTGCCTTAGACGAAGATTGTCCAATCGCCTTTATTATCTGTGTGGAGGATGGCGGCTACGGCAGCCAAATCTGCATTCCCATTGCCCAAAGTATTTTCCAATGCTTAGTTGATAATTGATGGTGGATAATTGTGGTGTCTGCTTTGCAGACTTATCTAAATCCCTTCGCCTTGTGAATACCCTAACTTTCAACTCACAACTCTCAATTACCAATTTCCCGTATAAACCCATACACCCTCTGCATATTCTTTTGCGGGGGTGTTTTTTATGTGTCGACAAAATCAGCTTTTTGGTTTTTGCTTGATGGCCTTCGGCTTAGGCGTTTTGGTAGGACTTGGACTGGAAGGCGGCTTTTTGTGCTGGTGTTTGGGGATTGGCTTGATTCTTGCAGGTATTTGCGGCCTTGGAAAAAAATAAATGGCATAACCTTGTCCGGTGGTGAATATTATTAAGTAGAAAATCGGATAAGGAGTGATTGCCTATGGAATTGCAATTTGAAAAACAGGATATCTCCTGCCTGCGTCGAATAACGGGGGATACCGTAATCGGGGAAGTAACACAAGAGGTGCGCTTACCGGAGGAAATGCCGGATGCATCCTGCGTGGTTGCTGTTTGGGGTCAAGTACTGCTTCGCAGTAAGGAGTGGCGCACAGGCGGTATGACTGTCTCCGGCGGCGTAATGGCGTGGGTGCTGTACAGCACGGAGGAGAACGAAAAATTGCAGTGTGTGGATGCGTGGCTGCCATTTCAGATGAAATGGGACTTTCCGGATCCGGGTCGGGATGGAAGAATTTGCGCATGGGGGCATCTGCAAAGCATTGATGCACGTTGCGCGTCTGCAAGAAAGCTGATGCTTCGTGCCAATGCTGCAGTTTGTGGGAATGCCTATGTAAAAGATATGCTGCCGATTCCGCAGGTTGGAGAACTTCCGGAGGATGTGCAAATACAAACGCCTACATACCCGATGTGCTTTATGAAGGAGGTAGGTGAACACGGCTTTTCCGTGGAAGAAACCCTGGCTGCTCCACAGATGGACACCTGCGTATATTATACCGTAGAACCAGCGATTACTGAGCAACGTGTTATGGGGGATAAGTTGGTGTTTCGTGGCAACGCCAAGGTGCATATGCTCTGTATGAAAGATGGGAAAATGGAAAGTTGGGACGGGGAACTGCCGTTTTCACAGTTCTGTGACTTGGAGCGCAGCTTTGAACAGGAGGCTCAAGGATATCTTGTTCCGGCAGTAACTTCTATGGAAATAGAAAAAACAGAGGACGGAAGCTGTGTTTTTAAATGTGGTATAACCTGCCAGTATATGATCACCGAACGGAAAATGCTTGCGCTCCCGGAGGATAGCTTTAGCACACAACGGGCGCTGAAACTGCGGCAGGCAGAGCTGGAAATCCCTTGCGTTTTGCAGCAACACAGCCATAATTTGCCAATGAACTGCACATTGTCTTGCCAGTGTGCGCGAATAATCGACGGAACGGTCTGTCCGGGCTCAGGAATGTACGATGCAGGAGAAAATAGTTATATTTTACCTCTTCGCGGACAGCTTTTGTACGCAGACCAACAAGGGAAAATACGGTGTGAAAGCTGTAATTGGGAGGAAAAATTACCAATGTCAGCAGATGGCGGCGTTCACCCTAAAATGTACGAAGAAATCCTGAGTTCCCATTGGAGTTTATCTCCGGATGGCGGGCAGCTTCATGGTGAGATAATGCTCTGGGAAATGACAGATATGCTTTCTCCTATGGAGGTAATCACCGGTATAGAGTTAGGAGAAATGGAGAAAAAAGACCCGAACCGCCCCAGTTTGATCCTCCGAAGATTGGGGCAGGAAAGTCTTTGGGACGTGGCAAAAAGCTGCCGCACCACAGTTTCTGCCATTCAAAACGCCAACGGGCTGGATACGGATCCCACCACCGACAAAATGCTAATCATACCGATCAGTTAGAGTTGATAATATGCCGCATTCTTTGCATACTTTCTTGGCGGAGCAAGAAAGTATAATAATCCAATGCGATACAAAAAGTACCACTATATTTCAAAGCATCTTTGACACATAAAATAAGGGACTTGTTACGCAGTGTAACAAGTCCCTTTTTGGGCGGTTTGTCGCATCCGGGGAGGAATGACCGCCTAAAATTATGGTAAAAGGAAAAGAGAAAGTTTTTCAAGGGAAAGATGTCGAAGATGTCCATATTTTTGTGTTGTCATTTTTGGCAGAAAGTGTTATAATAAAAATGAAAATATAAGGGGAGGTATGCCTTTTATGACAAAAATTGACATTTATTCTGGCTTTTTAGGCGCAGGTAAAACAACTCTTATTAAGAAAATGCTGCGAGAATATTATGCTGGGCAGAAAATCGTCCTCATTGAGAACGAATTTGGTCAGATCGGTATTGACGGCGGCTTTTTGCAGGAATCAGGTGTAGAGATCCGAGAAATGAATTCCGGCTGCATTTGCTGCTCCTTGGTGGGTGACTTCGGCAAGGCACTGGAGCAGGTGATGAACGACTATGCGCCTGACCGGATCATTATTGAACCTTCCGGTGTTGGCAAACTCTCCGATGTGATTGCTGCGGTGGAAAAGGTTGCAGGCACACAGGTCGCCTTCAAGGTTGCCGTTGCCGATGCTACTAAGGTGAAAAGCTATATGCGTAACTTTGGTGAATTTTATAACAACCAGCTTTCTTCTGCTACTGCGGTTATTTTGTCCCGGACAAGCACAATTGCTGCCGATAAGCTGAAAGCGGCTGGTGATCTGATTCGCACCGTTAGCCCCAATTGTACGGTTATTACTACCCCGTGGGAAGAACTGACCGGCAAGCAGCTTGCCGATGCAATGGAAGGTGCAGAGACCATAGCCCAATTTCTTGC
>JAZKXS010000084.1:0-4247 GCA_045611745.1 Faecousia sp.
GGCCCTTGAGCATGATGTTGAGCTGCTTTGCCAGGTTGATGTCGTCAGCAGTCTCAGCGCCAACCTTCTGGCTGCTTGCCAGAGCAACGGAAGCGCCGACTGTCTTGTAGTTTTCGTTCTTTGCGGACATGAACAGTGCGTTCTTGCCGGACAGAGCCTCAGCTACTGCGCCCAGCAGCTCTGCGTCCTTCTCCACGTGCTTGCAGCCCATAACAACGATAGGCTTGGTGACAACAGCGGCAACAGCCTTTGCGTCAGCAACACAATCAGCAGTGGAACGGTTTGCACCGTTGGGATCAGCGG
This sequence comes from Faecousia sp., assembly GCA_045611745.1. Classification (GTDB taxonomy): domain Bacteria; phylum Bacillota; class Clostridia; order Oscillospirales; family Oscillospiraceae; genus Faecousia. Next base: position 304 of record JAZKXS010000084.1, read on the forward strand.
ACTCGAAGTTCAGGCAGATGAAGTCAGCGTCAGCCAGGGTATTGGCCTTGGCAGCGCGCTCTGCCATAGTGGTGCAGCCAGCGTAGAAATCTACAATACCGGCAACATCCCAAGAATCAGCAGCATCGGAAATCCCGATGCCGATCTTCGGTGCATTCTCAATGGGAGCATCGAAGGTGTAGAACGGCAGCACATTCTGACCGCCAATGCCAATTGCCTTGTCGCCGGTGCCCAGAGTTACGGCATTGATCTTACCGCTATACGGCTGCGTCTTAGGTGTAAAAGACATAGTGTATTTCCCCCTTGGTAAAAATTATATAATAAATTTAATTTATTAACAGAACTAATTGAGAATTGAGAATTGATAGTTGATAATTAATCCTTTGTAGATTTCACAATAGCTACCAACATTTTCTCCAATTCATCACAATCCGAGATAATAGACACAAACTGTGCTTTTGTCAAATATCCGGTTTCATAAAGCAGTCTTAACCAATAGTCTGTTTCAACTGCTTCTTTTAATGCTATATTGAGTTTTGATGTAAAGTCCGGTCTGCTCTGCGCCTGCTGTGACTCTGCCACATTCGCACCAATACTCGTTCCGCAACGCAGCAGTTGCTTAGACATAACGAACTCTTTTTTTATTTCGTGCAAAAATCTGCACAGCTTAACAATTCGAACTGAAAACCGAAAGCTTTTTTCTTTTACGGTATTATCCATAATTCTCAACTATCAACTATCAATTCTCAACTTTACAGCCCAATAGACTGCAGTATCCCTCTCAGGGCAGTCTTCACCGGATTGCTCTCCGGCAGTTTTGCGGAAGGCTCGCCCTCGCAGTCACAGCGGTAAATTTCCTCATCCTGAGGAAGTACGCCAAAAAGCTTCAGGCCGTGCTTTTCGATTTCCTCCATTACGCCGGCATTGAGAACGCCGCCGGGCGCACGGTTAACAATCAGACCCATTTGACCGGGATTGAGTCCCAGCTCCTGCACCATCTCCGCCAATCTTGCAACCGCCTGAATACCACGACGGGAGCAATCGGAAATCAGCAGCATTGTGTCCACCTTCGGCAGCGTACCTCTTGCCACGTGCTCAAGGCCTGCCTCATTGTCAATGACAATGTGCTTATAGTTCTTTGCATATTTATCGATCTGGGTTTTCAGTACACCGTTGACATAGCAGTAGCAGCCTTTGCCTTGGGTGCGACCCATAACGAGCATATCATAGTCGTCCTCTTCCACCAAAGCGGAATTGAACTTAAATTCGGCATAATCCGCCTTGGTCATACCGGAAGGAACCGTACCCTTAAGCTCAGCCTGGGCCATTTCCTCACGGATCGCGCCGATGCTTGTCTCCACCTCTACACCGAGAACCTCGTTAAGATTGGAGTTGGCATCTGCATCCACAACCAGCAGCGGACCTTTGCCCGTTTTGCACAGGTAATCGATCATCATGCCGCAGGTGGTGGTTTTTCCTACGCCGCCTTTACCGGCGACGGCAATGGTATGGGGCATCCTTTTCACCTCATATTTTGGGCGCACTCCGCCCATAGTCATACGCATATACTATAACATATGCGCCTAAAAAATTCAACCGGGAATTCCTCTTTTTTCGCAATTAAATTTATTTTTTTACAAAACGGGTGGCATAGCCGCACCGACGGCACAAAGGCTCTACCGCCTGTCCGCTGGAGAAGCCATCATAAATCGCTTTTGCCCGAGGGGATGCTAAAATTTCTTCCATTTCCTGCGCAAAAAGATTGCCTAAAGCCAAATCTCCCTCGTGGTCTAAACAGCAAGGCACAACACCGCCGTCACACAGCACCCCAAGCTGATCACGCAGTCCATAACAAAAGCAGACATCCCCCTCCGGGGCAGAAAGATCCGGCCAATCAAATTTATCCCCGTGTTCCAAATAGACCTTATCGCCAATGCGGATACCCGGTCGTTCCTGTATCCAAGCCTCCGGAAACACCCTGTGGAGCTTTTGTAAAATCTCCTCGTTCTTTTGGTCTGCGCCGCCCTGATTCCAAAGGCGGAATACAGTTAATTTCTTTCCCTCCGCCGCCTTGCCGTAAGCAAAACAGCCGTCTAAATAATCATCAAAAGTTGTTGTAAGGTCATTGGCTTCAAAGGCGTGGAGAGAAATGTTGACCTTGTGCAGCGCCGACGCACTGAGCAAAACACTTTGTTGCTTCGCAAGCAACGTGCCGTTGGTGGTGAGAATGACCCGAAATCCTTGCTCCCCTGCCAGTTCTAAAAAGCGCTGCAATTGTGGATGGCACAGGGGCTCGCCCATCAGATGAAAGTACAGGTAATCCGTATAAGGGCGCAGCTTTGGGAGGATGGCCGCAAATTCTTCCTCGGTCATTCTTCTTTTTTGCCGCTTTGTCCCAGGACAAAACTTGCAGGACAAATTGCATAAATTGGAAATTTCTACATAAACCTTTCGAAAACGCACTTATCCCAACTCCTTCTAAGCCTTCCCCTCCGGGGTAGATTTCCCCGTTAGCGGGGAAAATGTCTACAAAGCAGACAAAAGGGGCCCGGGCGGTGGCACGGCGCAAGCCGTGACGGATGAGGTTAATCATATTTGCTTCACAGCATAGACAGTATACCACAGCTTTCCTTTTCTTTCAACCGCTGCGCTTATCGACAAAAAGGGCTTGAATTTCTTTTTCCCCTTTGCTATAATACACCCGATGCAGGGTTCGTATATCGGTAATACAACGGCTTCCCAAGCCGTGAAGGCGGGTTCGATTCCCGTACCCTGCTCCAGAAAAGAACCCACATTTGTCTGCGACAAGTGTGGGCTTTTTTAAACATAGAAATGAGGTTTTACATATGACCCAAATTCTTTCGATGACAAGCGCCCACCGGGAAGAAGTCCTTTCTATGATGCGTGTATTTTACGCCTCCCCTGCCGTTGCCACCAACGGCTCGGAAGAGATTTTCCGGGCAGATATCGACGCCTGTGTTGGCGACAATCCCTACTTGGAGGGCTTTGTATTTGAAGCAGACGGTGTCCTTTCCGGCTACGCTATGATCGCCAAAAGCTTTTCCACAGAATACGGCGTCCCCTGCATCTGGATCGAGGATATTTACTTAAAACCGGAATGTAGGAACAAAGGCATCGGCAGCTTGTTCTTTGATTACCTACAAAAGCAATTCCCCAATCACCTCCAGCGTCTTGAGGTTGAGGGAGATAACCTGCCAGCCCTGAGCACCTACCGCAAAAACGGCTTTACCGAAATGCCCTATATGGAAATGAAAAAAGGAACCTTCCGGTAAACCGGAAGGTTCTTTTTTTCATTATAAACGGTAAGGTTCCGTTTTGTAGTTTTGAAAAATCTTTACCAAAAGCCAGGCAAAGCCCCCCATAGCTGGAATCAGTGGCCACAGATAAAAATACGGAACACCAATCAGATCATATAGCTGCTTTAACGGGAAGGTGTGACCGGATTTGTAGATAAAGGAAAAGCTTGCATCTGCCGCCAAGACACCTGCGCCCTTGAGCACTTCGCAGAGAATATATACCACCGTAAAGTACGCAAAAACGCAACCGGTTACAGGGAGTATATATTTCTTTTGGGGCTTGAGCCGCCGGGCAGCCACCATCCATACGGGCAGCGCGATAGCGAACCAATGGAATATCCAAAAATTCAAAAATCCGTGATCGTACCAAGGCCGCGCGGCAAAAGAGTCAGGAAGGGAAAAGAAGGTGGTCAAGGCTGCAAACATGGAAAACATAACGCTGTATTGCCTTGCCAGCTCAAACTTGGGAACCAGCATCAAAGGCGCAAGAATCATATTAAACTGGCAGACCTGCAGCATTTGAATGGCAAGCCCCTTCCAGTTGATGGCCCCTTCAAAGGTCAGCCCCATACCGCAGTTGAAAAAGATCAGGCCGGAACAGGCAACTGCCGCAAATACAAACATCAC
>JAZKXS010000085.1:0-8930 GCA_045611745.1 Faecousia sp.
AGTGCCCGTTTCTTTGAGAAAAATGATCAGCACGCCTTATCAACATGGCTTTACGATGCTGCATACAAATATGGCCATAGCATCGAAGAGATTTCTTTGGAGCTGGCCGATTACTATGCTTCCCTAAACAACTACGCCAAGGTGGAAGAAACGCTGATGCGTGCCATTTCCGATGGCGGTGGTGTGGATATTTATATTGCTCTGAGTCAAGCCTTTGTACATCAAGACAAGATTTTAGATGCGCTGCAGCTTATTGAAAATGTCCAAAACCCCACCATACGCAGCCAGCTGGAAGCCCTCCGCCCTGCAACACCTGTCCCGGACATACCTGCCGGTCATTACAACGAGTACCTTTCTGTCAGCCTGCAGGCACAAAATGGTAACGTTTATGTGGCAGAAACCCAAATCCCCTCTCTGCGCACAGATGCGTACGCCCAGCCTATTTCTCTGGAAACCGGAGAAACCACCCTGTTTGCCATCACCGTTGGAACGAACGGTCTTGTCAGCCCTGTAACTGAGCTGCGCTATACCATTAAGGGCGTTGTAGAGCCTATCATCTTTGCCGACAAGGAAATGGAAATAGCAATCCGCAAGGCGGCTGGTATTCCCGAAGGTATTACGGTTTACACCAATGACCTTTGGTCGGTCACTTCCTTTGTCATTCCCGTGGAAGCTCGCAGCTATGCAGATATGAAGTATTTGCCTTATCTTACGGAGCTTTCCGTTCCCAAAGGACACGATTCGCTGGCATTTATCGAGGATTTGGAAAGCTTGACTAAGCTTACCATCCGGGATACCGCCATAGATGATGCCACATTACAAATGATTTTGCGTCACACAGAGCTTACCTCGCTAACATTGCGTAACTGTCAGCTTTCCTCTATTTCCGGTATGGAAGCTTTGACAAAGCTGACCTATCTGGATCTTGGGGAAAATGTACTGCGTAACCTCGCCCCTATTTCCAATATTACAGGTTTGCAGGTTTTGTATCTGGATCACAATGCCGTTGTTGCCTTGGACGATCTGCAGCTTTTGCGTTCTTTGCAGGAATTAGACCTGTCCTATAATTCCATCACAAATCTGAAGCCTCTGGGTTCTTTGACAGCGCTGGAGCAGCTTATTTTACGCAACAATATGATAAGTGACATTTCTGCGCTGGGTAAACTGACCACCCTTACCCATTTGGATCTTTCCTTCAACAAACTTACGGCTATATCCGGTTTGGCAACCTGCGTAAATCTCCAGGAGCTACTGATCACCGACAATCAGATCACCAGCTTGTCTCCCCTCGCAAAGCACATTAAATTGCAGAGTCTGGATTTTTCCAACAACAAAGTGACCGCATTGCCCTCCTGGAACAAAAACTGTTTGCTGTACTCCCTGAACGGTTCTTACAATAAAATTTCCAACGTCGCACCCCTGTCCGGCCTGGCAAACTTAAATATGCTAAACCTTGACTACAACGATAAAATTTCCAACATTTCTTCTTTAGCCAAGTGCCCCAACTTGGGTATGCTCAGTGTCTACGGCACCAAAGTAAAAGATATCAGCGCATTTGCAGAGCTTGAAATCACAATTTATTACGACCCCACCTAAGATAAAACGCCCTGAGCGAACTGCTCAGGGCGTTTGCATATCCTCTTTTTCCATTTCTGCAAGGAGCTTTTTGTCCTGCTTGGAGGTGAGGTCTAATTTTTCATACATATCCGGGCGTCTTTCCCGGGTACGGCGCAGGGCTTGTTTCCTCCGCCACTGGGCTACTTTTGCGTGGTTGCCGGAAAGGAGTATCTCCGGCACTTGCCGATCGTGCCACACCGCAGGACGGGTGTACTGGGGATATTCCAGCATACCGCTATAATGACTTTCGTCCTCAAAGCACTCCGGGTCTGCCAAGACACCCGGAACCATACGGCAAACCGCATCTGTTACCGCCATTGCCGCAATCTCACCGCCGGTGAGGACAAAGTCACCTAAGGATATCTCCTCGTCCACACACTCGTCAATAAAGCGCTGGTCGATGCCCTCATAGTGGCCGCATACAAGCACCAAGTTTTCCATTTTGCTCAAGCGAATGGCATCTTTTTGGGTGAAGGTCTTACCGCAGGGGGACATATAGATGGTATGTATCTTCCCCTCCGTCTGCTGACGCACTGCGTCCCAGCAGCGGTACAGCGGGTCTGCCATCATCACAGCGCCACGGCCGCCGCCGTAGGGGTAATCATCCACCTGGCACTGCTTATTGGTGGTGTACTGGCGAATTTGATGGGTCTCGATGCGGATAAAACCACGTTCCTGGGCACGGCCTAAAATACTGTCGGACAGCACATCGCCAACAGTTTCAGGGAAAAGGGTCAAAATGTCAATTCTCATCGTCACGCATTCCCTCCAGGAGCTTCACCTGCATTTCGTTTTTCTCCAGATCGGTGCTTAATATAAATGCCTTCACTGCCGGGATCATATAGGTATGCTCCCCTGTGACAACATAGACCTTGTTGCCAGGGTAGTCCAGCACATCTGTGATCTTGCCAATGCAGACACCGTCAGCAAAGACATCCATATCGATCAGCTCTGCGGCAAAGATAAGGTCGCCTTTCACATCTTCACGGTAAAGCTCCACGGTTTTTCCGCGAAGGGCTTGGGCAGCCTCCATTGTATCCACGCCGGCAAGCTTTATAAGATTACAGGTCTTTTGCACACGGCAGGATTCCAATTTATACATCGTGCCGCCAATGCGGACACGGTTAAAGTCAAGTAAAAAATCAGGACCATCGGTCCATGGCAGCAGCTTCATCTCGCCACGGACACCGTGGGTTGAAACAATTTCGCCTGCTTCAATAAACGATACTTTCATATTTCTTCTCCTAAACGGGAAATGCGTGACGCACCTGCGTCACGCATAGCCGTTAATCCACGATATCGACCGTGATTTTTTCGCCGGTGCGCAGGGCAACGGTTTTCACAATGGTACGGATCTCTTTGGCGATCCGACCCTGACGGCCAATGACTTTGCCCATATCGCCAGGTGCGACACGAAGCTGCAGTACTTTGCCGTCCTCTCCGGTGGTTTCCGTAACAGTTACCGCATCGGGATCATCCACCAGATTTTTTGCCATATACAGCAAAAGCTCTTTCATTGGAATTCTCCTTCAGGGAAATTACAGAACACCAGCGTTCTTCAGCAGGCCACGAACAGTGTCGGTGGGCTGAGCGCCGTTCTTGATCCAAGTCTGTGCCTTCTCTACATCAACAGTAACAGTGGCAGGATTGGTCAGGGGGTTGTAGGTACCGATCTCCTCGATGCAACGGCCATCACGGGGGCTGCGGGAGTCAGCAACAACAATACGGTAGTAAGGAGCCTTCTTAGCACCCATTCTTCTCAGTCTGATTTTAACCATGAGTTTCACCTCCAAAAAAATTTCTTAATTTATCTATCGCAAAGCATTTCTGCTTTTTGAATCTTAAAAACCGGGGAAGCCGCCAAAGCCACCCATTCCTCGCATCCGCTTCATCTTCTTGCCGGCACCGGGACCGGAGAACTGGCGGATCATTGCGCGCATTTGGTCAAAGGATTTGAGCAATTTATTCACATCCTCTACCCGGACACCTGCACCGGCGGCAATTCGCTTTTTGCGGCTTGCGCCGATAATGTTCGGATTTTCCCGTTCCTTAGGTGTCATAGAAAGGATGATCGCCTCAGTTCGGGACAGTGCCTTTTCGTCTACCTGGATATTTTTCATACCAGCGCCGCCGGGGAGCTGGGCAAGAATATCCTGCATAGAGCCCATAGACTTCATTTGCACCATTTGGTCGTAGAAGTCCTGGAGGGTGAATTTATTGGATTTGAGCTTTTCCTCCATCTCGGCAGCTTTCTGAGCGTCGTACGCTTTTTCTGCCTTTTCGATGAGGGACAGCACATCACCCATTCCCAAAATACGAGACGCCATACGGTCGGGATGGAAAGGCTCGATGTCCTCTAACTTTTCGCCCATACCGACGAACTTGATGGGCTTGCCGGTAACCGCACGGACAGACAGTGCTGCGCCGCCACGGGCATCGCCATCCAGCTTTGAGAGCATTACCGAATCGATATCCAGCCACTCGTTAAAGCTTTGGGCTGCATTAACAGCATCCTGACCGGTCATCGCATCCACCACCAGCAAAATCTCGTCGGGGTTGACTGCCGCTTTCACATTTTGCAGCTCGGTCATAAGAGTATCATCGATGTGAAGCCGACCGGCAGTATCGATGAACACCATATCGTGACCACGCTGACGGGCGTAGGTCAGGGCTTCCTTTGCGATCTGTACCGGGTCGGTCTGCCCTTTTTCAAAGACAGGAATCCCCAGCTTTTCACCGCATACCTGCAACTGCGTAATGGCCGCAGGACGGTAAATATCACAGGCAACCAGCAAAGGATTTCTGCCCTGCCGCTTCATGAGTCCGGCAAGCTTACTTCCGTTGGTGGTTTTACCTGCACCCTGCAGACCTACCAGCATAACAACTGTCGGTCCGTTGGGATTGGTGGCAATATGCTTGGTTTCGCTGCCCATCAGGTTTGTCAGCTCTTCGTCAACGATCTTAACGATCATTTGCGCAGGGCTCAGCGCTTCCAGTACATCGGCGCCAACGCAGCGCTCCGTAACGGACTTTACAAAGTCCTTGACCACTTTATAACTGACATCCGCCTCCAAAAGAGCCATACGGATCTCCCGCATTGCTTCTTTGACATCAGCTTCCTTCAGACGGCCCTTGCCTCTGAGCTTTTTGAAGGCGGCGGAGAGTTTTTCGGTTAATCCTTCAAATGCCATAGTTTACTCCTCAATGGAACCTGCAGCGGCTAAAATCACAGCTGCTGCCTTACGAACTGCCGGATCTGAATGATTCTCAAGATCTGCGGCAGAAGCTAAAATCGTCTGCTTTGCCGCACGGCTTTGGAGGTATCGACGGACACAACCGGTCTTTTCCTCCATTTTCTGCAAATGGGCCTCGGCACGGAGAATATTATCGTGAACGCCTTGGCGGCTAACGCCCAATTCTTCAGCGATCTCCGCTAAGGACATATCCTGATTGTACTTAAAATCCAGACACATTTTTTGGCGATCCGTCAGCATATCGCCGTAGTAATCAAACAGCAACAGCGTTTCAATCGCTTCCATATGCGTCCTCCTGTCAATCAGTTTTCCTTTACACCGAAAGGAATCATACTATAAGTTGGGATGAATGTCAAGTATTTTTTCTTGACATTTACAAAATTTTATACCAACGGGCGGTTTCTCCGGTTTTTAGGAAGCCGCAACGGGTATAAAGCGCCATAGCTTTATGGTTGTTTTCCGCAACCTCGAGGGTAATTTCTTCTCCGCAGATTAAGCGGCACAGGGCGGCAAGCACATCTCTGCCTGCACCTTTTTGGCAGGCGGCTATGGCGTCGATCCGGTTATTCCGCAGGATACCGATGCCCATTACAGCACCGTCCTTGTGGACAAAATAGGAATCTTTTTCATATTCCTCCCGATCGAGAAGTCGCAGCATTTGCGCTGTGGGAACCGATGCCATTTTCTCATTATAAATTGCGCAAAATTCCGGCCAAGTCTTTTCCGTCACCGGAAAAAGGCAGCAATCGCTCTCCCCTACGTCAGACACCGTTCCCCGAAGACTGCAAACGGTAGTAAACAAAGGATAGCTTTCCAAAAAGGAATGGCCGGTGGCGAATATTTGTTCTGCCCCTGCGCTGCGGCAAAAGGCTACACATTCTTTCAGCAGTTCCTCCGGTGTTACAGAGCTTTGTAAATGGATATAGGCTGTCTGCTGGGTGGGTATTGATCGCAAAATCAAACTGGCTATGCCATTGCTCGTCGTAAACATCTCAATATCACGCAAAAGTATCACCCCTTTTTTTCATAATAACACAAAAGCTCCCTTTCGTCTACAAGAAGCACCCCTTGATTTTAATCTGAAAATTTGTTAGTGTAACCGAGAAGAAAGGAAGTGTTACAAATGAAGAAAATTATTTGCAAGAAGGAATACGACACCGAGACCGCCACCTTAGTAAAAAAGGTTACTTATGGCTATTTTGGTGACCCGGCAGGCTATGAGGAGATTCTGTTCCAGACACCCGAAGGCCTGTACTTTATGTATGTTCGGGGCGGTGAATGTTCCCCTTACCCCCAAGAGAACATCGCCCGTGTGGCAAAAGCCAAGGTAAACGAGTGGCTGGACAGCCATTGATTGACAGAAGCCGTGAAAACGGCTTCTTTTTTCTTGACAGGAAAATGCTTTGTGATATTATATACAAGAAACGGGAAAGGGGGCGGAATATGGAGCTTTTTGATATAAAAGTCATCGCAAGAATTCGAAACGATTTCACGGAAAAATTCGGGATTCCTCGGCAAAGTGGGCTTGCAAATTCCGTTATATCCCGGATCGTTTTTGAGCCGGAGTATCGAAATGACGATGCGCTGCGTGGCATTGAGGATTTCTCCTATTTATGGCTGATTTGGGAATTTTCCAAGGCTGTGAGAGAAGATTGGTCGCCTACGGTGCGTCCGCCCCGTTTGGGTGGAAACACAAGGCTGGGTGTCTTTGCTACCCGTTCCCCTTTTCGTCCCAATCCCTTAGGCCTTTCCAGTGTGCGGCTGCTTGGCACAGAGCGAACGGAGGAAGGAACGGTTTTGCTGGTTGCCGGCGCAGATTTGATGGACGGTACGCCCATCTTTGATATTAAACCCTATATCCCCTACTGTGACAGCCATCCGGACGCCTCCGGCGGTTTTACGGATACGGTCAGAGATTTCCTTTTAGATGTACAATTCCCCACACAGCTGCTGTGCAAGCTCCCAAAAGAAAAGCACACAGCAGTTTTAGAGGTTCTTTCCCACGACCCCCGTCCCTCCTACCAAAATGACCCCGACCGGGTTTACGGATTGACCTTCGGCAATTTCGACATTCGTTTTGCAGTCAAAGAAAATACCCTGCAGGTGCAGGAGGTAACAGAAAAATGATTATTGATTTTCACGCCCATATATTTCCCAAAAAAATCGCTGCCCACGCCATTGCAACCATTGAGATAAAGGCCGCCACCCCTGCTTATACAGACGGTTCTTTGGACGAACTGCGGGTGTCTATGAAAGAAGCCGGTGTTGACATCAGCGTACTGCTGTCGGTCGCGACCAATCCCCTGAAAATTACGAGTATGAATGATTTACAGATCGCAGGCGCACAGCAAGGTAACCCCGACCTTATCTGGTTTGGCTGTGTCCATCCCTACGCAGAAAACTGGAAGGAAGAGCTGGAGCGTGTGGCTGCGGCAGGTCTTAAGGGCATTAAGCTCCACCCTCAATACCAAGGCTTTATGATCGACGAACCGAAATCCATCCGTGTGTTGGAAAAGTGCGGTGAATTAGGACTGATCGTGGTCAATCATTCCGGCAAAGAGCCCGCCTACCCCGGTGTCTATAACAGCGACCCCAAGCAGATCCGCAACGCCCTGAAGCAAGCCGGCCCTGTGACCTTTGTGGGCGCCCATATGGGTGCGCTGGAATGCTGGGATGAGGCTTTGGATATGTACGGCGATCTACCGAATGTATACTTGGAAACCTCTTGGGGATTAGGGAGCTTACAGCCCGGTGAGCGTGGTTATTACTCCCAGGAAGCCCTGGGGCTTATGACCCCCGAAAGCTTCACAAAGCTGATACGGGATTTTGGCGCTCAGCGAGTGGTTTTCGGCTCAGATATTCCTTGGCGTGGCCAAAAGCAGACTATTGACGGCATCAATGCGCTCCCTCTAACCGAGGAAGAAAAGGCGCTTATCTTCCACAAAAATGCGGAAAGACTACTGAATATCTAAAAATTTGTACCCATCGGAAAAAATCCGATGGGTACTTTTTCATAGCTTCTTTTTGGCTTCACAATAGATACAGCGGTAGATACCGTTTTCTTGATCCATACACTTGAATATATGGGGCAGCTCCTGTTCGGTGGAAGTGATGCAGCGGTCATTGGTACATTTCAGTGTATCAACCAGCACGTTTGCAGGTTCTTCCATTTCTTTGCCTTCTTTGGCATCTTGCAGAAGCTTGAGAATCAGCGCCATACGCATATATTTTCCGTTCAACGCCTGACGGAAATAGGCAGCACGAGGATCATCGTCCACTTTTACACTGATCTCATTGACACGGGGCAGCGGATGAAGCACACGCATCGTTTCCTTTGCCGCTTTCATCTTCTGGGTGTCTAAAATATAACTGTCCTTCAGCCGCTCGTAAACAAAGGGATCGTCAAAGCGCTCCCGTTGGATACGGGTCATATACAGCACATCCAGCTGACCGATCGTGTCCTCCAGAGAGGTCACTTCCTGATATTCCATCCCTGCTTTGTCCAGCACCTCACGACGGATATAATCCGGCAGCTTCAGTTCTTCCGGGGAAATAAGGATCACTTTTACGTTTTTATAACGGCTCAATGCTGCCAGCAGAGAATGGACGGTGCGGCCGTATTTCAGGTCACCGCAGCAACCCACCGTCAAGCCTTCAAAATCACCGTTTTCCCGATAAATGGTAAGTAAGTCTGCTAAGGTTTGGGTGGGGTGGCAATGGCCGCCGTCACCGGCATTGATTACCGGAATGGAAGCATTTTTTGCCGCCACATAGGGTGCGCCCTCTTTGGGATGGCGAATGGCCATAATGTCTGCATAGCAGGAAAGGATTTTGGCAGTATCTGCCATACTCTCGCCCTTGCTGGCAGAAGAGGAACTTGCCTCGGAAAAGCCAATGACGCTGCCGCCCAGCTCCAGCATTGCCGCTTCAAAGCTCAGACGGGTACGGGTAGAAGGTTCAAAAAAGAGGGTTGCCAATTTCTTGCCTTTGCAGCTTTCCGCATACTGCTCAGGGTGCTCGCTGATGTGGCAGGCGGTTTGCATCAGATCATAAATTTCC
>JAZKXS010000086.1:0-1066 GCA_045611745.1 Faecousia sp.
TGGCCAACACCAGGGATATAAGCGGAAACTTCCATACCGTTGGTCAGACGCACACGGGCGATCTTACGCAGAGCGGAGTTAGGCTTCTTGGGGCTGGTGGTACGAACAGCAGTGCAAACACCACGCTTCTGGGGGGAAGGCAGATTGGTAGCCTTGTTCTCCAGGGTGTTCAGACCCTTCTGCAGAGCAGGAGCGGTGGACTTGTAGGTGGACTGCTTACGGCCACTTCTAACGAGCTGATTAAAAGTAGGCATTCTATTTCTCCTTTCTTTCATTCTCGCCATTTGGCGGATATATTCCACGGCAATGCCGTTAGAACCAAATCACTTTACGGTTGCGGCAGCGGCCGCACCGACCTCAATACCGCAGGCCTGTCCAAGCTCTGTCATGGACTTGACCCAGGCAAAGGGCACACATTGTTCCCGACAAAGCTCTGCAATAGGCTCGGTCAGGGCGGGATCAGCGTTTTTTGCGAGATAGACCTGCTGGGCGGAGCCGGAAACTAAGGCTTTTCGGAGCTGCTTTGCTCCCACGACCACACGGTGCCGGGCTATCTGGCAAGGACGTATGTCCCCGGTTGATTGACAGTCTGTTTGCATATCCATACAGCTTCTTATTATACGCAAAAAGTTAGAAAAGTCAACACTTTTTCTATATTTTTTCTGTATATTCTGTATTTACCTAAAAAATATACCACTCCTTCCCTACCCTGTCCACTTATGGGTTGAAATTAGGCATTTCTCCCCTGTTTTTGACGGAAAAAGCCCTCCGGTTTCCCGGAGGGCTTTTATTAGGGATTATTCTTCAGTCTCGACGATTTCCTCGTCTTCTGCTTCGTAAGTTGCCTCAGCAGATTCCACAACCTCGACAAACCGGCTGTCCTCGTCCATATTGGACTTAAAGTCCCGGTATGCCATCAGGCCGGAGCCTGCGGGGATCAGCTTACCGATGATAACGTTCTCCTTAAGACCAACAAGGTGGTCGACCTTACCCTTAATTGCAGCATCGGTCAGAACCTTGGTGGTTTCCTGGAAGGATGCGGCAGACAGGAAGGAATCGGTAGCCA
>JAZKXS010000087.1:0-2695 GCA_045611745.1 Faecousia sp.
AAATCCACAATGTGTAACGTTGGCGTAACCAACATTCCTGATTTGCAGAAGAACGCAAAAATCACCTTGGTATCCGCCACCTCTATTGTAGAGGGTGGCGCCCACGATGTAACCTTGCGCTCCACCAGTACTGCCAAATAAGAAATCTATATAATTAACTGTTGAGGTAGTTTATGAAACTTTTGGTTATAGGCGCACATCCCGACGATAACGAATTTCGATGCGGCGGCATCGCATACAAGTATAAACAACTGGGTCACGAGGTGCAATTTCTTACCGTCTGTGATGGTTGCAGAGGTCACCAAAGTATGACAATTGAGGAAACTCGCGAAAAAAGAAGAAGCGAATATATGGCAGTTGCTGAGTATCTTGGCATCCAGTACGATTGCTTCGAAATCGAAGATTGCGCCGCAGTTGCCGATTTGGAAACACGCAGAAGAATGATTAACTATATTCGCCAAGCAAATCCTGACCTTGTTATCACCCACAGAACCAACGATTATCATGCAGACCACCGTGCAGTAGCGCAGCTGGTGCAGGATGCGGCCTATTTGCTGATTGTTCCTCACGAGTGTCCTGAAACACCCGCAATGAAGAAAATGCCTGTTATTATGTTTAATGTGGATGAATTCACAAACCCTGTATTTAAGGCGGATGTCATAATTGACATTGATGATGCTATTGAACCTAAGCTCAAGTGTGCAGATTTCCATGAATCTCAAATCTACGAGTGGCTCTGTTATACAGATGGCGAAACCGCTCCCAAAGACAAGGTTGAAAGATTTGAACAGATTTGCCGTGGCGGTATCACCTTCAAAACAAAGGACAAGGAGCTGGACAGCTATCCCTTCTCCTACGCACAGCGTTATGCAAAAGTTGCTGCTCGTTTCAGAAAAGAGCTTATGGCAACCTACGGCAGAAAGAAGGGCAAAAAGGTTCGTTTTGCTGAAGCATTTATGCTCTCCGAGTACGGCACACCCTTGACAGAAGAGACCAAGAAAATTCTTTTCCCATTCTAATAATTTCGCAAAACATCGCACACGTAACAAGGTAAAAGTCCATATCCAGAAAAAAGATAGAAGTGACGGATTTTACCTTTTGCATTGACACAAAAAACGACCATACAACGTCACGTAGACGCTGTATGGTCGTTTTTTTAATTTATATCGCTGAGCGCAGTTACACAATATTGCTCTCCCAAAATACGCCTTGGTATTCTTCCGTAAATTGCTGCATTTCTTCCGGGCTCGGTGGTTCAACATCACTAAGCTCGTATTTTACACCAAGCGCATCGTACTTTCCCATGCCCGTTCGGTGATAGGGAAGCAACTCCAGAGGGAATCCTTCTGTAAACGCTGCGACCTCTGCAACCTGGGAATCGTTATATCCCGGGACAACCGGCATACGGAACAAAACCTTTTCTGGGCAAATTTCCATCAATTTCCGGGCATTTCCCAAAATCTGATCATTTTCAACGCCCGTGCAGTACTTATGCACCTGCGTATCCACAGCCTTTATGTCATACAAAAACAGATCCACATAAGGCAGGAGATTGGCAATCGTTTGCCAATTTACATTTCCCGCTGTCTCAACAGCCGTATGTATACCGGCTTCCTTGCACATACGCAGCATTGTTTCCATAAACTCAGGCTGCAGGAGCGGCTCTCCTCCGGAAAATGTTACGCCGCCTCCGGACGTGGCATAATAGGCCTGGTCCTTCATAATCTCCGCAAACAATTCCTCGGGGGTAATTTCTCTTCCCACCAATTCTCTTGCGCCGTGCTGGCAAACCTCTATGCATTTTCCGCAGTTGTCGCATTGGTTAAGCATTGCCTTTTGACAGATGCGACTGCATGCTCCGCAACCCACACACTTGTGCCTGTAAAACATTCGCTGTGGCTTAGGATGCTGACTTTCCGGATTGTGACACCATAGGCACCGCAGGTTACAACCTTTTAAAAAGACCGTCGTTCGAATACCCGGGCCATCATGGATAGAAAAGCGCTGTATGTTAATGATCCGTCCTTTAACCCGTTCCATTGCTTACAGCCCCTGTTCCGTCCGCTGAATAATATTCTCCTGCAGCTCCGGTGAAAGCCGGACAAAGTAATCGCTGTAACCGCCAACACGGACAATCAGATTTTCGTGTGCCTCGGGATGCACTCTTGCATCCAAAAGCTCTTCCAAAGAAACTACATTAATGGAAAGCTGCTGACCTTTTCCTGCGAAATAGGTTTTCGCCAAGGCGATCATTGCCTGCTTGCCCACCTTTGTTGAGAAAAGGTTTTTGCTGAATTTCATCTGCAGGACATTTCCGCTCTTTGCCAAAGTCTGGTCTGCCCACAACACAGAATTTATCAGAGCCGTGGGGCCCTTTCTGTCACAGCCGGGCACGGCGCCGATGCTGTCGGCCAAGATAGTGGTTTCCCGTTTCTTACCGTTGGGCAACGCACCGATCTTTACTGCAAATGTAGCCGTCCGGTTAAAGGTACTGCAGCCGGCTCCGTAATATCCGCCGCGTACCGTTTGCTTGGTTAGCAGATAGCCGTAGAAATGCTCCACGACCTCTTTATAAATGGCATCTACATATGCTTCGTCATTGCCGAATTTCTTGAAGGTACTGAAATCGCGGTATAACTGCTCGTAGCCCTCGTAATTATTCTTCAGGGCATCGATCAGCTCCTTAAAGCTATAT